>CAYFQW010000010.1:25564-49661 GCA_964345475.1 uncultured Raoultibacter sp.
ATTTCATCTCTACTGCTCACCTTAAACAAACTTCCCTTCATACAATTCAGGCTTTCCCCAAGGTGGATATATACGTCTTCCATCTTCTAGGTCGGTCAAATGATACGAGCAGAAGGGTATACTTCTGCCATCAGGTAAAACAACAACCATACTACACTCACGCAAACGTTGGATGTCCATGGATGCAGCATCCATATAATTCATGATAATGATAGACAAGCCTGAAGAGACGTACACTCCTTTACGGGCAAGAATATCCAGGAATATGGATCCCTGGGGGCTCGAGGGGTTAAACTCTGCTTGATATTCTTCAAGAGTAAGCCAATGCGTGGCAGGGGTAAACTTGACACCCGTTTCGGGATCTTCAGTCTGTACAAGAAACGTACCTGTGCTACATAGGGGATTCGAGCAACCTAAAGGCCACATGTCTGAAGCCTCTATGAGGCCTTGGCTTTGCTCGGCCAAATAAAAAATTACATCCCCCATGCTCATCGGCATAGCTCGTTGTGCGCTAAACCGTCCCGATGTAAAAGCAGGCTGTAGTGCCAGACCGGCAATTGTGTCAGCATTATCCAAGCAGAAACGGAGTACGTCACCGAGTTGCTCATCGTTGACACCGGCAATAATAGTCATCGCCAAAACGCACTGAACCCCTGCTTCTCGGCAGCGCTCAACAACCTTGAGCTTTTCTTTTAAGATATCACGACCGCAGGTTGTTTCATAGACATCCCCTGTCAGACCGTCAAAGGAAAGGTACACTCCTGTTAACCCTGCCTCTACAAGCTTCTCAAGGTACCCATCCCGCGATGCAATGACAAGGCCATTAGTGTTTATCTCTATACCCCAAAAGCCCTTCTCCCTACCGAGGGAAATAATATCCGCAAGATCGCCTCGACAGGTTGGCTCTCCGCCCGTTATCTGGACGGCCCCATCTGCACCCACAGCAGTGATAATTGCTTCATACATGTCGTCTATCTCTTCAATGCTTGGGTCGCCCTCTCCGTCCTCAGCGCTCATGAAGCATACGGGACAGCGAAGGTTGCACTTCTGCGTAACCTCTATTTCGAGCAAAGTGGACCGGCGTTCATGACGGCCGCATAAGCCGCAAGAAAAAGGACAGGGCTTATCCGACGAGGTTACCCCGTCAGGTGTCGTTTTTGGAAAGGAGAGAGACCTCAGCCAGGAGTAATGATTAGCCTCAGGCCAGATACGCGTCGTGAATATGCCGTGCTCTGCACACGTTCGCTCCATCCACACTACGCTGTCAGCATCAGCATATACCTTTGCAGGAAGCTCCTTGAGACACATCGGGCAGAGCGCTAGAGTCTCATGGAGCTGTTTTTGTTCCTTAGATATCGTCATAGTGTTTCTATTTCCATTTCAGAATATTATTTGTCTATGTTCTGACGGGGATCGTGGTTAGGATTAGGTGGCGTTGTAACCCTCAAGCCTAAGAAGTCGATCCAGTCTAAAACACGCCGGGGAACGAACAGGCCTGGCTGCGACTCTGCTGCCTGATCTATCGCACGTATACATGATATGGCATGCGCAAGATCGGTTTTCTCATCCACGTCTGAAATGGGAGATAGATAGGCTGCAGGAATATTCTTATCTTGCAGTTTCTCGACATAGGCATCAAGGGCAGCCGTTCCATCCAAGTTGTAATACACTCCTTGATGATTGATAGGCGTATCAAAACTATAGCCAACCAGCGAAGTTCCGCACTCCTGACAAGGCGCTTGTACAAATCCAGGCGTCCCGAGTCCCTGAAAATACTCGAGCCACGCAAAAGCCTGTTGGATGTGGGTTTTCGGAAGAGTTGGAATATCGCCTCCAACTGAAACGACGTTTTCATAGCCTAGATCGAATATTTGCTGGAAAGCGTCGTCGAAGTGATCGTCGAAGGTAGCCCCCTTATCGGAAAGATAGTGTATTTCCATGGGCCAGGGACCAATTTCATCGTACGTATTTTTCATAACTTCAACATTTTCGAGTGGGGTTGTCGAAACGAAGAAATCATAGGTTACAGCCTCGGCCTGGTCATCGTTTGCGAGCAGTTCCTCATTTTCACGCTGCATCTCTATCAATGCATGCATGCAAAGCTCGCTCACGTCATACAGGCTTCGCTTGAAAAACTCTGCTGCCTGCTCCTCTGACAAGAAGCCACCCCGTTCTTTCGTAAGCCTTGTTTTTACGACTCCCGGGATGGGGGGTTTGCTAAAAATCAATAATGCGTGTTTTTTCATTGCTCCAGAGTCTCCTCTTCCGTTCTAGTATTGTTTTCAAATTTAGTAAATCTTTGTCATCTCTTAAAACTTGTAATACCTTCTATATGCTTCAAGACGAATCCTATATCCTCCCTCATGTATATTGAGGTTCTTTCTTGGAATAGGATTCACGTCCATATATTTCACATCTATAGTCAGCACACAGCGGGATCTTTTCCCCTATGCTTCTTCTTTATCTACTTTTTCAATGTGACAGGATATGGCATTGTATGACCAAGTTCCTATCATTTCTTCCCCTGAGTCAATTGAGCAGTCGGTCAGGGTATTAACGTTCGACTGCCATATACCTCCAAGCTCTGGGAGCTTAAGCGGCTGCTCAGGATACCACCATCCATAATCAACGCTAAGCACCCCATCTCGCATTTTTATTATTTTGACCCAAAATAGGGCCTGTCCTTTCTCAGTTTTTACTAAAATCTCATCTCCTGCAACAAGCCCGTAATAGCGTGCAGTATTTTCGCTCATTTCCGCAAGTGGATGTGGGTATAATTCACGAAATAAGGCGTTGTCGAGGAATACTGAAGCATTGTACGGTTGTTTGCGCGCCCCCGTTATTAAAGTAAGCTCATCGACAACCGCATCGTGTTTTTCGGAGGGCAGGTCAGGAACGTTTCTTTCTGATGAAACCTCCTCAGCAGCGAGAACAGGAATCTCTTCTTCTGTCTGAGGCCAAAATCTCGAGGAAGGCATAGGTAGCCGTTGTCCCCCAAGTTCAGGTAGGGTTTCACTTGCAAGCTCTACGAGCCCCGTTTTCGTTGCAAACCCTCGGGCTTTGCCTGTTGCATCCCTTTGCTCATGCTTCAGGCTCCCAGGCTGCCTCCAATAAAAACCGGACGAAGAAAAGCTATCCCAATCGAGTCCGACAGGCTCTAAAGAAGCCCCATAGGCCTCTTCGAGTGTGGCATACGGCCATTCCTCTTCTTGACCGAAGCGCAGGCCGAGTTCCCGAAAAAAATCATAGTCTGTTTTTCTTTCGTAATAGGGATCTACGGCCGCAGGGCCTCCGTAGGCCATATTGGCAACCCCTCCATGGATTTGCATAACCGGTCGTTCAATAGCACCGGCAATGGGCAACACATAGTCTGCGATGGCTGCCGTTGGCGTCATACTATATTCAGGCACGACTAAAAGATCGAGAGACATAAGGGCCTTGTACACTCGATGCGTATCCGCATAGGTAAGCAGCGGATTAGTGGCCTGGACAATCAACGCACGGACAGGATAGGGTTCACCCGTTTCCATAGCGCGCAATACTAAGTCGGGATGGGCTGAGGTCATATATCGGAGCGGAAGCTCTCTTCCGTGTTTTGTGGTCAGTTTCGCTAGATGATCGTAGCCCGAATAGCATTGGAGGGGGGAATATTTTGTGTTGAGGCACAAGTCACGCTGCTCCTGTGACAACCGGTGGCTCATCTCAAGACTGACCTCAGGCTCAAAGTCGCTTGTTTCAGTAAGGATGCAGGAACCTGGCTTATCGAGATTACCCGTTATAGCACGCAAACAGCATACCGCACGATGCGTAGGTGCAACATCGGGTCCGATCTGGTCAAGCCCTCTACCTGAAACTAGCACGGATGCACGGGCTTTACCGAATAAAATGGCTGCTTTTTCGATATCCTCAGCCTTCAAACCGCAAATCTGAGCTGCGCGTTCAGGAGTAAAATCGCAAACATGCGCTTTAAGCTCATCGAATCCATGGCACCATGTTTCAACAAAGTCTTCGTCAACAAGACCCTCCCGTATAATCACGTGAATTAAAGAGAGTGCCAGCACGCAATCTGTCCCTGGTTTGATAGGCAGCCACAGCTCTGCAAGCCTGGCTGTCTGGGTATAGCGCGGATCGATAACAATAAAGGGAATTCCCTGCTGAGAGAAGGCTCTGAGAGAACGCCAAAATGCCGAATTATCAGATTGTGCAGGGTTTGTTCCCCAAAGAACTATGGCTTCCGTGATATCTGCACGCATGTCAGCCTCGACCGTCCACCCAAAGCTCAAGACATCCATCCAAATACGTGGGTTCCAGCAAATTTGTCCTATTCCCATATTATTAGGTGAACCGATTAGGTTCATAAAGCGGTGCAGGGGCCAAAAGCTAGCATGGGGACCTCCAATAGCGCTGGCAAGTGTTTCTGGGCCATACGCCTTGATGAGAGCTTTTAGTTCCTCGGAGATAGACGTGATTGCCTCGTCCCAGGAAATACGCTCCCACTGCCCCCCTCCTCGCTCACCTACGCGCTTGAGGGGATAGTTTATTCGTGTACCAGCATCAATGAATTCAAGGTTCGTGCGCCACCTTCTACAGCCTCTCACAATGGATTCATCATAAGGATAACGGCTCGGATCGGGTTCAAGATCTACAACTCGACCATGTTCGACGGTCGCTATAAACGCACACAGATACCCACAAAAATGACAGTTCGTCGGTTTTTTCACCAAATCAGACATTACAGATATCTTATTCCTTTGTGAGCTTAGTCGCATCTCCCAGGCCTGCAAAAGACCTGTTTCCCCCCTGGTACGGCTCAAATAAAAAACGTGTGCCCACTTGCTGCCAGGCATCGTCCCAAGAAATCTTCATGTCGAGCAGAAGCTCCAGATAATGAAGTATCGGTATGTGTGAGCCGCCGTTTCCTAGTTGCTGAACGCAACTCATACACCCGGCAATCACTGCGTCGGCATCCTTCGCAGCAGCGTTGCTCATTTGTTTTGCAGCCATGGTGTTTGCGCGCTCGCTCAGACCTACGGCATGAAGTGGCGAACCACAGCACTTTATACTAAGTTCTGGATTTGTAATCTCTATATGGCTATCTGAAAGCATTTCTCTAATACCCATGCCAAAAGCCCCCTCACAAGCCCTGTCGGGGCAGGCATCATGGATATAAACACGGATCTTGCCATCATCGCCGCTTTGGTGCAAGGCATATGGCGCAAGGCTGTTGGGATCTATCTTCAAGCCCTTGTCCTTTAAATAAGTTGCAAGGGCTACGACTTCGATGTCGCCGATATCGCCATAGGTCTTTACAATCTCCTGCGTAGTCTTTGCACAGTTAGGGCATCCAGCAATTATCTTTTTTACACCATTGAGGCCGAAGCTTTGTGCAAGATTTTTTTCATGGGTCTTTTTTATTTCTTTTGAGTCTGGTTCATATTGAAGGATCTTCCCACAACATAAGTATGTTAAGCCGCATTTTCCTTCGTATGATATTAAAAGCTCGTACATCTTATTAACGATTTCTGGAGCAAAAACAAGCAACGAGCAGCCTGGAAAAAACAGAGTGCTTGCCCCTTCCACCTTAGTTTCATAAAAGTCTTTTTCTGAGCGGTCCTCCAGAGCGAGCGAATCACTTCCTTCCTCCGAAGAAGACGACCCCTCCATGTCGGAGTTTGAACTAAAAAACGCGCGGCAAGTCTGATCGTCGTCCTCGATGGAAGGATCTTGTATAACAGGGCTCTGCCCTGTTAAAAAATCTAAATACACTTTTGCGCTCATAGTCTCTCCTAGCTAAAGGGGAGGCGCATGATGCGCCACCCCTTTCATCGACCACATAAGAATTTTGAGATGCTCTACTATTCCAGCTTAATACCTCTAGTATAAATTCTCTTTGTTCTGCCACTTGGAGACAAACTTCTCATTGCCGTCGGCGACACGACCGTAATAACGATTTTCTCCCGGTATCTCTGCTCGTTCATCAGAGTATACGCAAAGATAGCGAAGTAAGAAGCCGCCGAGAAGAACAAGCACGGGTGCAATAATCTCTACGGCAGGCCCTGTAGCGAATACATAGAAACCGAGGGGCAGGAGGAGGCCAAAGCCGATCATACCGACCCAGAATAAAGGTGCGGTTTCTCCTATAGCCCAACGGCGAGCGACAGCTTTAGCTGTGATGTTCCCTGCTCCGAGAAACGATAGAACCATAACGAGCAAGACCACGATCTCTGCACAGATAAGTATGATATCGACAGTATGAACAAGGCTCTGAATAGTCTCTATAACAAGCACATACTCAAGACTGAACTCAAAAGGCCATCCGCCGAGGCCAAGCGCTACAGCTGCACAGCCGGTCGAAATTGCAGATATGGTAAAGAGAACTGGCAAAGCAGGGGTTGCCCAAAAAGCATGGGCCTGAAGTGTCGAAAGCATGATTCCTGTATACACCATAATCCCGAAGCCCGAGATACCTGCTACAGCAAGAAAGAGGCCACGGCCTCCGGCAAGTGCGCCAGCTATGCCGCTTATCCAGCCCCAAGGTAGATACGATACCCACCACAAGGCTCCAAATAACATAGCTATAACAAGCAGAGTTGCACCCCACTTAATAATAGCCTTTGCGGTAGTCCAAACCCTCCAAAAAGCCAAGGGCTGTCCCAATTCGAAGACGAGGAAAAAACTACCTACCGCCAAGCATAGCAAAGCGATGAACATGGGCCACACGAACAATATGCCGGCCCCAGGGGTAATAAAGAAATCGAATATGGTGGCAAGAAACATGATGCCGCCCCCGAGACCACCTAAGAACAGATAGATAACAATGGGCATCTCCCAATAATGACGTTTCATTATCCTTGACCTCCCAACTCGGGAATATAATATATCTGCGGCTCGGTGCCGAACTCAGTAAAGATTCGTTCAGTCTTCAGCGAACCGACCAACTTAGACACTTCGCTGTCCGGATCATCGAGATCGCCGAATATACGGGCCTTTTGATGGCAGGTCTGTACACAATAAGGGTCTGACCCGGGCTCCATTTCACGTCGCTCGCGACAGAAGGTGCATTTGCGTGCAAAACGATGCATACGCGACTCAAGTTTTGAGGAATCGCGCATACCATAGGGGCATGCATTTACACACACTTTGCAGCCCATGCACTTATCGTAGTCTATCCAAACGACGCCGTCATCATCCTGCTGGCTTGCTCCCGTGGGACAGCAAGGTACGCACGGTGGGTTTTCACAATGCATGCAGAGGAGCGGGGTCCATTCGCGGTTCACATTTGGCCACGTGCCCTGTGTTCCTTCCGTGACCACTGGGTTATAAATAATATCTAAGGGCAGGTCATTCCAAGTACGACAAGCAACCGTGCAAGAGTGGCACCCTATGCAGCGCCGCTTGTCAATGACCATCGCATAACGCGTCATAGTCTATTCTCCTTCCTCGGCTGCAGCAGCGTCTTCAGATGCGGCTGCTTCATCCGGTAGAGTTGCTTCATCGGGTTCTTCGGTAACAATCTCGTTGTAGCTCAAATCGAAACACCGGCCACTTGCCTCGTCAACCAAGCATGCTCGTTCTGCGTCGTAGGCATAGCCATAATATGCATCGTGCAACACTTCTGTTTCAGGATTGATGAGCCAGCCGCTTTCGGGATTGTATACGTAAGGCTTATCACCGAGCACAGCACAGCCCTTCTCTACGTTCCACGTAAGGCTCTCGGGAATATCGTAGGGGGCAACCTCGACTCCTGGATGACAGCGAATTCCTGCAATAAACGGAATTTCTTCACGATCCATCGTGTACATTTTTCCAGTTTCGTCGTCAACCAAGCATTCATTGGCTGCGTCGTAGCGCCAGCCTGTGTAGGCATCGTGATATCCCTTGGTTCTCGGATTAATCAGCCACCCAGACTCATCAAGACGGAAGAAACTATCTTTCTGATACAAGGTATTGTTCTGCCATACCCAGTCATATCCTTCAGGAACCTCAATGTCTGGCTCGGGAACATCAAAGGGAATAGGCTCGCGAGCAAGAGGTTGATCTTTTGGCATCATGTGAACACCAGGCTCAGGAGATGAGCTTGGAATGGAGAACAGCGTGTCCTCTTTCTTATACTCTTTATCGAAATCACCGCACTTATAGACCTTGCACATAAGGCCGCGGTTTGCCCAAGAACCACCCATCGGGCAACAATCCCAATCATCAACCGAGGTAAGAACATTTACGTTCGACTCAAGACAACCGAAAGGATTGTCGAGATCAGCTGAGCCATCACGCTCGGGGAACCACCAACCGCGCGGAGCAAACACAACGCGTGGATCAATTTCAGGCTCTACGTTTGCCCTCATCTTAATACGGCCGCGACGCGTCTCGATCCAACACCAGTCGCCATATTCGATTTTCATCTTCTCTGCCAGCTCTGGATTTATAGAGAAGTAAGGATCGGGATACAGATAGCGGATACCCTCCATTTGGAAGTGTTCCGAGTGATGGTAAGGCATGAAGCCACCGCCCGTGGTAAGAACGATCGGGTACTCTTCCGCGATTTCTGGTGTATCGATTTCGTTTTCGATACATCCCATATACGTCGGCATTCCTGTATACCCAAGTTGACGCATGATGCTCGAGTTACACTCAATCTTCCCAGAAGGGGTCCAGAAGCCTTGATTTTCGATATACTTCTTCTGACGCAAGGGAGGATAGTACATGCGATAATTATCGACAAACTCGTCGTACTTAGTAATAGGTAGTCCAAGAGGCTTCAGAATGTGATAAAAGGCCTCTTCTTCAGTTTCCCAAGGCCACATCTCTGGATCTTGTCCACAAGCTAAGCCGAGCTTACGCCAGAACACCATATCGGTGTGGCGGTCATACTTAGGCTGTATGGCACGCTTGCCACCCATAAGTGAGTCGGTTGCGCCATAGTGAGTGATAATCGTGGGGCGCTCAAGAGCACCAGCAGCGGGGAATATGTAATCAGAGAACAGCGCCGTAGGCGTCATCCAGTATTCAACCGTTACTAAAAATTCGCACTGCTTCAAAGCCTCGAGCGTCATCTTGGCATCGCCATAAGAGTTGACGGGGTTTGTCGAGTTGATGATGAGTGCACGAACCTGGTAAGGGTCTCCCGTCAGGATGGCTTTGAAAACGCTCGGTCCATGAGCCTCACAGAACCACTCAGAGGGCAAGGTCTTACCCCAGGTACGTTTCGCATTTTTCGTTATAAGTTCATAGCCTGGCCAGGAGGTGAGCTTGAATTTGTCAGACCCAATTTGTTTGGCCTTTTGCTCTTCTGGCAGGCATTCGTTTGCTTCCATTTCCTCGTCTGTCAAAAAATTTATTGCAGGACCAGGCATGCCATCCCCACCAGGGACGTCAAGGTTTCCGCAGACCGCACGAATCAAAGCGACAGCATGGCTCATAGTGACCGAGGAACGACCAAGTTGATCCCAAGTACAACCCCACTGAATACAGCCAGGTCTGTTCATGGCGTATGTACGAGCAACTTCGCGAATTTGCTCAGGCTCAAGCCAAGTTATAGGAGCCGCCCATTCGGGGGTGTAGCCCTCAATATGTTCCATCAGCTCGTCAAAGCCAGAGCACCATTCGTTTACAAACTCATAGTCGGCCATGCCTTCGTGAACGATTACATGCAGTATGGAAAGTGCGAGGGCTGCATCGGAGCCGGGACGCAAGGGCAACCAGAGATCAGCCTTGGAAGCCGTCTCGGAATAGCGTGGATCGACTACGATAACCTTGAGCCCTGCCTTTTGTAAGTCGGTGTACCCGTCCATACCGCCAAGTGTAGATGCCGCAGGGTTCATACCCCACAGAATCAAACAGCGAGCACTGGCAAGATCTGTCTCAAAGGGAGACCATCCCGCAACACAGGTTTCGGCCATGAACGTTGGTATCCAGCAAAGAAGTGCGTTGTGAAAACCATTCGGCGAACCGAATTGATTCAAGAAACGACGGCGTGCCCAGTCATCGGTACGGGTAGTACCTCCCGCAGTGGCCACCGCTTCAGCGCCGCTCTCTTCTTTAATCTGGTTGAGTCTATCAGCAACTTCTTGTATCGCTTGATCGTATGGGATCTTCTCCCATTTTCCTTCACCCTTCTCGCCCGCACGTTTAAGCACGTGGTTGACTCGGGCAGGATGGTTGACATGCAAAAGTGCACTAGTCCCGCGACAGCATAAGGCACCGTGGTTTGAATATTCAGGATCGCCTTCGATCTTGATTACATCGCCGTCCTTGACATATGCAAGGACACCGCAGTTTGCGTGGCAAAAATAACACAGCGACTTTACCATCTCGACACCATCGGCATGGATATCGATTTCCGTCATCTACCTTCCCCTTTACTCATCTCGTTTTTTAACCTACATTCTTAGCTTTGTATTACAGTTCGTGCCATACAGAAAACGTCCTTTTTGCAAAGGCTACGCAAAATGAGCGATCTTCTATAGGCAACAGGCCCCAGTTTAATGAAGTACCAAACTGCACGCATCGCACTAAGGGATTTAAATCAAGCTTTGCAGTAAACCTATCAGCACTAAATCTCTCATCTTGTCTAGCCTTTGTCGACCGCGAACGATATCCCATTTTTTATACACTTTAGAATACGCTCGCAGCAAAACGCTCCCCTTTTACACATTTCTGTAATCGGTCTTACCTATTATATGAGTATTGCCTGTAGTAGACTCAAACGATTAGAAAAAACACTAATATTTAGAGTGATATGGTATGAGAAAGCCTGCCAAAGGCCTACACGAGAGTAAGGCGGTACCCGTATGAAGCCCTTGAATAGAGAACAACACGAAAAGAGCTCCTCCCATGAGTTTCTCTTTTTAGGGACAGGTGCAGGCTGTGGTGTTCCTGCTTTCTTTTGTTCCTGCCCTGCTTGCGAAGAGGCGAGGCTTAACCCTCGTGCCCGCCGAGGAAATTGCGGGATCTTAGTGAGTGGCAATAAAAAATTACTCATCGATACCCCTCCCGACTTACGGCATCAGCTCATACGTGAGAACATACAGACTGTTGATGCCCTCTTATACACCCACGCTCACTTCGATCATGTCGGAGGTCTCGGGGAGCTTGAATACATGGTTCGCCTCGTCACCCAAGAAAAACTTCCCCTGTATGCCAGCCGGGAGGCGATCGAGAGTATTCGGAATGAATTCGAATACCTTGAACCCTGTCTCGACTTTAGGGAAATCATACCCTTTTCAACCCTAGAATATGATGGAATAAACTACAAGGCCCTCCCTGTTGCACACGCTCCCGGGACCTTCGGTTTTCTTATCACCTCTCCCGAAAAAGATATGTTTTACGCTTGTGACACGGGGCCTTTGCCAGAAGAAACAGCACGGCAGGTGCGCGGTGTTGACACGCTTATTCTCGATGCCACGTACTGGAAGAAGTGCTGGACGCCCGAAACCCATCATAGCGTGCAGGAAGCAATCGAGGAAGGTATCTCACTGGGGGCGAAGACGGTGTATTTAACGCATCTTGCTATGCATTACGATGAGCCGATTACGCTCAAAGAGCTCGAATTGTGTCTTGAACAATACGAAGGACGAATAAAAGTGGCCTCGGACGGTCTGAGGCTAGCCCTCTAATACAACCCGAATCTTTATGCTGGCATTTGTATGAGCCCCTCGATGAACTTCTGAGGAAACAAGGCGCAAGTCCGAAAAAGCTGTCCCTCGGGAGGAATGTTGCGCTATACTGAGGCGATTGCCCCAGGAAGGACGGCGGATGAACAAAACCCTTAGGGCTTCGATATTGCTCGGTTTGGCAGGATGTAGCTATGCCCTGTACCTCACCATTATAAAACTTGCAAATTATGCTGGCTACTATAGAGCCGAACTAATGACAGGCCAGTACTTGATTGCAATGCTTATCCTTGGCGTCCTCCTGCTCTTCAAATACAAAAAAGGCGAGCGAGTAAAACTAAAGTTTAAGCAAATTTTTAAGTTTATGATAATTGGTTTTTTTGCCTTTGCCTGCGGTGTATGCATGTATGAAAACGTGGCTTTGACCTCGACTTCTTTTGCTGTAACAATGATGTTTCAATATGTGTGGATAGGCATCCTTTTTGATTGCATCCTCACGCGCAGTCTTCCCTCAAAACGCGTAATAGCAGCGACAATCCTCGTCGTTGCAGGGACACCGCTTGCCGCCGGGTTTTTTTCATCGACTACAAATATTACTCCGGTCGGCTTGATGTGGGGTATCGCCGCAGCTATGTTCTATGCTGCAATGCTGTGGTCTTCAGCTCGTTTTGAAACAGAAGTCCCTGCTCTTACTCGAACCTTTTGGACCGTAGTCTCCCAGACACTTTTTGCAAGCCTCGTCTCATTGAATTTTTATACGGTTGCACTGCAGGATCCTGGTCTGTTTATCTATGTGGTTCCCCTTGCTTTGACCGCAGGGATCATACCCGTCCTTCTGATCATGAAAAACTCGCCCCTAGTTTCGATAGGCATCACAAACATCATGACGGGGTCCGAGCTTCCTGTTGTAGTCATATTCGGCGTAGTCATTTTGGGAGAATCCCTAACTGTCCTACACGCCATAGGCGTTATAGTTATCTGCGCGGGGATTATCGTCGCCAATTGGGATAGTGCGAAACCCTTAAAAGTTGGGAACGAAAGCGCAGACACAGACAAGGACTATATAGATCCCGTCTAGCAGAAGAGCTCGCTTTTGCCTCTCTTTTATTTCACCACAACCAAAAGCATCTTGAACGGGGTTTTAGCATACACGGCATGGGGAATGTCTGCAGGCAAAATGATTGCCTCACCCGCCGATACCTCACTTGTGACACCCTCTAAGGTCATCTCAGCCATACCCTCCAAAACAAAGGCCATCGCATCTCCAGAGGCAGAATGCGTTGACAAGCCCTCGCCTTCGTCAATGGCAAATATGGTCATCTTGCATCCTGGCGTGCGGGAAAGTGTAAGGCTATTCGTTTTTCCTTTTTCGATAGCAACCGTATTCGCTACCTCAAATACTAAGCCATGTTCAATATTTCGAATTAATTCACTCATCGATTCTTCCTCTCCTTTTGCTGACTGCAGGCTCTCTTTATCAGGCCGCAGGCTCTTTTTTCGTAAAATAACTCCGCTCGTGTTATCAAGTATACCTGGCCCTACCGCTTGAGCCACGACGGCTTACAGTGTCAGCTGCAACACCTTAAAGGAGCCCTTTGCCTCTATCGCATGCCGCGTATTCGCAGGCACCATAAGCACTTCACCAGCTCCCATCTCAACAGTCTTCTCCGCAAAAACTACGGCGGCCCTACCTTCTACAAGGCAGTACAGGGTGTCGCCGATATAGGAGTTTTCGCTCACGTCTTCCCCTTCAGCAAAAGCAAAGAGCGTCATGTCCACTCCCTCTTCATCTGAAAGAGACATGCTGGATACTTGCCCGGGACGAGCTTGTATAAGAGAGGCCAGTAGAGCGGGTTTTTCGCTTGGCAGGTTACGCAAAGGCATAGGAACCCCTTTCCAGAAACGATATATGGCTGACACATTTTACCACGCAGGCCTTCATCAGCTGGACGTGGTTTTCGTCTTCTTTCTTCGCTTCGGTAGGGACATATTCATCCCTAGCACACCTGCAATTACCAAGGCAGAACCCAGCGCGTGGTACCAGTGGAATCCTTCTCCTAGCAAAACCGCACCGACAAAGAGCGCAACAACGGTGGCGAGGTTGCTAAACACACTCATCTTGGCAGCTTGCAATTTGGAAAGTGTGTAATTCGAAAGGAAGGAAGAGAGGTACGAAGATGCGGTGCCTAAAAAGACGATAGCCAAAACGTACATCGGGTGAGTGAAGGGCTCAAAGAAGTTTGTTGTAACACCTGTATACCCTCTCTGGGCGAAAGCAAAGATAAGAAACACCACACAGCCCGTAAACGACATAACTGTTGTCATTTGGAATACCGAAAGCCTCCGGGTCAATTTTCTTGCAAAAGAAAGATAAAGCGCCATGGAAATCGTTGCGCCAAAAATCAGGGCTGTCCCGAGGGGGTTGAAGGCCCCGGGGGAAGCGCCGTTCATAAGCATGATAAACATCACACCAGCTACTGAAATCAATGCGAAGCTGCCCGTTTTTAAAGTGATGCGCTCTTTGAGGATAAAGAAGGCAAAGATGAGGGTGAATATGGGGGTGGTGGCCTGAATGATTCCTGCCTCCACGGTTTGTATATATTCAAGGCTGACAGTTTGAAGTAAGAAGAATAAAAGGGGGTAAAAAAGAGAAAGGCCGAACACCTGTACAAGATCCTTCTTCGACAGGCTCAAACCTCCCCTCTTACACAACAATACTACGAGGGCTAAGGCACCTGCGATTAAAAAACGGTGGGCTAAGATGTCTGCTGAAGAAGCGTGTTGCAAGCAAATCTTAATACACAAAAAAGAAAAACCTATCGTGAGAGAATAAGAGATTGCCGCAGCATATGCTTTCGTTTTATCGTTCATAATGACCACACTCTACCCTAAGGCCTAGCGTTAAAGCAAGTCTGAAAGTTGTCTCGGTTTAAATCTGTAGGGGACTAGGTTACCTGCCTCTGTTCGGCTACAATCTTTAACATATGTCTACAGAGATTCGGAGAATTTTTGAAAAACAATACGCCCAGAATACTTATTGACGCCGATGCTTGTCCAACAACGAGTGAAGCACTTCAGGTGGCCCGGCGACATAAACTCCCTGTTCTGATCGTCGGTAATTCAAGCCAGAACCTTAAACGCCACATTAGAAAAAGCGATCCGCAACAAGAGACGGAAGGCTTTTGGGTTGAAGTGGCTACGGTCGGCATTGGCGCAGATTCTGCTGATTTTTTCATTGTAGAATCCCTCCGACAGAGAGATATTGTAATTACCCAAGATATAGGCTTGGCGGCTATGGTTTTAGGGAAGGGAGCTTTTGCCCTGGGAGTTCGGGGACGGGAGTATCTGCCCGAAACCATCGATCTGAGCCTAGAGATACGCCACGTTGAGAAAAAGCTTCGGAGACAGGGCCGGCGAACCGGAGGGCCAGCTCCTTTCACTGATGAAGATAGGGAATATTTCACCGGTGCACTCGAAAGAGTGATAGAAAAAGCATTGAATCGGTAGTACTGCGTGTGTTTGCTCCCTTCCAGGCTATATAATCTAAGTCTTGCGGTACCTCTCATACACCAGCCCACGAAAGGCCTATAGTGAAGATACATTCTGCAGAATTTATTATCTCCCTTGCTGAAGATTTTAACTTTCCCGAGTGCGGCCTATCCCAGATCGCCGTGGCTGGAAAATCAAACGTTGGAAAGTCTTCACTCATTAACAGTCTCACTCATAGAAAAAAATTAGCAAAGTCATCTTCACGACCTGGGCTTACCCGCCTCATCAATGTGTTTCTCATTAACGGGCAGTGGCACCTCATCGATCTTCCTGGTTATGGCTATGCAGAAGTTTCGCGTAGTACGAAGGAACAGTGGGGCGAAACGATGACCAGGTTTCTTATGGAATCTGTTCCCCTTGTACACATCCTCCATTTGCTTGATATTCGACATGAGCCGGGGGAAAATGATTTGAAGATGACAGCCCTCATCCGTGAAACAGGTTTAAGCTCTACGGTGGTTGCAACCAAGGCAGATAAGCTCTCGACCTCGAAGCAACAGGCATCTCTCTCGAAGATTGCCCGTGTGCTCGACATAGACCCAGGCAATATCATCGCCTATTCCTCTGAAACCAAACAAGGGAGAAACGAACTCCTCGACCGTATCGAGCAGGTCCTTGAAGAAACGAGCACACTCGCAGACTAGGGTTTGTCTTATGGACACCTCGCGGACATGAGGCATGCGCGAAAGCAATACGGAAGCCACCAGTAATATCGAAGAAGAAAACGAATGAGGCTCATATCTCCCACCACTTGAATATGAGCCCCTCTTCATTTCATGCGTTTAGATACCCCCAGATAACAAGCCGGCCTTGCCTAATCCTGCAATCTAAACGACAGAGGAGATGCACACTCTGATGCACCTCCAATTCAAATACTCATCTTGCAATCTGGTGTCTGCAAGGAGTATTCTCCACCCCGCCCTGAGCCTGGAAACATATTGTGTGCTTTCCAGTCTTACAGGACCCTTACTATTAATGACGAGAATTGCAGCGTTTTCCTTTCGTTTTTTTATAATCTTTATTCAGTTTCACATTTTATCCATATAATGAAGCCAGCATTAATGGCAATTGCGTAAAAGTGCATGCACATGGCCTTCTTTTATGGGAAGATAGCTTTTTGATGACAAAGCATGCATGCAAAAACCGAAGGAGAGAAGATGGGTATTTTCTCTAAATTCGAGGGCAGGATAGAGGATACCTTCGAAGGTGCTGCCAATAAAATATTCGACTCCCCCCTGTCGCCAGTTCAAATTGCCAAAAAGGCAGAAAAACGGATGCGGCGGGAGAAGATTGTTGGGGCAGGAAAACAATATGCACCGACTCTATATACTGTACTGGTAAACTCCGAGGACGACACCCGTTTGTTTGGATACTATCCGACCCTTGCGGGCGAGACGGAAACATACCTTGCGGCAAAGGCAGCGGAAGAGGGTCTGGTAATGGACGGGCAACCTCTTGTCCGCTTTATTGTTGACGAAAGCCTCAAACGAGGCAAGTTTGAGGTAATTGCCGAACCTGTCGCCTCTCCTATCATTAAGCAATTGCGCGCAGAGGAAATGGAGCGATATGGTATCCGTCCCCGAGGCAGCAATCGAGCGCAAACCTCTGGGCCTTATTCGTTGCAGGGGCAGGCTCCCAGCGGGGCTTTCCCCGTTGCACGCCCTGTTTCACAGTACACGCCTGAGACATCCCCTCGTGATGCGTCTGTAAAACCACCGCTTCCCCGCATTCCCGCTGACGAGATCGACTACTCTATAGATTACGGCGAATACACCTTCGATAGCCAGGACTTTGAGGATTACCAGAGGGATAGCCTTGGCTTAGACGATCAAGGCTATGATCCCGACCCCTATGCCCAAGCATATGAGCCTGCAGCATCTTCGCCTGAATATGGATTCGGCTTTGAAGAGGCGCAAGGAGAGCCGGCGTATGCAGAGCCTCGGACCGTAGTCTTCGCTTCAGGATCAGGCAATCGCAGACCAAACCCTCACCCAGCAATGGTTCGGGCCCGGCTTATGAACACCAATGACAACCAAGCCATTGACCTCGCCTCATCACGTCTGCTTTTAGGGCGGGATGATAGTAACGATATCGTTGTCAACGACATCAACGCAAGCCGGAGCCATGCTGAGCTGAAGCTTGAACCCCAAGGCACGTGGATGATAGCCGATCTGGGCTCGACCAACGGCACGCTCGTCAATGGCCACGAGATCAAGGCCCATACACTCAGAGATGGCGATTACATCACCATCGGCATGACTAATTTTATTTTCATTCAGGCATAGCAGACTGGCCTGTCTAAGCCGAGGATGCCTGTATGGCAGCGTTGCCCATGGAAGTCGTCAAAGCGAAATATGCCATGATTGCATAGTTAGGATCGTCTCGTGATTGATGCCGTATTGCTTATTGCCCGCCTACTTTTTGTAGCATTGCTCTACCTTTTCCTTTTTGCCATTATGAAAACTGGGATTGGTCTCGTAAAAGGGCAACGAAAAAAAGAACGCTCTTGGACCCTTGCTGTGGAGAAGGGCCCGAAAGAATTACGTGGAGTGAAAATAAACGTACACGGCCCAGTTATTGTGGGGCGAAATCCTGGCGCCGATATTGTCATTGGCGCCCATTATGTTTCAGGCAGGCATGCCCGCTTTTCTCTTATGGGGCAAAATCTCTTTGTTGAAGATCTGGGCTCCACGAACGGAACTTCGGTTAATGGAAATCCCGTTACGGTCCCCGTCGCCCTCAAAAGCAATGACGTCGTCAATGTTGGGGATGTTGCAATCCGGGTAAGGCACGCATAATGACAAAAAAACCAAAACGACTGTCAAAACTCAACAGGTCAAAATCGTTAGCGGGCTTCGGAAGCCGAACCGACATAGGGAAGGTACGCAAGTATAACGAAGACAGTCTGCTTGTATCTCCTCCCCTCTTCGCCATAGCAGATGGAATGGGCGGACATGCCGCGGGAGAAGTCGCCTCTGAGGTGGCCATCAATACGCTCCAGGCTTTCAGTCCCGACCAGGCAGACAGTAAGGCCTTGGGGAATGCCGTCGTACAAGCCAACCTCGAAGTAATAGCTGCTGCCCAAGACGACCGCGGGCGCGAGGGTATGGGATGCACTATGACGGCAGCCATGCTCGAAGGCGAGCGGCTTGTCATTTCGCAAGTGGGCGATTCGCGCGCCTACCTTCTCCACCAAGGAAGGTTGCAACAAATTACACGCGACCATAGCTTGATGGCGGACATGATAGAGCTCGGACAGATTACTCCTGAAGAAGCAAGGGTACATCCCAATCGATCCGTCATAACGCGGGCCCTCGGTAGCGACCCCCACATGCAATCGGACTTATACGAGATTAATGTAGAAGCCGGCGATCGTCTGCTCCTCTGCTCGGACGGCCTTTCCACCATGGTTGATGATGACCGCATTGAAGAGGTCTTGTCGCGCATAGGCGACGCTCAGCTATGTGCAGACGCTCTCGTCAACAAAGCCCTCGCAGCTGGGGGCTTCGATAATGTCACCGTCATCGTTGCTGATGTAAGCGGGTTTAGCGAAGTACACGCAAGAAAATCACGCCGAAAAGTAAGGACTTGGGCATTCATGACCATACTTGCCCTCTTTCTCGTTATTGCTGCTGCCCTGGCAAGCTTCAAATATTATACGGACAATTCGGCGTATTTAGCGAGCAACGAAGGAAAGGTTACGATTTATCAGGGAATCCCTGGCAAGCTGTTTGGACTTGAAGCATCGAAGCTCTATGAGAGTACCGATATTGAGGTCGATACCCTCTCTCCCGGGGTTGCTGCTCGTCTCGAGGAAGGCATACGTGTTGGCAGCATAGACGAGGCACAGGAGCTTATTGAGCAGTATCGAGAAGACGCCGAGAGAACAACCAGCCCCCTCTCTTCATCGAAGGAAGGCTCCGAAAATCCAAAGACCGACGAGTCTGACTCTTCCAAGATATCTGAAGGCCCTGATGCCGAATCACCTGGAACTCCCGAGAGAGGAGTCTAGGCGAACCATGACAAGAAGAAACCTTGAACTTATCCTCTTATGTGTGGCTGCGCCTATCGTAGTACTCATGTTTGCCATGATAGCCATAAACCAAGGGCACGATCTTAATATTACCACCCTTGGAGTTCCTCTTGCCCTGTTTGCCGGCTTTATAGCCTCACATGTAGCTGTAAGAAAGTTTGCTAAAAATGCCGATCCTGCTATTCTTCCCATAGTGTTTGCCCTATCGGGCATTGGCATTGCTTTTGTCACCAGGCTCGCCCCCGATAAAGCCTTCAACCAAGTCATGTGGCTTTTTTTAGGGATCGCCCTTATGATCCTGCTTCTTGTTTTTATTCGCAATATCGACAAGATTGCTAACTACAAATACACTCTTATGATTGTAGGCATTGCCTTATTGCTTTCGCCTCTTTTGCCCGTCATAGGGCAGGAGTTTTATGGAAGCCGCATTTGGCTGGGTATTGCTGGCTTTTCTTTCCAACCCGGTGAGGTAGCAAAAATCTTCATTGTACTGTTTTTGGCGGGCTATCTTGCAACAAACCGTGAGATGCTTTCAGTCTTCACCGTTCGTGTCGGCCCCTTTAATCTGCCTGATTTTCGCACACTGCTCCCCATGCTTCTCATGTGGGTAATTGCTTTGCTCATCGTGGTCTTCCAGAAAGACCTAGGAAGTGCTCTTGTGTTCTTCTTCGTCTTTCTCACCATGCTTTATACGGCCACAGGAAAAAAATTCTACCTTGCTGTCGGCCTTATCCTTGCCGCTATCGGCGGCCTTGCAGCCTGGTCTATGTTCGACCATGTGCAAGTGCGCGTAAGTACCTGGCTTGACCCCTTTGCCGATGCCCAGAATACGGGCTTGCAACTCGTTCAAACTATGTATTCACTCGCAGACGGAGGTTTATTCGGAGCGGGAATCGGGCGCGGCTACGCAAGCTTCATCCCTGTGGTAGAGAGTGACTTTATCTTTGCTGCCATCTCAGAAGAAACGGGATTGCTTGGTGCCGCCGGCGTGCTGCTCCTCTACCTCTGCCTCGCTATTAGGGGCATTGTAACCGCGGCTCGGGCAAAGAGCGATGTGAGCTCATTTATAGCAGTAGGCCTTACCGCAACCATCATTTTGCAGGCCTTTATTATTGTAGGGGGCGTAACAAGGCTTATTCCCCTCACCGGTATTACGCTCCCCTTCATCAGCCAAGGAGGCTCTTCTTTAGTCGCAAGCTTTATCTCCATCGGTTTCCTTTTGAAGTGCGGGGATGAGGGTACGGGTGTCGAAAGGGAGATGCGGGCAGGCGCTACCACTCTGCACTCGAACAGCGTGCTCGGACGCATTGCTTTAGGAAAACGTCTCACCACGCTCATGGTAATTTTTTCTGTCATGTTCGCCTTACTTGTCGCCAACCTAACTTGGATTATGGTTTTCAAGGCGGATGAGTACAAAAATATGCCAGGCAACAATCACACGTTGGCGCAGCAGCTTACATCTGAACGGGGAACTATCTCAACCTACGACGGTGTGGTTTTAGCACAAAGCGTCAAGCAAGAGGACGGAAGCTACTCCCGGCAATATCCTTCAGGAGATCTCGCTTCGCAGGTGGTTGGCTATTATTCACAGCAGTATGGTGCGAGTGGCATCGAGGGCTCTTACAGCGAGACACTGTCGGGAACCGAAAATTTTGCGAGCTGGATGGATGTATTCAATTCCATGGCCGGCGTAAACACTCCAGGAAATGACATTGCCCTTACGCTCAATTCCGATATACAGCAGGCTTGCCAAGATGCCCTTTCAGGATATTCTGGCGCTTGCGTTGTCATGGATTCAAGTACAGGTGCTATTTTGGGGATGGCATCCAACCCCACCTACGATGCAGCGAATTTTGCCGATGTTCTTGCTCAGGGAAATGATTCGAGTGCACTGCTTAATCGGGCGACTCAGTCTTTGTATGCGCCTGGATCTACCTATAAGCTTGTCACTCTCGGCATTGCGTTAGAAAATAACATAGCATCGGAAGACACGATCTTTGATTCGCCTGGTCAAATAGAAATTGGCGGGGGAACCGTTACGAGCTTCAACAAAACAGGCTACGGAGAAATCAGCCTTGAACGAGCCACCCAAGTGTCGTCGAATACCGTCTTCGGCCAACTCGGCGTAGAGATCGGCGCGGATCTTCTTGTAAAAACCTCAGAGCAGCTCGGCTTTAATACCTCCATAAGCTTTGACCTGCCTTTAGCTACATCTCTCATGCCTGAACCCAGCGAGATGACCGAATGGGAAACTGCGTGGGCGGCGGTTGGCCAACCTGTCGGAGTGCATGACAGCCCTGCCGGGCCGCAAGTCACCGTGTTGCAGATGGCTTTAGTTGCCTCGACAATAGCAAACGGGGGCGAACTTATGAAGCCCTATCTCGTGCAAAGCATCTCGAATGTCGATGGGGCGCAAAGTTACGCTGCATCCCCCAAAAGCTATAGTAAGGTATTCAGCGCCGAAACGGCAGCACGCTTAAGCGATGTCATGGTTGGTGTCGTCGAATCCGGCACAGGATATGCTGCAGCTATTCCTGGCGTACAGGTAGCCGGCAAGACCGGCACCGCTGAGACGGGTAAGGAATACGCCGACAGCTGGTTTATCGGTTTTGTTCCTGCAAATCAATCAAATCTTGTCATCGCCATCGTGATCGAAGAAGGCAATCGTGATGACAGCTCTACCGCTTCAGCGAAAGCAAATAATGTGTTAAAAACAGCCCTGGAAGTGCACGGGCTTTTATAATGAGGTATCCTATGAGCCTATATACTATAAAGATACCTCGCCGCTACATGTGACCTAAAGGAGCAGAAACGTGACCGGAAACATGATTGGTAGAATCTTCAATAACCGCTATACCATCACCGAGCGTATAGGCATCGGCGGAATGGCTGAAGTGTACCGCGCCCAAGATAATGTCTTAGGACGTATTGTTGCTGTAAAGATTATGCTTCCTCAATACGCAGCAGATGCCAGCTTTACCCAGCGATTCAAGCATGAAGCGGCATCGGCGGCAAACCTTCAAAGCCCTTACATTGTCAATGTCTATGACTGGGGCCAGGACGAAGGCACGTTTTATATTGTCATGGAATACGTACGCGGCAGCGACTTAAAGACAGCTATTCGCGAACGGGGTCCTATTAATCAGCGTAAAGTTGCAGAGATAGGTTCGCAAGTATGCCAGGCGCTCAGCGCTGCACACCGCCTTGACATTATTCATCGAGATATCAAGCCCCAAAATATTATGGTCCAGCCAGATGGCAATGTTAAAGTAATGGACTTTGGCATTGCACGTGCCAAGAATTCGGTTATGAGCCAAACTTCCTCCGTACTGGGGACAGCTCATTATCTCTCGCCCGAACAGGCTCAAGGAAAAGAACTTACCTCCGCAAGCGACATCTACTCATTAGGAGTCGTATTGTATGAGGCTGCAACCGGAACCCTTCCCTTCGATGGCCCTGACGCAGTAAGCGTGGCCATGAAACAGGTCAGCGAAGAGCCTATTCCTCCTTCACAAATCAACCCCAATATCGATCCTGACCTTGAGGCGATAATTATGCATGCGCTTGCAAAGCAGCCGTACGAGCGCTTCGCAACCGCAAACGATATGCGCTTTGCCTTGAATGAGTTTATTGCGGGACATCCCGTTAAGCTCAGGGGCGGCTTCGCCAATGCCGAAACGGCCGTTATGAATGCATCAGGATATCCTGAATCAGGAACAGCTGTCATGCCTGCAGTGTCAAACACTGGCTCTCAAGAAGCTGCCATGTACAGTGCAGACAGCACTGTTGGAAGGAGAAAGAAAAAGCCTGCCGCAGTTGTAATCGGAATATTAGTTGCCTTGGCAGTGATAGGAATCGGCGCCTATGCCCTCACGGGAGGCTTCTCCAAAGGAGATCCCGTGCCAAACGTTGTGAACATGACGGTTGAGGCCGCAGAAGTAGAACTAACTGATAGCGGGTTCAAGCTCGGAAAAGTGGATGAAGTGTTTGATGACGCCATCGAGATAGGAAAAATTATCAGCCAAGACCCGGCCGCAGGGAAAAAAGCTGAGGAAGGCACAAAGGTCAATGTTGTGGTATCGAAAGGCAGAGAGGCCGCGACCATACCCGATCTTACTAATATGACTGCCAGTCAAGCCAAGGAAGCACTTGAGAGTGCCGGTTTGAAATGGGAGGCGGGCCAGGCAGAATTCAGCGATACGATAGAGAAGAACCATGTTGTAAGACAAGACCCAGCCGGGGGGGCAGAAGGCTATTACAAAGGCGATACCGTAACGTACTATCTTTCTCTCGGGAAGGATAACACCTCGGTACCCAGCGTGCTTGGCATGAGCCAGGCAGATGCCGAATCCGCACTGAAAGATAGTGGTCTTGAAGTTTCTATTGGCGCATCGGAATATAGCGACGACTATGCTGAAGGTCTCGTGATTCGACAGAGCCTGCCTGGTGGAACTAGCACACCGCGGGGCGAGACTGTTACCATCTACATCAGCAAGGGCAGCGATCCTGACAAGGCCTTAATATCGATTCCCGATGTTCGAGGCTGGTCCCTTGAGGAAGCAAAAGCGCATCTGGAGAATCAAGGCTTCAACGTTGTTATTAGCTCAGGCTCCGACATGAGTGCCAAGGTAGAAAACCAAAGTCCTTTTAGCGGCACTGTCTCAAAAGGCACGACGATCACCCTGACGCCCGAAGTAAGCACACCCGATCCGGGAGACACTTCCAACGACGATGCCGCTGCAAGTGCTGCCCCCTAAGCACAGCTATAAAAAAGGAGAAATCATTCTTTTTCGCATTTGAGCTGGCTGAAGAGAGTATAATGTAAATTTGTATATGTAGAAAAGCCTCCGTAGCTCAGGGGATAGAGCACCGCTCTCCTAAAGCGGGTGTCGGACGTTCGAAT
>CAYFQW010000011.1:0-39855 GCA_964345475.1 uncultured Raoultibacter sp.
TTTGAGTACGGCATTTCGGCAGACGGGGTATATGGTGTTTCTCCCTCTTGAGACTGCTTCGTATCTTCGAGGCTTTTATCCTCCCGAGCAGACCTCAGATCTTCAAGATTCTCATCATCCTGAGCAGGCCTGGTATCCTCGAGGATTATACGCTCTTCTGCAGCGCCGTGCTCTTCTGCAGTGACTTGCTCTTCTGTAGTGATTTGTTTTTCAAGCACCTCATTCTTCGATACATATTTGAGGCCCGGGGAAGATTCTTCATCACCTCCGTACGATGAAGGGATGGAAGAGCCAGGCGATGGAATATGGGGCGACAAAGGGCTACATGATGAAGAGTCAGGCGATGCAGTATGAGAGGCTCCTTCCTTGCTTCCGGTTTCGGTGAAACCAGTCGACTGTACCCCTTCGTCAATATAGCTCGGCTCATCAAACAAAGGCATACCCGCAGCAGAAAAGCCCGGATTCGCATTCTCCACTACGTCCCTCACAACAGATCGCGGCTTGGCACTTGTATGTTCGGACGGGGGCAGATCGACAAAGCTTTCAGAAGTCGCTATGTTGAGTTTTTTACTTAATGTAGTGTTGGCCTGCGCTATAGAAATCAACTCACGAGTAAGATCTTGCACTTCTTCGTCAAGCACGCGGCCTTGGATGCGCTTAGCGATCTCGATAATACGCCGCCATGAGAGGACATCGAGGTTTTCTTTTCTCGAAGCCAAATCATCCGCTTCAATGATAATTTTTTTCTCTGTATTCCTTCTAAGCACTGTCTACCCTTCTTGAGAAGGTTTTATTATATCCGTATCGTAGTATACCTGCCAAAAAAATAAACCTTGGGCCGGTGCCGTCTCCCCTGCAGCCGACCGTTCACGCGCCGCAAGCACCTCTTGCATCCACTGCGGCTCTCGCTTGCACAAACCTATCCGAACAAGAGTTCCTACAAGCGTGCGCACCATGGAATGCAGGAAGGCGTTTCCTACCACCTTGAAAACAAGCACTTCTTCTCCGAGCATGACCTCTTCTGTGATGCTGACATCATACACGTTTCTGCATGTCGGTTTATCTTTAGCAGAGGCGGCAGTACAAAAGCTCTTAAAGTCATGTTCGCCGAGCAAACAAGCAGCGGCTTTCCTCATAGCATCAAGATCGAGCGGGCGTCCCACATGCCATACCCTATCGGAAATCAATACGGGACGCGTCGGAGCAGTATGGATAAAATACCTATACTCCCTCGCGGTCGCACTGAACCTAGCAGAAAACCCCTCTTCTTTTTCCTCAACATTTGAGACTGAAATTTCGTCATCGAGAAGCGCGTTCAACGATCTTCTCAGTGTTTCGAGGGGTCGTTCGCTCATTTCCTCGCCCGAAAGCTCAAAGCTTACCACTTGGGCTAAGGCATGAACGCCAGCATCCGTTCTACCCGCACAGGTAGTGAATATCGGACGCTTGTATAAAAGCTCAAGACTCGCGTTAAGGCTGCCTTGAACAGTATGTTGTCCAGGCTGAGCGGCAAAGCCCGAAAAAGGACGGCCGTCATAGGCAAGTGTGAGGGCAATGGTATGCATATAAACCCTAAGAAGCCATCCAGACGGGTCTTCCAAACAAGTCTTGTACTTCTGACAGCAGCCCTGGGTTTTGTGAATCTACTGTCATGGGAAGATCTGCTCGCATAGTCCGACCGTCTGTATACACAATAAAGAGCATCACGCTGTCACGTCCTGGATAGGATGCAAGAATTTGCGACAACTGCGCCATAGCAAGTTGATCGAACTCATTGGATCGAACCCTCAGCTCAAGTGCCAGAGGGAGGGTAGACTCCTCGCTCAGTTCAAGTGCCTCCGCTTCAAATACCATAAGTTGCTTATTTCTGTCAGTACGTTCGAATTTTGCCTTAAGCTTTACAATGGCGTCTTCAAAAAGTACGTCCCTATAGTCTTCATATTTGAAGCATACGCATTCAATCTGCCCTGTTGTATCTTCGAGGGTAAAGTTAGCCATTTTAGTGTTTCGGCGGGTCATACGCTCCTTTACATTGCCTACCATTCCGATAAAAGTTGCTGTAGCTATATCTTTTTTACGTTCAGCTAAATCGCCGAGGCTGTATTTCGTCATACGGGCAATAGCGTCAGCATACGGCTGCAAAGGATGCTCTGAAACATATATCTTCAAAATATCCTTTTCAAAGGTAAGCTTCATCTTTTTATCCCATTCAATGCCGTCAGGCTCTGGGATTTCCTCGTCAAAGCCGGCATCAGGATCTTCGGCAAACATATCAAACATGCTCACCTGCCCTATATCCTTATCCTTCTGTCGCTTGGCCGTATCTTCGAGCAAACTTGTCTCATCAACAAAATACATAAGCTGCTTTCGAGTGTATCCTGTTGAATCGAATGCGCCTGCTTTGATAAGGGCTTCAAGTGTTTTGCGGCTATAACATTTCGAATCCATGCGGTTTACAAAATCATGAAGGGAGGTAAAGGGGCCAAAGGTTTTTCTCTCTTTAATTATTTCTTGAGAGACCTTCTCCCCCACCCCTCGCACACCAGCTAGACCGAAGCGGATACCTTCATCAAGAGGGGTAAACTCGAGATTCGACGAGTTGATGTCAGGGGGCATAACGGGAATACCACTGTGCTTGCAACTATCAATATACTTAATAAGCTTATCGCTATTTCCCATGTAAGAAGAGAGAACCGCTGCCATGTACTCGTTGGGGTAATGGGCTTTCAAATACGCAGTTCTCATGACCAAGACGGCGTAAGCCGCAGAATGCGACTTATTAAAGGCATACTTTGCGAATTCTTCCGCTTCGTCCCATATTTTTCTAGCAACCTCTATAGGGTAGCCGTTATTAACAGCGCCTTCATCCCAATCGGCTTTAAGAAGCCTCATGATTCCAACGTTTTTATGCCCCATAGCTTTACGGAGCTTGTCAGCTTTTCCAGCAGTGAAACCGCACATACGCATCGATATCTGCATGATCTGCTCTTGATACACCATGATGCCGTGTGTCTCTTCGAGGATAGGCCTTAATCTTTCATCATAGTAAGAAACAACAGCTTGGCCTCGGGCGCGTTTAATATAATTCTCAACACCGCCTGACTCAAGCGGACCGGGTCGATTGAGCGCAATAGAAACCGACACGTCAGAAAAGCTGCGAGGCTTCAAACGACTGAAAAAAGTCACATACAGAGGGCCCTCGACTTGAAACAAGCCGTCCATATTGCCCCCACACATCAGATCAAACGCTTTTGGGTCGTTAAGAGGAATTCCTCCTGGGTCGATCTCAACACCGAAACGGTCCTTTATATTTCGACACGCCCTGCTTATCACAGAAAGCGTCCTGAGGCCTAAAAAGTCCATCTTGAGAAGGCCGAGATCGGGAGTGTAATGACCATCAAACTGCGTGATGATAATACCCCCTTTCGTATCGCGCTTGATTGGTACGTGATCAGCCATAGGGTCGCGACAGATAATTGTCGCACAGGCATGCACCCCTTCACCGCGCACCTGGCCCTCTATTGCTAAAGCTGCATCGAGGACTTCTTTACAGTCTGCCTCCGTATCGTATGCTTTTTTTAGATCAGAGTTTTTTTCAAGAGCATCGGACAACTTGATACCAAGCTCATCACCTACCATTTTAGAAAGCTTGTCTCCCAGGCTGTAGGGGTAATCGAGGACACGCGCAGCATCACGAATAGCGTTTTTAGCCTGAAGTTTGCCAAAGGTTATGACGCCGGCGACACGATCTTCTCCGTACACTTCTTTAACGTGCTCAATAACCTCATCTCGACGCTCATCATCGAAATCGACGTCAATATCAGGCATCTCAACGCGCTCTTCCGACAGAAATCTTTCGAATAAAAGACTATGTTCCAAGGGGTCGAGATCGGTTATGCCAAGCGCATAGGCCACAATAGAACCAGCCGCACTTCCTCGCCCCGGGCCTACCCCTATGCCCTGGTCTTTTGCCCACTGTATATATTCCTGAACAATAAGGAAGTAAGCAGAGAACCCTTGTTTGGTGATAACGCTGACTTCATGTTCGCAGCGATTTACAACTTCCTCGCTCAAGTCTTCACCGTAACGGCGATGTAGGCCTTCAAAGCATATTTCATAGAAATAGCTGTCCTCAGTTTCCCCTTCGGGCAGGGGGAAACGTGGAAGAATAGGCGCTCGTGAAAGCTCTACCTGACACTTTTCAGCCAACTTGACCGTGTTGTTGCAAGCCTCATCAAAGTCCTTGAGGGCAGCTTTCATTTCTTCTTCCGTCTTCATATAGAACTGATCGTTAGCAAAGCGCATGCGATGAGGATCGTTGATAACGGAGCCTGTCCCGACACAAAGCATGATATCCTGTGCCCGTGCGTCCTCTTGTAGAAGATAATGAAAATCGTTCGTTGCAATGCACTCGAGACCAGCTTCTGATGCTATCTTCGCTAACTGGTGATTGAGTTGATGTTGCGTAAGCCCTCCGTCGGTTGTAATACCCTGGTCCTGGAGTTCGATATAGAAATCGCCTGGCTCATAAATGCTTGCCAATCGTTTCGCCCATGTGAGTGCTTCCTCGTATTGATGCGCATCCAAAAGCTTTGGAATAATACCGGCAAGGCAGGCGCTTGTTGCGATAATTCCCTCTGAATATTTCTCAAGCATTGAAAAGCTTGTGCGCGGCTTATAGTAAAAATGATCGACGTGCGACTCCGAGACAAGCTTAATAAGGTTATGGTATCCCTTATTCGTTTTAGCCAAAAGCACCATGTGGTACAGCTTCGGCTTCGTATCGCGCTTCATCTCTTCATCGGTGGTAAAGTATACTTCACACCCATAAATAGGTTTTACAATTTTGCCTGTTTCCTTTTCAACTTTCTCACAGGCACTACATAGTTCAGGAACACCGCTCATGACCCCGTGATCGGTGATAGCAACGGCGGGCATATCGAGATCGGCTGCTCTTTTCACCATATCGTAAATATGCGTTACGCCATCAAGAAGGGAATATTCTGTATGATTATGAAGATGAACGAATGCCATAGTATGCGCAGACTCCTATTATTTGTATCTCGAATGAGGTGTCTATTATCATAGCAGCATTGGGGGCTAATAAACGAATAGACGATGGAGATTTCACTGATTGCCCTCGTTGCCCGCTTTGTGGAAGTAGAAAGATATCTTCCGTACTAAAGTGGATTCTTATGAGGTCATGTGAGATTTTCTGTGCTCGGTAAAGGAGGTCGAGCAAGGGAGTTCGAAGGCCGAACAAGATAGCTAGAAAGCTAAGAAACTTGACACAAAAGCCACACCTGAAATGACTACCTCATTCAGGCATGGCTCTCTTTAATGTAATACAGTTCCGAAGGGCTTAGGAAGCCTCTGCCGCGCTAAGTAATGCTTTATACCAAGAAACATCTAGAGGCAGCATAGTTTTTTGGGCCTCTTCAGGTGATAAGGCAGCGAGTTTGACCTCGGTTGCAGCTAGCTCTTCTCGAATAGCTTCGACGTCCACCTCAGTTCCCCTCCGTGCACGATCAGCAAGAATGATAGCTTTGCCGCCAGTCACCTCGACATATCCACCCTGAATTGCGAAACGTTGCATCTCCCCGTCCTTCTCAAGTTGGATACGGGCGATTCCGTCTGCCAGAGCAGAAACGAGAGGTTCGTGATTAGCAAGAAAGCCCATTTCTCCTTCAACACCAGGGACAGTCGCTAGGTAGACCTCGCCTGAAAAGAGCCTTTCTTCAGGTGTTACGATGTCACATCTTAAGGCAGGCATTACTCTTCCTTCATCTTTTCATATGCAGCGTATACGTCTTCGATAGCACCCTTATTACGGAAACACTGCTCAGGAATCATGTCGCATTTTCCATCTAGTATCTCTGCAAAAGAGCGTATAGTGTCTTCGAGCTTGACGTATATTCCAGGAACTCCCGTAAACTGCTCTGCAACATGGAAGGGTTGTCCGAGGAACTGTTGAATCTTACGAGCGCGATTCACGACAAGCTTTTGATCCTCCGAAAGCTCATCCATACCTAAAATGGCAATAATATCCTGTAGGTCGGAATACGATTGCAGAACTTCCTGAACCTCTGTGGCCACACGGTAGTGCTCGTCGCCAACAATGTCTGGCTCAAGAGCACGACTCGATGATTCAAGCGGATCGACAGCCGGATAGATACCGAGCTCGGCAATACCGCGAGAAAGAACTGTTTTTGCATCGAGATGCGCAAACGTTGTAGCCGGAGCAGGGTCAGTCAAGTCGTCAGCCGGCACATATACTGCCTGAACCGAAGTGATAGATCCCGTTTCAGTGGATGTAATACGCTCTTGGAGATCGCCCATCTCAGTAGCGAGAGTAGGCTGGTATCCCACAGCGGAAGGCATGCGCCCGAGAAGGGCCGAAACCTCAGAGCCTGCCTGCGTAAAACGGAAGATATTATCAATAAACAATAATACGTCCTGGCCTTGATCGCGGAAATACTCGGCCTGGGTGAGACCGGCAAGTCCGATGCGTAGACGTGCTCCAGGAGGCTCGTTCATTTGCCCGTATACGAGACACGTTTTTTCAATAACACCCGATTCACTCATCTCGAGATACAGGTCGGTACCTTCACGGGTACGTTCACCTACACCGGTAAATACCGAAGTACCACCATGTTCTTGTGCCAAGTTGTTGATGAGCTCTTGAATCATAACGGTTTTGCCTACGCCAGCACCGCCGAAAAGACCCGTTTTTCCACCTTTTACGAAAGGCTCGATAAGGTCAACAACTTTAATACCCGTTTCAAAGATCTCAGTTGTAGTTGTCAGCGTGTCATAGTCGGGTGCTGGATGATGGATAGGCATCCATTCGTCAATCTCCGGCATAGGTTTGCCATCGATAGCCTCACCCATAATATTCCAGATACGACCTAAGGTATTTTTCCCAACAGGCATCATGATTGGGTTTCCCGTATCAACTGCCTCCATGCCGCGCGTCATGCCGTCTGTCGACGACATTGCAACAGCACGGACTAAATCTCCAGGGAGATGTGCCTGCACTTCAAGTACTGTTTTAACCGCCCCAATGGGGCTTTCTGCATCGACTGTTAATGCGTTGTATATCGCCGGAATCTCTTCCGGGGCGAATTCAACGTCAACAACAGGTCCGACCACGCGAACTATGCGTCCGCAAGCCTGCGATACTTGTTTCGTTTCTTCAGCCATTTACTCCTCCAATGCCGCTGCGCCACCGACAATTTCCGTAATTTCGGTTGTGATAGCACCTTGGCGTACACGGTTATAAATTCTACTCAAGGACTCGACCATCTCAGTGGCATTGTCAGTCGCCGCCTTCATAGCCGTGCGGCGTGCTCCTTGCTCAGCCGCTGCCGAATCAATCAACGCATGGTAGATAACGCTTCTTACGTAAGCTGGAAGCAAGGTATTCATTACTGCAGCCTCATTCGGCTCAAAAGCAACATCGCCACTGAGAGTGCTGGTGTATTCACTTGCCATTTCCTTCACAGCAGATTGGGCGGCATCCATTGCTGCCTGGGCTGCCACGGCGGAAGCATCTTTAGCATGGGCGGAAACCGCCTGCTCCCCACCAAAGCCGCCAACAATATCAGTTTGCCCACTCGAAATATCACCCGAGCTGACAGGGAGAATACATCTCTGACGAAGCACTTGCTCAGCAGCATTCTTAGTGTGATTGTAGACTACAATCACCTCATCAAAGCTCTCATCGATATAGCCCGCTATAGCATATTGGGCAATTTCTTTCGCTTGATCTGCAGTTGGGTCAGCAGACAAGTCACGAAACTCGAGCACAGGTTTTATATTGCGATAATTAAAATAGCCACTGGCTCTTTTTCCACACGCAATAACCTCATAACCAACCCCCTGCGCCTCTTTTTCCCTCAGGATCTTTTCCGTCTGCCGGAATACGTTGCTGTTGAAGCCCCCCGCCAATCCTCGGTCAGAGGCAATTACTAAAATAAGGCTATTCTTGACCTCATCGTGCGCCCTCAAAAGAGCATTGTCGGGGTTCGCAATCCTGAGATAGAGGTATTCAAGCATCTCAACAATCGATTCGGTGTACGGTGTAGCCTGAACCATGCGGTCAGTCGCACGCCTGATTTTTGCTGTAGCAACCATCTCCATAGTACGCGTTATCTGCTTCGTCGACGAGACGGAATTGATGCGTTTTTCGATGTCGCGAAGATTTTGCATACTCTACCTGCCTAAACGTTTGCCGAAGGCGAAAACTGCTCTTTGAATGCATTGACTGCCGCATCCAGGGAGCTCTCGATATCTTCGGTGAACTTTTTCTCGCGTACAATAGCCTCAAGGATTTCAGCTTTTGACCCACGAAGGTATTGGAGAAGCTCATTACGGAAACGAACAACATCTTCAACAGCCACATCGTCCAATAAACCATGGCCACCAACGTAGACGGCAACTGCTTGCTCCTCAACGGGCATTGGCACGTAGCGTCCCTGTTTAAGAAGCTCAGTCATACGAGCTCCTCGGTTCAGCTGGTCGGTCGTTGCTTTATCAAGATCGCTTCCGAACTGGGTAAAGGCTTGAAGTTCACGATATGCCGCCAAATCGAGACGGAGCGTTCCTGCAACCTGCTTCATTGCTTTAATCTGAGCAGAGCCTCCAACACGTGATACTGAAATACCGACGTTGATAGCAGGACGCTGCCCTTGGAAAAACAGGTCGGTCTGCAAGAATATCTGACCATCAGTAATAGAGATAACGTTTGTAGGGATGTAGGCAGAAACGTCACCTGCCTGAGTTTCGATGATAGGCAGGGCCGTAAGAGAGCCTGCTCCATTTTCCTCAGACAGCTTAATAGCACGCTCAAGCAGACGAGAGTGCAGGTAAAATACGTCACCAGGATACGCCTCACGTCCAGGAGGACGGCGAAGCGTCAAGGACATCTGACGGTAGGCAACAGCCTGCTTTGAGAGATCGTCATAGACACAGAGTACATGGCGACCAGGATTGTCTGCGTTTGCCGGCTTTCCATTTTCTCCATTATACATGAAATACTCGCCTATAGCCGCGCCGGCCATAGGGGCGATATATTGCAAAGGAGCAGAATCTGAAGCAGTAGCTGAGACAATGATAGTGTAGTCGAGAGCACCGTGGCGCTCGAGATTCTCTACGATGCCAGCAACAGTCGAAGCCTTTTGCCCAATGGCAACATAAATGCAAATCATGTCCTTGCCTTTTTGGTTGATGATAGCATCAACAGCAATGGACGTTTTTCCTGTTTGGCGATCTCCGATGATTAACTCGCGCTGGCCTCGGCCGATAGGAATCATTGAATCGATTCCCAAAATACCTGTCTGCATCGGCTCATGAACGGGCTGGCGATCGATAACACCGGGTGCCCTGAACTCAACTGGGCGCACACCCTCGGCCTCTATCGGGCCTTTACCATCAATAGGCATGCCCAGGGGATTCACGACGCGTCCAAGCATTCCTCTTCCCGAAGGAACTTCAACGATACGACCTGTAGTACGGACATCGTCATTTTCTTTAATAGCGGTGACGTCACCAAGGAGCACAGCGCCCACTTCGTCTTCTTCAAGGTTCTGAGCCAAGCCATATACGGTCTTTCCGGTGGAACTGACGAACTCTAAGAGCTCACCAGCCATAGCGTTTCTCAAACCATTGATGCGGGCAATACCATCGCCCACTTGTATTACTGTACCAATTTCACGTGACTCGACACTCGTGCTAATAGCGTCGAGCTGTTTGCGCAGTGCGTCGTCAATAGACTGTGCGGTGATTTCAGTCACTAGCCTTCACCTCCATCTGTAGTCGTTTTCAACACTCTGCGAGCGCTTTCAAGCTGCGAAACAATGCTTGCATCAATTCGCTTGCCTTGTGCACTCATGATGATACCGCCCAATAGAGACTCGTCTATGCTCTCGCGCAAGACGACATTTTTCCCTAAGTCTGTAGCGGTTTTCTTTTCAATACGTTGCCGCAAACTATCGTTGAGAGCTACTTTCGTAGTAACATCAACGACGACGATTCCGAGCTTATTTTCTAAAAGCTGATTGTAGCTTGTATAAACCTGGGTCAGATACCCCATGTTGCCACGTTCAGCCATAACACCAAGCACCTCAACGAGCAGAGAGTCAAACCCAAGTTCGGAGAAGGTGTTTTTTATCAGCTCGCTGTTTTTCTCTGGACTACCGCCCGAGTCTGCCAAGGCATTCTTAAGCTCAATACTTGATCGTACATATTTCGCAACAGTATGTAACTGTTCGCGGCCATCCAAAACCCTCTCCTGTCCACCGGCCTCATACAAGGCATCGAGAAGTACGGCTGCGTAAGTTGCAACTTCTTCTTTTAAGACAAGACGATTAGTTGGCATTGAGGGTACCTGCCTCATCGACATAACGCTCTATGATCTTGCGGTGCTCCTCTTCGCTGATGTCGCTCCCGATAAGACGGGACGCAACAGCGATTGAAGTATCGGCGATCGAGTCTTGCAACTCTGCAATAGCCGCTTTCTTTTCTGCCTCTATAGCAGTTTTTGCTTTTGAAATCATTGCGCTGGCTTCTGCTTGAGCCTTTGCGGTGATTTCTGCCTTGGCTGCCTCGCCTGTGCTTTTTGCATCGGCAATAATCTGGCTTGCCTGTGCACGCGATTCTGCTAACTGCTGCTTGTACTCTTCTAAAATACGCTCACTTTCGATGCGGGCTGCCTCTGACTTCTCGAGGGATTCACGTATGTTGGTTTCCCGTTTTTCGAGCATGCCAGCAAACACGGGCCAACCGAATTTACCGAGCACAAACAATAGAATCAAGAAAGCGATCAGCATTGGAATGAACTCCGCCAAATTAGGCAGGAGCACGCCAATACCACCTTCAGATGCACCTTCTTCGCTTGCAAAAGCAAGTGCAGGAAAAGCAATAGAAGCACAGCTAATAAACAAGGCAAGAACAGCACCTCGCGTAAAGCGTTTTTTTGCTTCAATTTTCACTTGCATTCCTCCTTTGACCTTACTTGTAATTTCAATAAGACCAAGGTTAGACAATGAAAGCCAAAACGAAGCCGAGAATAGCAAGGGCCTCAGCAAGAGCGGCGCCGATAATGAAGTTGGTGAACAGACGGCCAGCCATTTCAGGTTGGCGAGCAGTGGCTGTACAACAACCATAACAAGCAATACCGATACCGATTCCTGGGCCGATTGCTGCCAATCCAAAACCTACAAGCTTCATAGCGTTTAACACGAGAACTGCTTCCACAATTTCCTCCTTTAACTGTTTTGGTTTATTCCAAAAACACTTAATGACCAATATAAAAGCTAACTGACCGTGGATCAGTCAGTTGAACCCCGAACTAATGATCTGATGTCGCTAACGAGATGTATACTGCGCTCAGAATCGTAAATATATATGCTTGCAGGAAAGCTACCAGCACTTCCAGCGCATACATAGCTATCAATAAAACTACCCATACGACAGCTGGTAGGAATAATACAAATTGTGCCTGCTGAACTGCAGTTGTTATAAATACCGAAGTTGCTAAGGCAAAAATACCAAGCACTATATGGCCTGCAAACATGTTGCCATAAAGACGAACAGCAAGCGTAAGGGCGCGTATGAGCGTAGAGATAAATTCTAGAACCCAAATGATAGGAACCATCACTATGGGGAGCCCTGAAGGAACGATACTTGCGAGATACCCGAGTCCTCCGTGTGTTTTGATGCCCTGAACGACGAAATAGACGAATGAAGTGAGTGACAGTACCCAAGTGATGCTAATGGTGCCGGTAGGTGTCATACATCCTGGAATAAGTCCTACAAAGTTTGAAACAAGTATGAAAAAGAAAAGAGTTGCTAGAAATGGAACATGTTTTTTATAGCCGTGCCCGATAACACCTTCGCTAATATCCTTTCGGACAAACTCATAGCCATACTCGACCATGTTGATAAATTTGTTTTGAGGAATCAAGGTCAAACGCCTTGATGTGAAGAGTACTACCAGAAGCACGATGGCCAAGCATATAAGCATCCACACCGTAAAATTGGTCAAGCCCGTATTCCCCGAACCCCAGATGTAGGCAGAAGATAAGTCACCTTGTAGGTGGCCTGCATCCGCAGAAAGTTTTTCAAGAGCGTCCACGTATCAACCTTTCCTTATTTCCGTACCTGCTTATGCACGCCAAATCCTATAGCGGAGAGGCATAGAGCAAAAACCTCCGCCAAACAAAAGGGCAGTATTAACTCTCGTGCTAAGAATAGACACAAGGCCGTCAATACAACCAATACAGCAAGGGACGCAAAAAACGCTAGGAGTATGATGCTTGCATAACCAAAGTTGCTCGTTTTTGTTACGTTTTTTGACGACCGCACTCCTAAGGCTAAAGGCAAAAAACCTAGTATCCCGGATGCGATGCCAGAAAATATCGCGACTATCGTATATATTTTTCTAATTCCCTTACTTTCAACATTTGTATCTAATTTGTTGCTCAAGCAACCAATGATGCATAGTAGCCTATGATAATGCCGCTTACCCGAAAAACTTTAAAAAATGCCAAAAAATATGGGCAGCGGTTATTTATGCGAAGAACTGGTGTTTTTTGAAGGAAATATTCTTCTTTTCCAAAAAATAAAACCCCTCGCTATCCATTGAGGGGTTGTCTAGAAATCCTCCAGTGTGTACCTGCAATACCTATTCTTCAGCCTTTTGCTCAAACACTCTCAACTTAATTCCAGCTTCGTTGAGCATGGACATAGCGAGCTCGTCATCGTAAGGATTCTCGTACACAACCTCGACTATACCTGCGTTAATGATCATCTTGGCGCATACAACACAGGGTTGGGTGGTAACGTAAATCGTTGAGTCAGCGATATTGATACCGTACTTAGCTGCCTGGATGATAGCATTCTGCTCTCCATGCAAGCCGCGGCATATCTCATGCCTTTGCCCAGAAGGCACACCGAGTTGAGATCTCAAACAGCCCACTTCGTCGCAATGGGAGATCCCTGTAGGAACACCATTGTACCCCGTGGCCAAAATGCGCTTGTCCTTAACGACTATCGCTCCAACGGCACGCCGCATGCATGTGGTGCGGGCAGCGACCTCATGCGCTAATTTCATAAAGTATTCATCCCAAGAAGGCCTGCTTTTACTAGGCTTCTCCGAAGCACCCATGCGCTATCCTTCCAAAAGTAACGATCTGTTATTTAGTCCCAAAAATACGGTCGCCCGCATCTCCAAGACCAGGAATAATGTAAGCTGTATCTGTGAGACCCTCATCGATGGCACAAGTGTAAATTTGCACCTTGCTGTCTGAGGCAAGTACTGTTTCTATGCCCTGGGGTGCAGAAACTATCACAACAAGCTTGATGTTTTTAACCCCAAGTTTGCGAAGATACTCTATGGCAGCTGTAGCGGAACCGCCTGTTGCCAGCATAGGGTCAACCAAAATAACGTCACGCTCTGAGATATCCTCAGGAAGTTTTGCGTAATATTCTACTGGCTCAAACGTTTCTTCATCCCTGTACATTCCCAAGTGTCCAACGCGCGCTGCTGGAGATAGCTCAAGCAAGCCGTCGACCATACCGAGGCCAGCCCTGAGAATAGGAACTATCGCAACTTTTTTGCCTTTAATCGACTTGCAAACTGTCTTTGTGATAGGGGTTTCGACTTCCACATCATGCAAAGAAAAGTCACGCGTTGCCTCGTAGCCCTCAAACAGAGAAATCTCCCGTATGAGCTCACGAAATTGCTTGGAGGACGTTTCCTTATTGCGCAGTATCGACAACTTATGCTGCACCATAGGATGATCTACGAGAACAACACGCTCATCAGTTTCTGCCATACAACAACCTTCCATCTTAGGTTTCACATAGCTTCTAAGGCTCAATCAGTACCTCGTATGTTTAGTATCTGAGTTCAGGATACAGCGGATAACGGTCGGCAAGTTCCTTTACTTTATCCTTGATAGACGTAAGCATCGTTTCGTCTTCAGCATGGAAAACTGCTTCAGCTATCAACAAGCCTATTTCATAGAAATCTTGGGCTCCAAAACCTCTCGTTGTAGCGGCTGCAGACCCCACCCGAATACCACTCGTAACAAAAGCTGAGCGTTGTTCGTTGGGAATTGAATTTTTATTTACCGTAAGGCCAACACGTCCGAGGATATCCTCAGCTTCTTTTCCTGAGGTCCCCGATGAAGTAAGATCAACCAAACAGAGATGGTTGTCGGTACCACCTGATACTAAGCGGAGGCCACCATCAATCATACCCTCGCCCATACGTCTTGCATTCTCGACTACGTGGTCAATATAAACCTTGTAATCGTCCTGCAGGGCCTCACCAAAAGAAACAGCCTTACCAGCAATAACATGCATCAAAGGCCCGCCTTGTACTCCAGGAAATACTGACTTGTCAACTTTCTTAGCAATACCCTCGTCGTTGCAAAGAATAAATCCGCCTCGAGGGCCACGGAGTGTCTTGTGATTTGTAGATGTCACTATATCGGCATATGGAACAGGACTAGGATGGACACCTGTTGCCACTAGCCCGGCGATATGTGCCATATCGACCATGAGCAGGGCGTCTACTTCATGGGCGATTTCTGCCATACGTTTGAAGTCTATAACACGCGGGTATGCGGATGCCCCCGCGACAAGCATGCGAGGCTTTACTTCTTTTGCTATGCGCTCAACCTCGTCATAATCAATGCGCTCGGTTTCTGAATCTACACCGTAAGATTCTACTTTATACAGCTTGCCTGAGAAGTTCACGGAGGCTCCGTGGGTTAAATGGCCTCCTTGGTCGAGACTCATACCTAATATAAGGTCACCTGGGTTTATAAGGGCCGAATAAGCAGCAAAGTTAGCAGTTGCACCCGAATGTGGCTGTACGTTTGCATACTTTGCCCCAAATAACTCACACGCTCTGTCGCGCGCTAAATCCTCAACAAGATCGACCTTTTCGCAGCCACCATAATAACGCTTCCCTGGATATCCTTCGGCGTATTTATTGGTAAGAACGCTACCAACTGCATCCATAACCGCTGTTGAAGTAAAGTTTTCCGATGCAATTAGCTCAATACTCGAACGCTGGCGATCTAACTCTTGAGAGAGTAAATCTGCAACGGCAGGATCGCTTTTTGAAACAAACTCCAAAGACATACGCTCTACCTTTCTCTTTTTTTTGATGGCGCTATCAAGTTTTCACATGGCGTAGAGTGGCCCACACGATAACGGACAGCTACTGTTTCGCCAAATTATGACCAAAAGCCATTATTGCGCATAATGTTGGTGAACGCACCTTTTTTCAGCAAAATAGAAGGAAGGCGTACAAAACATTCAGAGTAGCGGACACCTATCCAGGAGCATATATTGGTGTATCGGTACAGAGTATGGACTCCGATAGAGAAAGGGTGTACGTGCCCTGGCTTAAGTTTCGGGCACCGGAGCCGAGCATCGATGTATTGATATGGCGCAGGTAGTCCTAAGGCAAATTACCAAGCTTTCTTACTCTCTCTATGTGCCGTCCACCCTCAAAGTCCGTCTGTAAAAAAGAATCAAGGATCTTTTCATTGCTTTCAAGATCCACGAATCTCCCAGACAGACAAAGGACATTTGCATCGTTATGCTTGCGGGATAGTTCGGCAAACTCAGGGCTTGTGGCGTTTACCGCCCGAATGCCTGAATGTCGGTTTGCTGCAATTGCCATACCTACACCTGTGCCACATACGAGCACACCAGAAGTTGCCGTGCCGTCCATGATAAGAGTGGCTAGCTTTGCCGCATAGTCAGGATAGTCCACGCGAGAATCATCACGCGGACCGCAATCCCGCACGGTATAGCCCCGCTTAGAGAGGTATTCCTTAAGCTCCTCTTTCTGTTCAAACCCAGCATGATCGGAGGCGATAGCTATATCCATCCTTGTCCCTTCACCGTGTATGTCCAAATTCCAAGAAACAAGCATCCCCCTGAGGGAGAGAGGCTTCTATCGCCAAAGTGTCACCCTTCAACGATTTGCCTGTCAATCCATTCCGCAATATCACTATATACCTCTTCACGTTTCGGACCTTGAAGAACCTCATGACCTACGTTTTCGTATAAAACAATGTCGACCGTCTCAAGCCCCGCATGCTTCAGTCTATCTACTGTTTTACGAAGCAGCGAGCCCTTTGGTCCTGCCGCTGGATCCGAAACGCCCGATACGAACAATAACGAAAGGTTTTTCGGCACCTTTGCAGCATGCGTTGGCGTAGCAAGCTCTCTACTAAGATCCGCAATGTTGGAATATACTCCTACAGAAAGCGCCGTATCACACAAGACTGCCTCATTCGCAGACTCATACACATGCCTGCCCTCGGCAGGAACAGCATCCATCTCCGAAATATCGCTTGCTTGCCCTGAGAAAACCCCTCCCCAGCTCTTTTGCAATCGCGTACTCTTATAATCCTCCCCCTTAGTTTTTATGAGCAAGCGGGACACCGCACTGTTTACCCATGACCGCAACTTTGGTTCTTGGACTGAGCCACAGAGGACCATTGCTGCCAAATCTTCGCCATAGCGTGTGCTATAAGCCCTCATAATAAGGCTGCCAAATGAGTAGCCAAGCATGATATAAGGAGTTTGCTGGGAAAAACGCGACGCCACCAGCTTACGCAATTCATGAGCGTCTTCAATCAGGATATTTTTTTCTTGCGGGGCGGCCATGCACCCCGCTTTTCCAGAATGAGCAAGACTCTCCCCATGGCCCAGCAAATCTTGGGCACAAACCACAAAGCCCCGCGAGGCCAAATATTGTGCAAGCTCGCGGTAAAACCCCGCATGCTCCCACATCCCGTGGCTTATTTGGATGATCGCCTTAGAACTTGTCTGGTTAGACTCTGGCGTCCAAAGATGTGCCCTGATTTGAGTTTCCCCGTCCGAAGACAGATAGCCCACACGCACCACTTTTATGCCAGGAGCAGTGTCCCGACCTTTTTTATGTGATCCCATTTTTCCCTCCAAAAAATTGGCTTTCACGAATCTTGTTATACTGAAAAAATAAGGCACTCTTTTACACGATCTCAGAAGCCTCCCTATAATGAGCAGACAAGGCGCAGTCTTTCGGTCGGTGTAGCCCTGGAACACCAGAGCCTCTTGTGCGTACTCCTGGCAACATGGAGGAGTACATCTTTTTCATTAACTTATTAGTACTGAACGCCTCTATGGAACGGTGGTCACTTTGCTAAGGCCTCGAGTTTTTGAGGCGGCTAAGTGCCAGGCAAGCATTAAAATCCTACCCTTTTCAGTTGCAATCTGCAAGTGCGGAGCATTATAAGAAGGCCAGGACTAAGGCTCTGAGAGTACCTCTAGCGGGCCTCGTTTGCATGTTGCCGTAAAAAACTGCCTCTTGCTTGACGCGCTAAGGCAAAGATTTATCATTGCCAGTAGGCCGACAATTTGACCGTTTACTACAGTGTCGAAGCTTTGATAAACGTGTTGTCAAGAACCTATGTCTTTGGCACCCGCAACGAGAGGAGTTTTGCCATGGACTCTGTTAATCTGTCCGACGCGCTCGTTAACCGCAAGAATCTAGCAAAAGAGGCTGCGGCAAGAGTCGATGTCAATTTACAAGATTGTTACCAGTGTGGAAAATGCAGTGCCGGATGTCCCGTTGTACATGCAATGGATCTCATGCCACGTGAGCTTATCCGTCTCATGCAGCTAGGCCTTTGGGATGAGGTGATTGAAGCAAAAACACCCTGGCTTTGCGCGAGTTGCGAAACTTGTGTCACCCGCTGCCCTCAGGATGTCGACCTTCCCTCTCTCATGTCGGAGGTGCGAAAAGCATCAAAAGCAGCTGGAAAAAGACCTGTTAAGGGCCCCGATATTTTCGACGATCTTTTTATCGACGGTATTTACAAAAACGGTAAGTCCAACGAGCTCTCCCTCATGATGAAATACAACATTTTAAGCGGAAGACTTTTCCAGGACGCACTCAACGCCCCCCATTTGATGTCAAAAGGCATGGTGGGGTTCAAGGTGCACAAGGTGAAAGATGTAAAAAGCGTCCGCAATATCGTAGACAAATGCTTGGGCGGTGAGCTTAAATGACGATGGAGTTTGCCTATTTTCCTGGATGCACTTCTTGCTCGACAGGAATATCCTTCGAAATGTCAGGACGTTACATGGCGGATGCCATCGGTCTTGAACTGAAAGAAATACCAGACTGGAACTGCTGCGGAGCATCTGCCGCACATCTCGTTAACAGCGACCTGGGCTATGCCCTACCCGCACGAAGCCTTTCGATCTGCGAAGAAGAGCTTCCCGATCTCGACGTCATCGCTCCTTGCGCCGCCTGTTATCAGCGGCTCAATGCATCTGCTCATTATGCCCGGGAAAGCGAGGAGAATCGAGCTCATATTGAATCCCTCATAGATCGCCAATACCAGGCAAAAGCTCAGGTCTATAGCCTACTGCAAGCAGTATATGAAAATGAGGACATACTGAAGGCAATAGAAGAAAAAGTCACCAAATCCCTCAACGGACTGAAGGTAGCCAGTTATTATGGCTGTGTACTTCTTCGCCCTACCGAGTTGACCAACTTTGACGATAGCGAGAATCCTCAGAGCATGGATACGATAATGAGGCTTGTAGGGGCAGAGCCTGTTGAATGGGCCTTCAAATCTGAGTGTTGCGGTGCCTCCCTTCAAGTGACCGAACCTTCCGCAGGCAAGATAATGGTCGAAAAGATATTACGCAATGCCAAGGAACATGGTGCTGAAGCAATCGTCACCGCCTGCCCCATGTGCCAGCTAAACGTTGACATGCGTCAAAAAGAGATTAATCGAGCCTTTGGCACCGACTACGATATCCCCGTGTACTACTTTACTGAACTCGTTTCGATGTGCTTAGGAGCAAGCCCTCAGGAAGTCGGTATCGATAAGCATTATTATCCAGCAGTAGATCTTGCCTTGAACGCAGTCGCCCCTGTAGAGAAAACCAATACCTCTCAAGAAGAGGACGCTACCGTTCGTAAAAATGCGAAGCCAGCAAAACCCTCGAGGTCGGAGGCTCAGAAAGAGGTGGTCGTGCCATGAGCAGAATAGGCGTTTTTCTCTGTCATTGCGGCTCAAATATTGCAGCTACCGTCGATATAGAAAAAGTAGCAGAGGCCGCAAAAACCTTTCCTAATGTCGTCTTTGTCGACGACAACAAGTATACCTGTTCCGAACCAGGGCAGCTCTCAGTTAAAGATGCTGTTGCAGAGCATAATCTCGACAGGATTGTCATAGGCTCCTGTTCGCCGCGTATGCATGAGCTTACGTTCCGAAAGATGCTTACCGAAACAAAGGTCAACCCGTATATGCTCGAAATAGCCAACTTACGCGAACATTGTTCGTGGGTTCATAAGGACAAGGCTATCGGTACCGAAAAAGCCATCGACCTCGTACGTATGGCGGCAGCAAAAGTTGACCGAAATATACCTCTCTACACCAGCGAAATACCTTTGACAAAGAGAGCTTTGGTCGTTGGTGGAGGCATTGCCGGCATTCAAGCAGCCCTCGATATTGCTGATGCCGGATACCCTGTAACACTTGTTGAAAAAAAGTCTTCCATCGGTGGAAAAATGGTTATGCTTGACAAGACCTTCCCCACCATGGACTGCTCAGCCTGTATTTGTGCACCGAAAATGAATGAGGCAGGCGCACATCCTAATATTGAAATAATGAGCTTGAGCGAAGTCGAGGAAGTCACAGGCTATATAGGTAACTTCACCGTCAAAATCCGCCAAAAAGCAAAGTATGTGAACTACGACCTTTGCACTGGCTGCGGCTTGTGCGAGCAAAAATGCCCTACAAAAATCACGAGCGAATTTGAGCAGGGTTTGGCGGCTCGCAAGGCTATCTACAAAATGTTCCCTCAGGCTGTTCCGAGCAAACCCGTTATAGATGCGGATAGTTGCCGTAAGCTCACCCAGGACAAATGCGGCGTATGTGAAAAAGTCTGCCCGGTGGGTGCCATCAACTTCAAGGATGAAGACAAGATAGTCACACGTGAGTTCGGTGCCGTTGTTTTGACTACCGGTTACAATCTCATCAACTGGGCAGAACTGTACGGTGAGTACGGCGGCGGAACATACCCTGACGTTATCGACGCCCTCGCTTTTGAGCGCCTCGTAAATGCATCAGGCCCCACCGAGGGCAAGATAGTGCGTCCTTCTGACGGGAAAGAGCCAAAAACGTGCGTTATGATCAAATGCGTGGGATCGCGAGATCCTCATAAGGGCAAGTCTTACTGCTCACGCGCCTGTTGCATGTATGCTGCCAAACATGCTCATCAGTACCTTGATAAGATCGAAGACGGAGAGTGCTACGTGTTCTACATGGACGTCCGAGCACCTGGCAAGGGATATGACGAGTTCTATATGAAGACCCTGAATGATGGCGCGCATTATATTAGGGGCCGCGTCGCAAAAATCTATTCTGAGGGAGATCATTATGTCTGCATAGGAGAAGATACCTTATCGGGGAAAGTTGTTAGTGTCAATGCCGATCTTGTCGTACTTGACACCGCTATGGAGCCCGATGAGACGGCCGACGAAGTTGGCAGGCTCTTCGGCGTAAGCCGCGATCTTGATGGATGGCTTACTGAGGCCCATCCTAAGTTACGCCCCGTTGAAACAAACACCGCAGGTGTGTATCTAGCTGGAGCCGCCCAGGGCCCTAAGGATATACCCGATTCAGTCGCACAAGCCTCTGGCGCTGCAGCTAAAGTTATCGGCATGTTCAACCATACGTCCCTTGAGTCAAGCCCGATGATAAGCTACGTCAACGAAGTGTATTGTCGTGGTTGTGGCGATTGCGTGCCTGTCTGTCCCTACGGCGCTATTTCCCTGGAGACAGTTGAACGCCGCGAAAACTCAGTACGCGTCATAAAGGAAGTTGCCTGTATCAATTCGGGTCTTTGCCAAGGCTGCGGAGCCTGTACGGTTATCTGCAAGTCAAGCGCCCTTGATCTTTTAGGCTTCACCAATGAACAAATCCTGCAGGAGGTAGATGCCTTATGTCTGTAGACACCGTAGAGAAGAAGGATGCGCTTACCAGCCAGGCCACAGAAGACTGGAAGCCAAAAATCATTGCCTATACCTGCAATTGGTGCACCTATGCTGGCGCCGATCTGGCAGGGCTTAATCGTATGAACTACCCTGCAGATGTCAGGCTCTTAAGAATCCCTTGTTCAGGTCGTGTAAACCCTCAATTTATTTTACATGCTTTCCAAAAAGGTTGCGACGGCGTGCTTGTTTGTGGCTGCCATCCTGGAGACTGCCATTACTCCACAGGCAATTATTTTACAAGACGGCGAATGCTCCTGTACCGTCGCTTCCTCGAATATTTTGGTATAGAGCCAGAGCGGTTCCAAGTACATTGGATATCGGGCTCTGAAGCAGGAAAGTTTCGCGATACCGTCATAGAGGCCTCTGAGGCAATTACTAAGCTTGGACCAAACGTTAAATACAGGGAGGAGGGTCGCTAATGGACATGCAGGAAGCTTTGCGTGAACGTGCACGCTCCTTACTTGGTGAGGGTAAGGTACAGTCTGTCATCGGATGGGAAAATGGACGCTTCGAAGGCCAAACATCTCCCCTGATGATTCGTGATGCCTCCCAGGCAGATAAACTTGCCTACAACGACTACTGTGTAAATATCTTATCAAAGTATCCCCTCTCAGAAAAAAAAGAGGGGGAAGTAATGGCTGTCATGGTACGTGGCTGTGACTCCCGAGGCATCAACCTTGCTTTGAAAGACGGTCAGATAGAGCGCGAAATGCTATATCTGATAGGCATTCCCTGTCAGGGGATGAAAGATTTCGAAACCCAAGAGGAACTCAAGAAGTGTGTCGAGTGCACTCATAGAAATCCCGTTGTCTACGATGAGCTTGTGGGCGACCTCGTTGAGGAAAGGCTGCAAGAAAACCTATTTGCTGATGTCGAAATGATAGAAGCCATGGATATAGATGACCGCTACGAATATTGGGCAGATATTTTCACAAGGTGCATTCGCTGCAAGGCATGCCGCGATGTGTGTCCTTGCTGCACGTGTAAACAGTGCTTTGCCGATCAGGATGCTATAGGTTGGCAAGGAAAAGAAACGACCCTCGCCGAGAATGCGAATTATGGTATCACCCGCATGTTCCACGTAGGCGAGCGCTGCATCGAATGCGGAGAATGCGAACGCATATGCCCCGTGCATCTGCCTCTCATGCAGCTCAATCGCAAGGTCCTTAAGGATGCCTATGAATTGTTCGAAGAATACACTGCAGGTATTGATGACTGCACCCCAGCGCCGATGGACCGCTACCTCCTCGACGACGTCGAAGAATTCATGTAGGGAGGTATGTCATGATTTTAAAGAAAGATAAGCTTACAGGCTTGCTAGGCAAACTTGCCGCGGAATCAACTGTATACGTTCCATCCATGCGAGATGAAGTGTCTTGCTTTGCACCCTATCAAGAAGGCGAATCCGTTGAGTTCGGAGGAGCTAAAACTGATATTTCCCCAAAGGAAACTTTGTTTCCACAAACTGAAACACTGTATACCTACTACACGCTTGGTGAAGATCTCACGATCGAAGAGACCGTCAATCAGACCAATCAGATTCTCTTTGGCGTACGCTCTTGTGACTCATACGGCATCGAGCGTTTAGACGAAGTGTTTTTAACCCGCACCTTTGTAGACACCCCCTATTATGAACGACGCAAAAATACCCTTATCGTTGCCCTTGGCTGTACGGCACCAGAACGCAACTGTTTTTGCACCTCTTTCGGCATCGACCCACACGCTGCAAGTGGTGCTGACATACAGCTTTTGGATGTAGGGGATGCCTATACTGTTGAAGCCCTGACCGAGAAGGGCCAGAAGGCCTTGGGTGCTTGGGATGAATTTTGCGAAGACGTAGATGCCGAGGCTCCCGCAGCCATCAAATGTTCGCTGACTATCGATACTTCAGATATCAAAGGCTCTCTAGAAAAGATGTTTGACGACCCGTATTGGGAAAGCCTCTCGATGAAATGCATCGGTTGCGGAACCTGTGCTTTCGTATGCCCCACCTGCCATTGTTTTGATATTAGCCAAAGCAACCAAGGGAATAAGGGCTTTCGCTTTAGAGCCTGGGACAGCTGTACGTTTCCTGACTACACGCTGATGGCAGGCAACCACAATCCCCGCCCGAATAAAAAGAACCGCTTGCGTAACCGCTTCATGCACAAGCTCAGCTTCTTTGAAGATCGGTACGGAAGCTCCATGTGCTGTGGATGCGGCCGTTGTATCGAAATGTGCCCTGTCGGAATCGATATCAGTCGCGTTATAGAGGACGCGAAGGAGGTAAGCAGCCATGCCTGAGCTAGATCATGAATGTTCGTGTGAGAGTAATCCTTTGCTTCCCACCATCTGCAAAGTAATTGAGGTCACCGAGGAAACTGCAGATGTAAAATCTTTTAAAGTACAGACCCTCGACGGGCAAAAGCCCTTTGATTTCAAGCCTGGCCAATTAGGTATGTTTGGCCTCGCATCCTTTGGTGAGAGCATGTTCTGCGTTTCAATGGGAGGAGAAGACTGGCTCGAGTTCACCGTAAAGAAAGTGGGCACAGTTACGGAACGGCTTCATCTTTTGTATCCGGGCTCACAGGTGATAGTGCGCGGCCCTTACGGCAATTTCTGGCCTGTTGAAGAGTGCAAAGGTCACGATATGCTCTTCGTTGCAGGCGGCATCGGCCTGCCTCCTGTAAGAACCTTCCTTCTCCATACCCTTGCAAATCGCAGTGATTACGGCAGGATCGACTTAGTCTACAGCGCCTCCACAAAGGCCGATCTCGTATTCAAAAAGCAACTTTTTGAAGAATGGCCAAACGAGCCCGATACCCACATCCATGTGTCGACATACCATGCCTGCGACAGCTGGGACGGTGAAGTATGCTACACGGCCCCCTTTCTTGAAAAGCTCAGCCTTGACACCAGCAACACTACGGCTGTCCTCTGCGGAGGCCCGAGCCTTTGCCGAACCTGCATAAGTACCTTAGAAGATATGGGCATACCGGCCGAGCGCGTGATTACCACCTTGGAAATGCGTATGAAGTGCGGCGTAGGAAAATGCGGAAGATGCAATGTGGGGAGTAAGTATATCTGTCTCGACGGACCAATTTTTACCCAAGCTGAAGTAAACGCAATGCTTAAGGATTAGCATTCTGATACATATAAAATGTTGTACCAGAATACAACGTCCAACAACTCTGGTAAGTAAGAGTATCGAAAAGTGCTTTGAGGTGTCTCCCTTGCAGCACTTTTTTATTCCCTTACATAAGGGCTGCTTCGATATCCTCCAAGGAAATATCTCCCTCACGTATCATGAGAGGAGCTGCGCCTCTGCAGTCGATGACACTAGAGGCAAGCCCACTTTGCCCTGTATCATCGGACAGGGTGAATGCGACTTTTTCAATTAAATGCGGGTCGAGATCTCCGTATGCCTTCGGTGCTTTTTGGCCGCTTATGTTTGCAGAACTGGTCGCCAAGGGCACTCCTACGGCATCGATTATATCCAATACAAGTGTATGGTTAGGCATTCTCAGCCCGACACTTCCATCTTGTGCACGATAGTTCGGATCGAGGGCTTCCGAGGCAGTAACCACAAGCGTTAAAGCTCCTGGCCAAAATTTCTCTGCCAAGACATGCGCGTACTCTGGTACCTGTTCGCCATAGACCCTCAACAATTCAGGGCTTGAAATTAAGCAGGCAACAGGCTTGCCGTGGTCCCTTCCCTTCAAATCATACAGAATATCAGGCGACGGGCTTATGCCTACCGCTACACCGATACCGTATACAGTATCGGTGGGAAATATTACTGCTTTACCAGCTGCAAGTGCCAGACTGGCTTGCTGAACGTATGTATCGTACTGCCTCAAATATAACCTTCCACGCTGTCAGCACACATATCCAAAGCCAGGATAGGATGACATAGGTTTATTTCGATGTATATCGACTGCAGAGATTAGTCTTCAAGCGCCTCAAGGATTTCATCGGTAATGTCCATCGTGTGATACACATTTTGAAGGTCTTCGAGATCTTCGAGCCTATCGATAAGACGAAATACTTTCTTAGCTTCTGAGATGCTCACGGGCGAAGGTGTGGTGGGAATCATGGTAAGCTCAGCGCCTTTTGTTGTGACACCAGCTTCGTCAAGAGCACGCTTAACTGCCATAAGATCAGAAGCAGCGGTCGTTACAACCCATTGCTCGTCTGCATCTTCATAATCCTCACCGCCCGCATCGGCTACTGCGAGCATAAATTCTTCCTCATCGGCAAGAACCTCTTTGTCAACGAGGATTTCACCCTTCCGTTCGAATTGGAAGGCAACTGAGCCTGTGGTACCGAGGTTCCCGCCTGAGTGTGCAAAGGTAGTTCTCACATCAGAAGCAGTGCGGTTACGGTTGTCAGTAAGCGCTTCGCAATATATCGCGATACCAGCGGGCCCGTAGCCTTCATACACAATGGTTTCATAACTCGCTGCATCTTTACCGCTGCCAAAGGCCTTGTCGATGGCTGTCTTAATCTTATCCTTAGGAAGAGAGTAGCTCTTTGCCTTATCGATAGCCGCAGCAAGCGCTGCATTATTGTCGGGGTTGGGATCGCCACCCTCTTTTGCCGCAACAGTTATATTGCGAGAGAGCTTAGAAAAAAGAGCTGAACGTTTAGCGTCCACCGCCGCTTTTTTGTGTTTGGTAGTTGCCCACTTTGAATGTCCTGACATCCGTATACCTTTCGCGTGTTCTTCGAGCTCATAAAAAAATTAGTTCAGCTCAGAATTGTATCACACACGCTCCCAGAGACCCGATTTGCCTCCTTCTTTCCTTAAAAGACGCACCTGCATTATTTCCATTCCTCTGTCAACTGCCTTACACATATCGTAAATAGTGAGACAGGCAATGCTTGCGGCCGTAAGGGCTTCCATTTCGATGCCCGTCTTCCCGGTCACCCCGCAAGTCACCTGAACTAAAATGCCGACGCGTCCGTCTTCTCTATCCCCTGCCCCCATAGGCATGCAGTCTACTTTTGCTTTTGTAAGGTTCAAAGGATGGCACATAGGGATGAGGCTTGCGGTCTGCTTTGCCCCCATAACCCCTGCTACGCGTGCTGTTGCCAACACATCTCCTTTGGCAGCCGTTCCCTCTGTGATAAGGCTCAGCGTTGCGGGCGACATCGATATAAACCCCTCGGCAAGTGCCACCCTCTCTGTATCGGGCTTTGCCGAAACATCAACCATACGTACCTCGCCCTTGCTATCAAGGTGGGTAAGTTGCTCCATGTGTATTCATCCTCCAATTTGACTCATGCCACGATTAGTACCTACTTTATGATGATGCTCATCAGGCTTTGTAAAAAGGGCTTCGTCAAAAATCCTTGAAACCTCTGCTTCATCCCCTGCCCGTAAAGCTTCACGTATATCATATTCCTCGTCCGAAAAGAGACAGGGTCGTAACTTTCCATCTGCAGTAAGCCGCAAACGGTTGCATTGCGAACAAAAATGACGGGAGAGGGGCGAGATAAAGCCTACAGTGCCTAAAGCATCCTCAAACCTATAGTAACGCGCAGGGCCCCAGCCTTCAGGCTTATACTCGCCGACTGGTATGAGGGGGCTCATCCCCTCTTCTTCTGCCCTTGCATTAACGATGTTGAATATTTCTTCAGTAGAGATAACATCTTCGGGACCCCAGCCGCCCCCATCGCATCCCGAGCTAGTTCCTACGGGCATGTACTCGATAAAACGGAGATGCAAGGGGCGATCAATCGAAAGCTTCGCATATTCCAAGAAGTCTTGATTGAGACTACGAACTGCTACCGCATTAATTTTCACTGGATTAAAACCCACCTCAAGGGCGGCTTCTATGCCGTCTAGGACATCTGACAAATTACCTCGACGAGTTATCATTCTGAATTGTTCAGGATCGAGCGTGTCGAGCGATATGTTGACACGGGAAAGACCTGCCTCTTTTAACTGAGGGGCCATCTGGGGTAAAAGTGACCCGTTGGTTGTCAGCGCAATCCGTTCAATACCTGGTGTTTTCTTAAGGGACTTTATGAGGCTAACAAGACCTTTGTGCACTAAAGGCTCCCCCCCGGTCAGTCTAATGTGCTTGATACCCTTTTGAGCGGCAAGTGCCACTATCTGTTCAATTTCTTCTATAGACAAAACTTCTTCGTGCTTAAGTTGTGTGACACCCTCTTCCGGCATGCAGTATATGCACCGGAAATTACAGCGGTCAGTAAGGGATATCCGCAAATAATCGATAACACGGCCATGTGAATCTTTCATAGTCTGCCTTTCTTCTCGTGACTGAATAATAGCGCAAGTAGCGTACAAAAACTATCACGATTTCATAAACGAACGTATCGGCAGACAGATACCTTGCCGATACGTCTCAGGCGTTCTGACTAAATTTTGTCGAAACGTGTTTAGAAAAGAGTAAGGTAGAGCCTATTTTTCGGGAACCGGACTAATATCTCCTCGCCCTTGACGGGAAGCTCCTCAGGACTTGCGTACGTTGTATCAACTCGCCAATAGATACAATGTTTTAGCAGCATAGCGTCATCATCAAAGCTATGGGCAGTCTCATTGCTTCTCTGTTTGTACACATCTCCATCGATAAAACTAAGAAGTGCCATGCGCTCAAATCGAGCATCACTTGTCTGCTCTACTTTCATACGGAAAACATTCGGACCTAAGGACTCAGCGCGCTCGATATACGAAGCCCGTATTCCGACAAAACGTACATCTCGAGGGACTATGTCATCGGTCTCCAGCTCAATCCCTTCATGAACGAGCCGTAAACGATGATCGTCCACGTAACAGACATCGAGAACGTTCTTGCACCCTGAAAGCTTCATGCTTGCAAGCGTTTGGGGATGGTGCACAAGACTTTCCCCATCTGACAATTCAGCGATGGAACCACGGTCGACGACCGCAATACGATTACAAAAACGCAAGGCCTCATCAATATCGTGGCTTACGTATAAAACTGTGCCTGAAAAACCATCGAACAAATGCGCGAGATTGTGCTCAAGCATCCCCTTCAAATGGGAGTCAAGAGCCGAGAAGGGTTCATCAAGCATAAGAATCTCTGGGTTTGCTGCCAGCATGCGAGCCAAGGCAACACGTTGCTGCTGACCTCCTGAAAGTTGCTCGGGGAAACGTTTTTCGAAGCCTCTTAAACCAAAACGATCAAGTTCTTTTTCCACTATGGCATTACGCTCAGATTTTGGGACTTCTTTCCCTATGCCAGCAGCGATATTCTTAACGACGGTCAAATTGGGAAAGAGCATATAGTTTTGAAACAGCAAAGCCGTTTTCCTAAACCGTGGCTTAAGATTTATGCCCTCATTGGAATCGAAAAAAGTTCGTCCATTAACAACTATCCGCCCTTCATCGGGCGTTTCTATTCCAGCAATACAGCGGAGGGTAAGGCTTTTCCCACAACCCGAAGCCCCCAAAAAACCAAGTGTCTCATGCCCAGCTGAAAAGCTCACATCAAGCTGGAAGTCGCCGAAACTCTTTTTTATATCGATCTCCAGACTCAATCCTCAAACCTCCTTCGGTATTTTGTGTTGCGCCGACCCCAGAGGTTTATGAATAGGATAACGATAAAGCTCATGATCATGATAATAATCGTCCAGAATATTGCAACATCGGTGTTTCCGTTCATCCACTCAAAGTAGATGGCGAGAGGGATGGTACGGGTAATACCAACATAATTGCCCGCAAGGAACATCGTGGCGCCAAATTCGCCCAAAGCTCGTGCGAAAGAAAGCACCGTGCCCGCTGCAATAGACGACCATGACAAGGGAAGCATCAGCTTAAAAAATATCCTGCGATTTGACCACCCGAGAGTACGGGCGGCATCGAGCATCGTGATGTCAAGACTTTCAAAAGCTCCTCGAGCACTTCTATACATGAGGGGGAAAGCAACCACGACAGCGGCCAAAACGGTAGCCTGCCAGCTAAACACTAAGGGAAAACCTATCTCAATGAACCAACTTCCTATTGCAGTATTACGCCCAAGCCCCATCAATAAAAGAAAACCGCATACAGTTGGCGGCAAAACCATAGGGATTGTGAAAATAGAATCAGCTATGTCTTGGGCACGAGGAGGAATTCGAAGGCTAAAATAAGCAGCGGCCAAGCCTAGTACAAAAATAACGACAATAGCGACCCCTGTTGTCTTAAGCGTTACCTTTAAAGGAGAATAATCTACCCCTTTGACAAATTCTACGAGTGCCTTAAACCCTGTGGCCGCTGGAATAATCTCGAGATCTCCTGCGGCGAACAGATTGGCAGAGTCAGCAAAAACAAGAGGAGTGTAGAGCGGGTTCGAGGCTTCGGTGATATCGCTTCCATCGCTGCCCTGTACCGTAAGGTAAAATTGCCCTGTTTTCAGCTCCTGATCAAAACCATACACTACCTCGTCTATGGTGTATTCTTGCTCGTCGGTAAAGTACCAAGACTCGATAGAGCCTAATTGTTTTGAACCTTGGGCAAGCCCTTCATCAAGTGCTATAAAAAGCTCTTTAAGCTCATTGGTATGCGCCTCGTTCTGCAGATCAAAGCCCATCTCTTCCACAACTGCAGGAGGGATATATGCAATGGTATACGTTTCGCTTGCAATAATAGCTATACTCCCACTTTCATTAGAAATGTAATAGGAGTACCCGTAGTACACGCCTTCTATTTCTTTGTTCGATCCTACTTGAGCTCGGTTGAAGTTACTTAAACCGAACAGACCATCCATAGTCCGAGCACTGAGGCCATCGCTTGATACCTCAACAGCACCATGGGGGTCTTCCTTAGATCTATCAGTTGTTTGAGGCAAAGCCGAAGTCGGAGATTCTGCCGTATCTTCCTGTGCGTAAGCTTGAAAGCCGGCTCCGGCGCTTGTTATAAGAAAACCAAATAACAAGCATGCCAGAGCCGTCATCGCCACGAGTTTACGCCATACAGGCTTTTGCGATACCCTCACTGAATCCTTTTGGACGAGCAATTGCTTTCACCTTATCCTATGAGCTCAAAACCCCATTTTTGCCAAATTTTGAGAGCTTCAGGATTGCTGAGCGCAAAGTCAACAAATTCTTGCGTTTCGACAGCATATTTTGAATCTGCACAAATAGCAGCAGGATAAATAATGCTCTTGTGGGTATCAGCTGAAATAGTGCCTACAATCTCAACTCCACCAAAGCGATACACATCAGAGCTGTAGACTATAGCAAGATCAACTTCGCCGGCCTCAGCCTTTTTGCAAACGTTGCCAACTGAGGACTCCAGAGCAGGACTAATGCCAACATATGACCCCTCTTTGCCTGTAATGTCTTTGCCTGTTTTGCCAGAACCGTCATCATAGGCACCTACGGTAGAAAGAGCCTGTGCAGCATAGTTTCCTGCAGGAACTGCGTCATCTCCAACGGCCACGGTATATGTGCCATCAGCAATATCTTGCAAGGTGATATCGGATAGGCCTGAGCCTTCTTTGGACACAATTACGAGCTCGTTGCTAAACATATCAAAACGCGTAGCAGGATCGACTAAAGCTTCTTCTTCGGCAGTATCCATAGTTCCCTTTGATGCCGTAATCAGCAGGTCTGCATACGCTCCGCCCTTTAATGACTCAACGAGCTCGCCTGATGATAAAAACTGTGTATCTGCGAAGGTGATTCCTTCATGTTCCTTCATATACAAATCTTGCACTTCTTCCAACGCTTTTGAAAGCGAGTTAGCGGCGAAAATTTGTAGTTCAACGCTTTCCTGAGTGGTAACTTGAGCTTCTTTTCCCTGCTCGTCAGCAGATGTGTCTGCGTCTTTTCCGCCCGACGAACAGCCCACCAGACCAACAACAGCTATCAAGAGGCAAGCGAGGAGAATCCTCGCAGGTGTTAGTAGCTTTTTCTTCATATTCCTTCTTTCCTTCCAGTTTCATCTTGCATACCAACTTTATATTCTGTAATAAGTATATTATTCTTAAAAGCATATATAGTCAATCCCAAGCTCCCAAAGTCGCAGCAACTCAAACTGCTTCACACCGCATTATTCGAAGCCCTGAATTCCCAGGCTTGGGGGTTCTGAGGCCTCAACTCCTCAGTATGGAGAAGCCTAGGCTTCGGGTATTTCTCCTGTTTCGAGCATATGCAAAAGGGCAGCCTCATCAAGTATAGGAACCCCTAAAGCAATAGCCTTGTCATACTTTGAGCCAGCAGCCTCACCCGCCACCACAAAGCTGGTTTTAGATGAAACGCTCGAGGCTACTTTCGCTCCGCGCTCCTTAAGCATTGTGCCCGCTTCGTCTCTTGTGTATCCACTTTCCCTCAAAGACCCCGTCAACACAAAGCTCAAACCAGAAAGTGTTTGCGGGAGGCTTTCGGCGGGCTTGTCTTCTTTAAGTTTCAAGCCGACCGCAGCGAGGCGCTCGATTATTTCAATGTTGTGGGGAGTTTCAAAAAACTGTCTGATGCTCTGGGCAATAACAAGGCCCACTCCATCAACCCTTGCCAGATCCTCCTCAGAGGCTTCAGCTAGTTCATGTATGGAGGAAAAGTTCGCAGCCACCTGTTCAGCTGTGGTTTTGCCAACGTGGCGAATACCTAAGCCAAACAAAACCTGGGCAAAAGAACGCTCCTTGCTCCCCTCTATCGCCTTTATAAGCTTTGTGGCTACCGTTTTTCCAAGACGTATAGGCTCGCCCTCTTTGTTGAACCTCCCCATATCTAAGGTGCTTAACTGCTCTTCAGTCAAAGAATAATAGTCTGCGATAGTCTCCAGAAGCCCCGCCTCGATAAGCCGGGAGACTATCTCCTCCCCCATGCCCTCAATATCAAGGGCACCCCTGCTCGCCCAATGAAGCAGACGCTCAATAGATTGGGCGGGACAGTCGATAGCTATGCACCGATAGGCCGCCTCGCCCTCTTCACGCACGAGCGGGGAACCGCAGCTAGAACACTCAAGGTCCATAAGCCATTTCTTCGACCCTTCAGGTCGAAGACTTAAGACTGGCTTCAAAATTTCCGGAATGACATCCCCCGCTTTGCGAACCACGACTGTATCGCCGATACGAACATCCTTACGGTGAATCTCGTCGACATTATGGAGGCTTGCCCGTGCTACGGTCGACCCATCTATCACGACAGGCTCAAGCTCCGCAACAGGAGTAGCCGCCCCCGTTCGCCCTATTTGCACCGTAATGCCACGAAGAATTGTTGTTTGCTCTTCAGGGGGGAACTTGTAAGCGATAGCCCAACGGGGTGCACGAGCCGTGAAGCCCATCGAGTTTTGCTCGGCAAAAGAATCTACCTTGACGACCACCCCGTCAATTTCATAGGGTAAGTCTTGTCGACGCTCAAGTGCAATGTCGCAAAAGTGGCGAACCTCTTCCTCCGTATTGCAGCGAGCAAGGTCGGGGTTCACATGAAAGCCCGCCTTTCTGAGCCAGGCAAGAAGCTCCCATTGACTTTCAATTTTTAAATTTGAGGCATCGGCTATCCCATACATAAACGTAGAGAGGTCGCGATCGGCTGTGATGCGCGGATCCTTCTGGCGAAGGCTTCCAGCAGCAGCATTGCGGGGATTAGCGAATGCGGACTTGCCCTCTTTTGCCGCCTGTTCGTTTAGCTTTGCAAAACTTTGTTTCGGCATATACACTTCACCGCGCACCTCAATGCCCCTGGCCTCGTCAAACACATCATCCAGAGCATCGTCGTTGAGGCGCAGAGGAAGGTCCTTCACCGTGCGCAGATTGGCCGTTACGTCCTCCCCTGTAACACCATCGCCCCTCGTTGCTGCCTGGGCAAGACTAGCGTTCTTGTATCGAAGCGATATAGAAGATCCGTCTATTTTAAGCTCACATACTACGGGCACGAATCTTCCAAAGTGCTCTTTTACTCGATGTATCCATGCATCGAGCTCATTGAAGTCCATGGCATTATCAAGCGAATACATGCGCTTTTCATGCTTCACCGCGCTAAACTGTTCACCTACATACCCTCCCACCCGCTGGGTCGGTGAATCAGGACGTATAAGTTCAGGATACTGCTCTTCGAGGTCGATAAGCTCTTGCATGAGGGAATCAAATGCAGCATCAGAGATTTCAGGAGAATCCTGAGCATAGTACAGGTAGGCGTTATGCTCAATTTCGCGGCGTAACTTATCTATCCTCTCCTTCGCATTAGTTATACGAGAATCACCTTGAGTGGCTTTTTTACAGTTTTCTTCTTTATCAGCCATATTCTCCCTGTCCGCCATGTTTTCATTCAACTTTTTTGAGCAGCTTGCATCTTTAACGCATCTGTCCCACCAGATAGTATCCGATGGGACAGATGCTCAGCACACTCCAATCAAGAACCCTCAAAAGATCTACCTCGTGCATACTCTAGTATTTCACACCCCGAGTATTCCAGCCCATCACGATCATATCGATGGCCTGCATAATAAGAAAAATGACAATGGAATAGACAAATACCGTAGGGAACAGGAAAAAACAGAGTCCTACAAAAATTTGGACAAGTGCAGAAAAAACTGTCCATCCCCAAAATGAAGCTCCAATTCTCTTAATTTTGAAGGCGGCGAGGAGCTGAAAGATGCCGAAGGTGCAAACGAAAAGGCCGATAAGCCAGGGAATAAGAGCCGACAGTGCGAGCGGGTGTATGAGGAACATAAAACCCAATGCAGTGGCAAGAATGCCATACACCAGCGTCCACCCTGAAACAAAGGCCGCATTGCGAAAACGCATGTACTTAATGATGGTGAACATTCCGGATATCAAGTAAAAAATACCTGCAAACAAAGCAATTAATATCAGCAATTTTTCAGGAGAGAAGAAAAACACGAATGCAAACACCAAAAATATAAGGCCCAGCACGATATAAAACCAATCGTGCTTTTTTCCTGTCTCCATAGCTATCACGTCCTTTTTCCATACAGCTTTGAATATATGTGCCATTTCATTTTATACCTGCCCAGCAGGACATGCCCTCATAAAATGCTACACATACAATACCATGTATCAGGGCATGGAGGTCTTTTCATATTTTATGTTTATCGTTTATGTTTATCCTTTTCTTGAAAGAAAAGCCGAGCTCGTCAGCCCCTTGCTTCTAGCAGCAAAGCAATGGCTCTCGGAACATAGTCGATAAGGTCTTCAGCGATGACAGATACCTCCGTTAGTTCATGTGCAGCCAACGAACCTGCGTGGGCATGAAGGGTGCTTGCCAAGACTATCGCATCCCACGGCTCCATCCCTTGTGCCAGGAAGGCTCCGCATATGCCGGCGAGCACATCACCCGTACCCGCTTTCGCAAGCTCAGGCCCGCCGCAGTTTATTGCAAGCAAGTCTGTACCATCGGTCAGGTAGCTTGTAGGTCCTTTCAGGAGCGTGAGCGCCTTATAGGCCTGCGCAAGCCCGAGGGCCAATTGAGGCGCGTTGTCATATTGTAAGGCGACAGATTGAGCAAGGCGTGACGCCTCACCTTGGTGGGGTGTGATAATAGTTTTCGCCTTTCGCTCAAAGCGATCGATACAGAGCTGCCTTCCCCCTTTTTCGGCAAGCCGCACAAAAGCTCCGCCATCTATAAGCAGAGGATCTTCGGTCTCTTTGAGCACAAAGTCGACGATAGTCTGAGTGCTTTCATCATGTCCATCGAATCCCGAGCCCAGCACGTAAGCACAGGGTCTGTCGTTCTTACCGGCCTCAAGCCTCGTTTCCAGAATATCGAACCACGAGCTTACGACGAGAGACGGCTGAGCGGACTGGACGAGAGGAATCACCGAAGGCGAGGTAACGACGTGGCTGTAGCCGCATCCACTTCGCGCGGATGCTCGTGCGGCCAGTATGGCAGCACCTGGATACTTCTCGCTTCCCACAAAAAGGACAAGCTTTCCTCGGCTATATTTGTTGGCATCCTTTTTAGGCAGAGGAACCAGCTCGGCAAGTCTTTCTTTCTTGTACTCACGTTTCGCCAAGGCTACATCATCCTTTCGGAAACCCTCTTATTGCCCTTCTGTTCCATCTGGCCAAGAACCTCCATCGGCCTCTTTTGAACCAGGCACATCCTGCTTGTCCTTTTGCAAGGCTGCTTCATCGGTCGACACGAGTTCTTCGATTTGCAAGGCAGTTGTTTTATTGGAAGTATCCTGCATATCTAGTTCATTGAGGATATCACGAGCCTCCTTGAATCGCTTTGTAAGCTCTTCCATAGGGTCGACGCGCTCTTCCTTGATGCGAACCGAGCCCTCGGTGATGGCCATAGCGCAGGCAACTGCCTCAGTGTGGGTATACGAGAGTGAAATCGGCATATCAACAATTTGATGTTCTTCGGCAGCCTCTCGCGCCCTGCCAGACAGGATCACATAGGGCCTCCCTTGGGGTTTACGCCCGACTTCAATATCGCGGGGCTTTATACGACCCTGAGAAAACCCCGTGCCCAAAGCCTTTAAAACTGCCTCTTTCGCAGCGAAGCGTGTCGCATAATGGCTTGCGGGACGGGGTTTTGAGTCGCAATAGGCACGTTCGGCTTCGGAAAACACCTTTCGGGCAAAACTGGGACTGCGCTCAAGTATGCGCTCCATGCGTTCGATTTCGACGATATCAACACCTAAGCCAACTTGAGCCTGTTCGGCCTCGTCTTCAAAAGCACTATGCCGAGCCGCACAGGCTGTTGGCTTAGATTCTTTACTCTCGAGCTCTTCCCTCACGTTCGACCCTTAGTTTCCTGCCGCTCGGGCAGCAAGGTACTCATCTGCCAGTTTTTTCATAGTTTCCACCGGAGCCTCTTCGTACCCATCGATTTCAATAAAATAGGTACCGCTTCCGCGTGAAAGAGAGCGTAGGTCTTTCGTATAGGTAACAACCTCGCTATAGGGAACGCGTACCTTTATGACGGTATCACCGGCATCGTTCGAGTCGGTGCCGACGATACGGCCACGTCGTGTAGAGATATCACCCATCACCGCACCGGCATGTTCCTCTCCTACTATAATTCTCATGTTTGCCATAGGCTCTAGAAGTACGGGACTGGCCTTTTCAGCAGCGGCTCTAAACCCAATACGAGCCGCGGTCTTGAATGCCATCTCATTAGAATCAACAGCATGGTACGAACCGTCGTAGACAGCGCACTTCAAGTCAACCATAGGATATCCGGCCAAGAAACCTTCTGCCATGGCATCTTGGACTCCCTTATCTACCGCAGGAATGAAGCCTTTAGGAATCTTACCCCCGACTATTTCGTTCAAAAACTCATAGCCCTCACCAGGATTAGGCTCAAGGCGCAGCCAGCAATCACCAAACTGCCCGGCTCCTCCTGTTTGCTTCTTATGACGGCCCTGGGCTTCGGCGACCTTCCGAATGGTCTCGCGATAAGGAATACGTACGGGTACGAGTTTTGTCTCGACACCAGTTTGCTCTTTAAGGCGGTTAAGGATGGTATCGATTTGGGTATCGCCCATAGCATATAGCACGGTTTGATGCGTCTCGTCATCACGCACGACCTTGATTGTCGGATCCATCTCAGTTAGACGCGAGAGGAAAGTTCCCAACTTATCTTCGTCGTTTCGATTGATTGTCTCTATGGCAACTGGATACAGTGGCTCAGGAAGGTTAAAGGGCTCAATGGTCAGATCGCCAGATTTGGAGAGCGTGTCGCCCGTGCGCGTATCATTAAGCTTAGGTATAACGATGATATCGCCAGCCTTGGCGCTTTTCACATCGTTGGACTCCTTGCCCATCATGACATAGAGATGTCCGATGCGCTCCTTCTTCTCCGTTCTTGAGTTATGCAATTCCATTCCTGGCTCGAGTATGCCTGAAATAATCTTTACAAAGCTAATGCGGCCAACATAGGGATCGGAGAGTGTTTTGAAAACGAAGCAAGCAGGTTCCCCATGTTCGTTGATGGATACGTTTTCACCGTCTTCCAGATAAAAGTGACCGTGTGCCTTCGGTGAGGGGAAGTACGTAGTGATATCCTCCATAAGTCCCTGTATTCCCTGTTTTATAATAGTAGAACCTACGAACACCGGTATAAACAGTTCCTGCGCAATGGCTTTATCTAGAAGCGATTCAAGCTCTTCCTGGGTAAGCTGCTCTTCCCCATCGAGATACTTCATCATGAGCTCATCGTCGACTTCAGCTACGAGATCGCACAATTTATCGCGAGCCGAAAGTGCTTGATCAAGATAATCGGCTGGTATATCCTCAACAACTTCCGTCTCACTGTCGCTAGAAAAATAGCGTGCCTTCATACGGATGACATCGATGACGCCCTTGAAATCAGCGTCTACCCCGATAGGAATAGAAACGGCGCCGAGGCGCGAGCCAAAGCGTGCATGCAAGGTGGCCATTGCCGCATCAAAATTAGCATGCTCCCTGTCGATGTGATTGATGAAAACGGCACGGGAGATACGCATGTATTCGGCTTCTCTCCACAGGCGACTCGTCATAACTTGAGGACCTGCAACGGCGTCGACCACAAAAAGAGCTGTTTCAACCGCTTGCATAGTAGCAAGGGTATCGCCGATAAAGTCGGGGTGGCCTGAAGTATCAAGAAGATTGATTTTGAAGTCTTTATACGGAATAGGTGCGATAGATGCGCTTAAAGTAAACTTCCTCTTGATTTCCTCTTCGTCGTAATCGAGATAGGACTTGCCGTCATGGGTAGTACCCATGCGCGGGGTTTTCCCCGAAACGAAGAGCATTGCTTCGGCAAGAGATGTCTTGCCGGCACCATCTTGCCCGACCAGCGCTATATTGCGGACGTGTTCGGTTGCAGGAGCTGCCATAATGACCACCAACTTTCTTTTCGTCGTGCGGCCCTATGCCTTTGTTCTATCCTCAAAGGCACGTACCGCTTCGAGCCTTACAAAACTAAGCCAGGAGTTAGAGCAAATTAACGCAACAAATCTCTTGCACTAGTGTAGCGCAACTCTTTGAAAAACCAACTGAGAAAAACAATGAGACCGTTCGTCGCCAAAGCACCTATCGCCGATTGTCAAACTCTGTGGAGCTGCGCTGAGCTACAATGATGCCATGAGAAAAGAAATCAACATACCTTTATGGCTTTTGATACTATGCCTTGCCGGCGTCTTCGTGGCAATCGGCGTTCTTCAGGGTGATGTAAGCTTCATCCTGCGGAAAGCGACACTCATATGTTATGAGTGTATTGGTGTCGGCTAGGAGGCTTCATCTAGACCATGCTTACAAGACTCAAAGCACTTGTTGGACGCAAGGTTTCTAAACGCCACTTCATACAGCTGCTCGCAGCATTATTATACAATCTCAATTTTGCGGGCTTCAAAACAGGAGACATTTACCAGGGCAAGACTAAGGCAGTCTGTGTTCCCGGCCTTAACTGCTACTCTTGCCCAGGTGCGATAGGTGCTTGTCCGATAGGGTCTCTCCAGGCTTCACTCGTTGCGGGCGGTGGCAGTATGCCCTTTTATATCTTGGGTACCCTACTCGCATTCGGGGCGCTTTTGGGACGGACAGTTTGCGGCTGGTTATGCCCCATCGGGCTTCTGCAAGATCTTCTCGATAAGACACCCTTACCCAAACTCAAAAAAGGTCACTGGAGCCGTGTTCTCTCAAAAGGCAAATACGTGGTTCTCGGAGGGCTTGTACTTGCTGCGCCACTCATCCTTCTTCATACGACAGGAGTGGGAACTCCAGCCTTTTGCGCCTGGCTCTGCCCTGCAGGAACACTTGAAGCAGGCATACCCCTGCTGAGTCTCAATGAAGGCTTGCGCTTCATGATAGGCTCTCTCTTTATTTGGAAAATATGTGCGCTCCTAGCACTCCTTATTGCCTCTCTATTTATCTATCGCCCTTTCTGCCGCTTCCTGTGCCCCTTAGGTGCCCTTTATTCTTTTTTCAATCGCTTTGCTCTTCTTCGGTATAAGGTTGACGAATCAGCATGCAATAACTGCGGCGCTTGTGTCCATGTGTGCAAAATGGATATCCGAGAAGTAAGCGATACGGAATGCATTCAATGTGGCGCCTGTACATCTGTTTGCCAACAAGACGCTATCTATTTCAGCCTTCATGATATGATTCCCCAGACAAAAACAACGAAATAATGAGGTGGACCATGAAAAAACTTGTAGCCAGCCTGGCAAGCATTGCAATAGCTGTATCACTTACGAGCATTACCTCCTGCTCATCCGATGCAAACTCAGACACTTCAAACTCTTCCCAAGAGCAATCGAGCAAGCAAAAAAGTGTCAAGCTTACCGAGGGGTCTGAGGCCCCCGATTTCGAATTCCAAACCCCTGAGGGCGATACCGCTTCCCTTTCCGATTATGAAGGGGATGTCATCCTGCTCAACTTCTGGGCAACTTGGTGCGGTTACTGTATTGATGAAATGCCTGCCATGCAGGAAATAACGGAAAACTATCCTGATGTCACAGTTATTGCTATCAATCGAGGTGACAACTCCGCTACTGCACAGGAGTTCAGCGAATCAAGCGGATATGACTTCGTGTGGGGCCTCGATGAGAATTACGAAATAGAAAGATTGTATCCTTCTAACGGCATTCCCTATTCAATCATTATTGATAGAGAAGGAAGTATCGTGACGATTTATGAGGGAAGCGCATCAGATATGTACAGTTACTTTGAAGCTGCCGTTAAGGCCGCGGGAGCCTAAGCTGTAGCACCATCTTGTATATGCTGCCCGTATGGGAGAGTTCGTATGTAGGCACCTGGATACGAAAGCTCGCAGGAGGGCTCTCATGCGAATATCTGAATGCGAGAATTTGTATATGAACAAAGACCCTTGCAAGGGTGCTTTCCTTTGCAGGGGTATTTGTT
>CAYFQW010000011.1:39955-44205 GCA_964345475.1 uncultured Raoultibacter sp.
TTGTATATGAACAAAGACCCTTGCAAGGGTGCTTTCCTTTGCAGGGGTATTTGTTTTTAAGCCTGTTTTACAGTTCCGAAATAATGCGTTCGGTCGCAGCTGCAGTTTCCGCCTTTGCGCGCTCAACATCGATGCCGGGCCATACCCCGTCACGATATACGATACGGCCGTCGACCATGGTAAGACAGATATCACTGCCATGCCCCGCAAATACCAGATTTGCCAAAGGATCTTTTGCTGGCGTCCAGGAAGGCCCGTCGGTGTCGAGGACTACCAAGTCGGCACGCGCACCTTGCTGCAAGACCCCACAGTCGTCTCTTCCCTGCGAAAGGGCGCCTGTGCGGGTTGCTGCGCCCAGGACTTGCTCTGGCGATACCACGGCGGGATTGAGCGAGGCACCCTTATAGACCAAAGCCATAAGATACATATCCTGCATCATGTCGTGGTTGTTGTTTGAAGCCACTCCATCGGTACCAAGGGCTACTGAAATGCCTTGGTCCAACATTTCGGGAATGGGAGCAAAGCCACTCCCGAGCTTCATATTTGAAGCAGGATTGCAGGCAACGAATACTCCCCTGTCCTTCAGCACCTCCCTATCTTTTTCATCCACCCATACGCAGTGGGCTGCAGTAGTGGGATTCTCAAAAACTCCCAAACTGTCAAAGTACTGGATAGGAGTTAAGCCTCCGTGGCGGGTCTTGCATTCTTCGTGCTCAAGGCGTGTTTCAGATGCATGGAGGTGAATCCGGGCACCCTTCTCCTTGGCAATCTTTGCGATATCGGCTACCACCTGAGGCACCGAAGTATACTCAGCATGGATATTGTAGTCGATAACAATCCTTCCATGTTCTGCGTGTTGATACTCACGAATGAGGCGTTCACTTATGGCGCTCGTCTCGTATTCGGAGTAAGGCTTATCTTCAAAAGCGAGCAAACCATGGCAGGCGTTCATCTTCAGCCCACTCTCGATAACAGCCTTTATGCGCGCATCGGAAAAATAGTACATATCGGAAAAACTAACGACCCCATAGCGAGCCATCTCAGCGCAAGCTAAAAGCGTGGCCCAGTATGCATCCTCGTCAGTAATTTTTGCCTCGAAAGGAAACACCTTGTCATTGAGCCAGTTTTGAAGAGGCAAAGATTCGGCATACCCCCGCAGCAAGGTCATCGGGGCATGTGCGTGGGCGTTGTAGAAGCCCGACATAAGAAGCTTTGAGTCTCCATCGTACGTTTCTCCGAACCGTTCGGCAGCATTGCCCTCGGGAGCGCTATCGCCTATATAGCCAATGCGACCATCCTTTACACCCACCCATTGAGCAGTCCGGTATTGCAGGTTTTCGTCAATAATATCGATGTTGGCAAACAGCATATGTTCCTCTTCCTTCCTCCGATGTGAGCATCAGAAAACCCGGAGACTGGGCCAGATTTAGCAAAAACTAAAAGACCCTGCTTTCAGCCTTTCTCAAAGATGCGCTTGTGGTATGATTCGAATAATACATGCAGTAGACTTGATCTAGTATGTCATTGTGGCGAAACCAAAAAGACCACACCGCGCTATGTTCAAGGCTATAAGAATCAAGGAAGAAGGTTTATCATGGCAGATGAATGCCCACCAAGCGGCTGCTCTGGCTGCGACGTTGACGGATGTGGCGATAGAACAGAATCGCAAAGTCCCTTTATTGAGCCTAACAGTGTTTCAAGCGTAAAACATATTATCGGTGTAGTGTCTGGAAAAGGCGGTGTTGGCAAGTCTCTCGTAACGAGTATGCTCGCAACAGAGATGAAGAGAAAAGGCTACCGCGTAGGGGTTCTCGATGCCGATGTTACAGGCCCCTCAATTCCTAAGGCTTTCGGAATCACAGAACATCTCGTCGCAACTGAGACCGGCATCAATCCTGCTGTTTCTGAAAACGGCATCGAAATCATGTCTACTAACCTTATGCTTCCCAAAGAGGACATGCCTGTTGCCTGGAGAGGACCTGTCATATCAGGCATCATCAAGCAATTCTTCAACGAGGTGAACTGGGGCGAGCTTGACTACCTCTTTGTCGATATGCCTCCTGGAACATCTGATGTTCTTTTAACCGTATTCCAGTCCTTGCCCCTAGATGGCATAGTAACCGTATCTGCTCCGCAAGAGCTCGTTGCCATGATTGTTGGCAAGGCCGTTAATTTGGCAAAGGATATGAATGTTGAGGTTTTAGGACTCGTTGAGAATATGGCTTACTTTGCTTGCGATGAATGTGGCAAGAAGCATTACATATTCGGTGAGCCTCAAGGGAAAGCGGTGGCGGAGCGCTACAATATTCCCGCCTATGCAACCCTGCCAATCAATCCTGAGTTTGCTGAAAAAAATGATGCGGGCAAAGCGCACGAGTACGAAGTTGGTGAAGCCCTCGATCCCGTCCTTGATGCAATCATTCAAGCTACCGCCAAGAGTGCCGCAGCAAATTAAGGGGCATCCGTTATCAGGTAATTGATTCCAGACATCCTGCAATAATCTTTGTTGAGTCTATTCGGGTCCAGCAAGGAGTCTGTAGAACTAAAGTTGAACCACATCTCGTTTGGTCGACTCCCTCGAAGTTAATATCGGAGTCGACACAGAGGTGTGGTTCATTTATTTTCAAGAAATAATGTATTTCATTTGAACTCTTGATTCTGGCTAAATAGTTAGTATATGTTAACTTTGACATATGAAAGCTCTGCACTTGCAGGGCCTAAGCGAAAGTGGGTAGTCATGGGATCGATTTTAATTGTGTATTGGAGCGGCACGGGCAACACGGAATTAATGGCACAACATATTGCAGCTGGAATTGAGGATGCAGGGCTCAACGCCGATGTATTCAGCGTTGATGAAGCGGATGCTTCCCTGGTCGAATCCTATTCAAAGTATGCCTTCGGATGTCCTTCTATGGGAGTCGAAACCCTTGAGGAGGATGAGTTCGAGCCCTTCTTCAAGGCGGTTGAGCCCTTGCTTGACGGGAAAAAGGTAGCTCTTTTCGGTTCGTACGACTGGGGCGATGGTGAGTGGATGACTGATTGGGTTGATCGCACTCAGAGCTGCGGGGCCTCTGTTATGGGCGAAGGTCTTATGGCTAATTTAGAACCAGAAGAAGCTGAGTGTGTTGAATATGGAAGACAATTTGCGGCGTTTTAAGATATTCACTTGACCAAGTGGCGAAGTTTGCTAAGATTGGAAACGCACTTTTTAAGGGGCCTTAGCTCAGCTGGGAGAGCGCTTGGCTGGCAGCCAAGAGGTCAGGGGTTCGATCCCCCTAGGCTCCACCATAATTTTGGAACCGCTGGTCAGCCAGCGGTTTTTTATTTTTCGTGGGAGATGTTTAGTGTGCCAAGCGCGAGCAAGCGAGTGACACCCCAAATTCAAATACTGTGAACTGGGAATATACTGGAGCTAACCCGACAATCCAAAGTCTTATCGAAAAATATTACTAAAAAAGCTTTCCTCAATGCCCTCATTAGGTTGTGCTGCGTGTGGGTCGCATGAATTCAGTTTTTTTGGCAAATGCAAGAGATGCGGGAGAAGACGCTAGACAAGGGCCCAGAAGTATTCTCTGCTGATGGGCTATGAAGTGACGAGACCACGATTATCAGATTAAAAGTACGAGCGGGTGACACCAAAGATAGTAACTGGCGGTTTTTGTTTTCAGGAAATAATTGCATCTGAACTCTACATACCGCGCTATATTCTAAAAGCTTCCCTAAGCGCTTCTATCCGATTAAGGAACACAGGCTCAAATAGGCTCATTTCTGCTTTTCTACACCCATTGCTACGAGCTACCGCGCGCCACTGCTTTACCGCTTTGATCACTTCCGAAACCTCTTTTTCTGCAGCAGCTTGTAATAGCCCAAAAGACGCGCTCAGATCAGCCAGAGAGTCAGCTTCACGACTCCCCGATTCTCCGAAAATTGCAGTAACACGATGATAGTCGGCAAGTGGATTAGGGTTGACATCGAATAACGGCGATAACTTCCACCCTCCTGATGTCCGTATGAAACCATGGTTACGCAAATGGTCATCGGTACTATGCAAAGCAATGAGTAATACGATACGCCTGAACAAACTAGCAAGGTCAGCTGTAGCATCGGACACAAAAAAGCCAAGAGCTTCAGCCAATTCCGCATAGTCACGAGAATCCCCATCGCGCGCGTCCAAAAGAGTCATAGCGCTCACATAAGGCAACCTGATCTCATGTTCTCCAACACTTTCCCGATCAAAACGCTCAAGCAAT
>CAYFQW010000012.1:0-25195 GCA_964345475.1 uncultured Raoultibacter sp.
AGAATTTCTATTATTCAACTGGAGATTTTTTCTCTAGTGCTAACAAAAATATTTACACACAAAGCAGTTAGTCTTAGGATTGACTGCTTTTTTCTTACCTAAATTTCAGATTGGAGTGATGAAATGAACGATATTTTGTAAGCGTCAAACCAAGCACCGTCTAGTCACGTGGAAAGAACTTTGGTAGTAGTTCTTCTGCACGTTCGGGGAATTCAGTCAAGTTTAAGCCTGGTGCTGTTTTGAGCACCCAGTTCAAGTAGTCAAATGGATTGATGTCATTGGCTTTAGCGGTCTCTACTAAGCTGAAAATCCAAGCACTGGCATTCGCTCCAGCTGCTGTGTTGGCAAACAAGAAATTCTTGCGGCCAATGACAAATGGTTTAATCGACCGTTCGGCTAAATTGTTCGATAGCTCTAAGCGACCATCTTCTAGGAACACACGCAAGTAGGGCTCTTGGTTCAAGCTATAAGTAATCGCATCACCCAATGCCGTCTTACCCGCAGGGCCTAAGGATCGAAGCCAGGTGAAGTACTCATCTACAAGGGGTTTGGATTTTGTCTGACGTATCTTATAACGCTCCTCTACGCTGAAGTCCTTCATATGGCCTTCAATGCCAAAGAGCGCATCACAACGCTGCAAGCCTTGATAAGCCAAAGAGTTTTTATGGTTTTTCTTAGCTTGTGCCTTTAAGGCGTCGTGAAAATACCGTCTGGCATGTGCCCAACAGCCCGATAGTCGGATATGTTCGTATAGTAGCCTGTCATCTGCAGCTGTATGTTTGAGCATCGTTTTATAGACCTGGTAGCCATCGACATGCAAGGTCCCCGTGAATGCTTTCAAGAATGTACTGGGATGAATCGCAGTTCGATTCGGCTGGTACTCGTACAAAATCAAGGGGTGTTCGCTATGCTTACCCGTCCGATACAGCCACATGTAACTCCTGTCTTCTGCTTTCCTCCCTGGCTCACGTAGAACCTGGACCGGAGTCTCATCCGCATGCAAGATGGGTTCTTGGCAGAGTGCCTTATGCATCACATCGATCAAGGGCTTGAAATAATGCTGACTGCATTGCAGCAGCCAGTTCGACATCGTTTGCCTTGAGATGGGAATCGATCGGCTCTTCCAATCTTGTTCCTGTCTATACAAAGGGACATGCAAGACAAACTTTTGAGTCATGACATGAGCGATTGTTTCGGCACTCGCAATGCTCTTGGGCAGGGCTGCTGCTGGCATCTTGGCTTCGACAATCGTGGCCTCATCTGTTTTAGCTTCACAACAACGATAGACATAACGATGGGCACGTTCGCGCAGGATAGAGAATGTGGCTGGAATAATCTTCAGCGTTTCTCGCTCGACTGCGCCAATGTCCTCATACATGGAGTTACAATCTGGACAGGCCAGGTCGTCTAAGGTGTAGTCAATGACTTCTACTGGTATATCCTCAGATAAACGTTCTTTTAAGGGTGTCTTTCGTTTTCGTTGGTAGCTCTGGATGGTCTCCATGGTGGGTTCTTCCACCGTAGGATCGGCATATGCTTCTGCCTCATTGAAGAAGCTTTGCTGCCTGTCGTCTTCGTCACGCAGCTGCTCACTACTCGTACCAAAGCGTTTATGTTTGGCCAAGCGCACTTGCTCCAAGAGCCAATCTAACTGGGCTTGCATCTCTTGGATTTGAGCTTTCTGTGCTAAGAATGCATCGTATTCAGCTTGTGAAATCGTGACGTTTTTCATGTGCTAATTATACCACGAAAGGATCTGTAAGTACTGGTATATCGGCATTTGAAGCGGATGCAAACTGGCGAATTTAGCCCAGTTCGATAGAGCGAATCGGTGCAATTGCCTTGGGCTGCAAGGGGCGTAATCCTTCCAGTAACCAACGGTATTGTTGCTGGCTTAAGAGGCGTACAGCATCCGCTGTGCGCGGCCACTGCAGGGATCCTGTTTCAAAACGTTTGTACAATAAGAGGAAACTATTCTCATCCCAATAGAGTGCTTTGAAGCGATCGGCACGCCTGCCACAAAATAAGAAGAGTGCTGGACTAAAGGGGTCTAGGTCGAACTCATGCTTGACCAAGTAGGCTAAGCTGTCGATCCCTTTACGTAGATCGGTATACCCACAAGCGATGTAGACGGCGATGTCGTCTGGAAAAGATCTCAACATAAGCGGTCAATCGTTTCTAAGACAGTGGTCAAGGTACTGGCATCGACACCTGTCTCTACTGCCACCTCGATCTGTCCCATCCGAATGGTGATGGCCGCTTGATTGCTTACCGCGTAATCGCTGTCTACGCGGAGTGGTACGAACAGATTCTGTTTGGGCAAGGACTGTTCTGCCAAGGCATCCATGACTTGCTTACGACGGTACTGATAGGTGGCTGGAGACAGACCCTCTTGCTTGCACCATTCCACAACCGTTAAGCCACTGTTACGACAACGCATCACCATGTCTGCCCACTCTTGGCGTCGGCCTGTTTTCACCATCTGCTGTATATCCATCTATACCTCCCGTCCATCCTGCTACTATTCTTGCTTGGAACTCAATCGCTATGTAGAATGCTATAGAGTTCTGGATAGTTCTTAAAAACTCTATAGAACTCTATAGAACTATCAAAAGGATTGCTCGTGATTCTAGAATGGTGGATATAGTGTAGAGGACTCAGAACCGCATGAAAAGACGGTGCTTGGTTTGACGCTTACGTTGTATCTGTAAAAAAGTTAAAACTGATTGATATCTTCCCACATACGCAAGTCCACAGTGGATATGTTCCCTCAAAGACAATAATGTTCAATTGCCTAAGTTTTGACAGCTATACCTTACTCTTAACACACGTTGAGACAGTTGTATTGATGTCACTCTGAGAGAATTGATGCACGTGATATGGTGAAATGCTTGGTGTCAAAATAGCTTTCGAACATGTTGGAGCTACTACAAAAGCTTTTAGAATGTTTATGTATCACTACCAGGATTAAAGGGAGTCGAAAATATGGAGAAGAAGTATTACAAAAAAATATACAGCCATAGTGACTTCTACAAAGCTCTTGTGCTTGTCCTGAGAAGCAGTGCATATCTTAGATTAAATCGCAAGAAAGAGCTTATATCCCCCCACTTTAAAGAAAGAATCATGCTGGCGGTTACCGAAGTTAACGGATGTGAAGCATGTTCATATGCCCATACAAAATTTGCTTTAGAGGAAGGGATGGATTTACAAGAAATCAATGCTATCTTAAACGGCGATACAGAAGCCATTCCGGAAAACGAACTTGTGGGCATACTTTTTGCACAGCATTATACAGATAATAAAGGGAAGTTTTCACAAGAATCCTGGCAAAGACTTATTGATGAGTATGGTGAAGAAAGCGCCATGGTCATTTTAGCTCTCATTCGAATGATGACTGTAGGCAATATATACGGTATGGCATACAGCGCACTTGGCGTTCGTTTCAAGGGAAAGCCTTCCGGAAAGACGAGTTTGCTTTATGAGGTTTCTATTATGCTGTCGATTTTATTATATTTGCCAGCAGCACTAATACACGCTACCCTTGACAAGATGATAAAAAGAGGGAAATGATACGTAAACAATGACGCGAAGGACATTGACGGCATGACACTATCTCATCTCTTTGAACCAGCTTCTTTGGCTGATCTCCCAGACTTTAAATTCGGGCACGCCCAAGACGTGCAGGCAGGAACTGGCTGCACGGTATTCATAGCCCCCGAGGGGGCTTGTTGCGGTGTTGACGTAAGCGGTGGTGGCCCAGCAACCCGCGAAACCGATCTGCTGCGTTCTGAAAACATGATCGAATCTATACACGCCGTTGTACTTTCTGGCGGATCCGCCTTCGGGCTTGAGGCGAGCAGCGGAGTTATGGACGCACTGGCAAAGCGCTCTATCGGCTTTCAGCTCGGAGAAAGCTGCGTACCTATTGTCTGCGGTGCCTGCCTTTTTGACTTATCGCTCGGAGAGCCTCTGCACCCCGACAAAGAAATGGGTGCATGTGCGGTTGAGTCAGCTTTTTCGCAGGATGTTTTTAGCGAGGGCAACGCCGGTGCCGGCACCGGCGCAAGCGTAGGCAAGCTGCTTGGCTTTGAATCAGCTATGAAAAGCGGTTTTGGATTCACCGTCATAAAAAGAGGTGAGCTTGTTGTAGGCTCTTTTGTTGCGGTCAATGCTGTAGGAAACGTTATGAATCCTCAAGGCGGCTGGTTGGCTGGCTGCCGTAACAGCCAGGGAACAATCGTAGACCCCCTTGAAGCTATCTCACAGATAATGAGCTTTGAAGATATGGGCGAAAAGGATAGCACAAAAGATGTTCATGCCCCTACCAATACCACGCTGAGTGCCATAGTGACTAACGCAAAGCTTACAAAGGCCCAGGCAAACAAGGTGTCTGCTATGGCGAACGATGCCTACGCTCGCGCCATCAAGCCTGTGCACACCTCACAAGACGGAGACGCCATCTTCACCCTGGCCTCAGGAAAAGTACATGCCGTGCCCGACCTTGTAGGCATTATGGCGACCGAGGCCCTAGAAAGCGCCATCTACCGCTCAATTAAAAACGCACAGAGCGCCTACGGCTTACCCGCCGCAGATTGAAGCTCTCCATTTTGCCTGTCGTAGATTACGTGTCCACGCTCTGTCTTTTGTAAGTTAATCGCCTATCTGCCGAGCATCTTTCCTATGCGATCGGAGTATTCAAGCCCCGAAATGCCAGCCTCTTTTTCAAGATCGATGAGAGGTGCATCGTTCCATAGAGCCTCAAGACGATAGTATTCCCGCGTATCAGGCTGGAAGACGTGCACGACAAAATCCCCGTAGTCGAGAAGAGCCCAACTACCATCTTCTGTCCCTTCTCGATGAGAAGGTTTCATATTTGCCTGTGCGAGCTCTTGTTCTTCGATCTCCTCAATAATGGCTTGCACTTGCCGATTGTTAGAAGCGGTCGCGATAACGAAATAGTCTGTCACGCTTATGAGACCTTTCACTTCCTGAACAACGATATCGCTCGCCTTTTTTTCATATGCTGCCTGTGCAGCAAGTATTGCTCGCTCTCTCGAAGATTTAATCACGGTCACGTACCGCCCTCTTTTCTTTCTTCTGTTTAGCTCTTCCAATATAATAGTTCCATACACGTACCGTGTCAGGATGTATGCTAGCCTCGGTTTCTATGAGTCGGGCAAATACCTGCTTGAAGGTCTTTAAATAGAGTGCCTCAAGGTCAATTTTCCCGACCATTTCTCGCAAATCCTTCGTTGCGGGATAGTTTCTCCCAGGCTCGATAACGTCTGCAATATAAATAATCATGTCAAGATCTGTCATGTCAATGGCGCCAGAAGTATGCCGTTCGATTGCCTGCAAAACCTCTTCACTGATTTCTGGGTACGCTGTACGAAAATACTTTGCCGCTGTGACGCCGTGAAGAAGTTTCGGCATTGAATTGAATGAAAAAGAATCAACCTCAATACCGAGTTCCTTGCAGCGTTCCTGTATCTCAGCATCGTTATAGCCCTTATCCCAATCGTGAAGCAGTCCGGTGATTTCAGCCACCTGCTCGTCCACGCCGTATATATGGGCCAAACGTTTCGCCTCCGCGGCCACATTGAGAGAATGCTCGAAACGATATGCGCTGAGACGCTCTTTCAGCAAAGGCTTCATTTCCTCAAAGAAGGTCTCATGATTTTCACACACAAGAGCCCCCTTCTTCCAGATATAAACCGTGTCGTTCAATATAATCCCGCACGCACGCCATCGTGAGGTAGCGTATCGACGCACCTCGCTTAACCCTCTCCCGTAAGTCGGTTGAGGATATGGCTAAAGCGGCCACATCAGTATAACTGATTCTATGGTTAAAACGTTGGGCCAAATAGAACTTTTGATCGTCTGAAATAACATGGCCAGGGCGCGCTACGGCAATAAAATGGGCTAATTGCACCACAAGTTCAGCGTTACGCCACTTTAAAATGCTGAACACTGCATCTGCTCCCGTAATGAAGTAGAGCTCGACATTTGGAGGGAAATGATCTCGCAGCTGCCTGAGTGTGTCCACCGTGTACGTGTCCCCAGGTCTCTCGATTTCAATTCTGCTCACGTCGAAAGAAGGGTTACTTTCCACAGCAAGCCTGCACATCTCAAAACGATCGTCAGAACTGCTCACCTGTTTATTCTTTTTATACACCGGGACACCCGCAGGAATAAATATTACTGCGTCAAGGTTAAAGCGCTCGCGAACCTGCTCAGCTGAGGCGAGGTGCCCAATATGAATAGGATCGAACGTCCCTCCCATAATTCCTAAGCGGTACTTTTTTTGCGGATCGTCTAATCCCAAATCGTCAAACTGTTCGGAAACAAGTGCCACTAAGCTCGCACCTGGCCGTTTCCTTGCAGAACGTATTTATGCGAAGTAAGCCCCTCCAAGGCAAAAGGTCCCCGGACATGAAGCTTTTGGGTTGAAATGCCAATCTCTGCCCCAAGTCCAAATTCGCCGCCATCTGTAAAGGCAGTCGAGGCGTTGACGTATACTGCAGCCGCATCAACCTCTTTACTAAAGCGGCGTGAAACTCCCTCATCTTGGGCAACAATAGCCTCTGAATGCTTTGTTCCATACCGGTTGATGTGATCAATCGCCTCGTCGAGCCCCGTCACGCACTTGACAGCAATCTCCTTGCTGAGGTATTCCGTTTCCCAATCGTGCTCATTCGCAATAACAAAATGCTCCAGACCTGCTTCCTCCGCAATACGAAAAGCCTCTTCATCTGCGTGAATAAGAATGCCCTTTTCACTCAAGCCTTCTAAAAGTGCAGGAAGCTGACTGGATATAAGCGAGCTGTCTACGAGCAGAGTTTCTGCTGCATTGCACACTCCCACACGACGCGTTTTAGCATTTAAGACTATCTTGTAGGCCATCTCTTTATCTGCAGATTCATGGATGTAGATGTGGCAATTACCCGTGCCTGTTTCGATAACCGGCACAAGTGAATTCTTTACACAATGCTCTATCAGACCAGCGCCACCGCGGGGAACAAGGACATCGATTATACCGCGAAGGGCCATCAGCTCGTCAGTTGCACTGCGGTCAGTAGTCTCAATGGCACAGATGCAACCCTGCGGCATTCCAGATTTTTCTGCTGCCTCGCTCAACAGTCTCGCAATAACAATGTTTGAATTAACAGCAGAAGAACCACCCCGGAGCACGACTGAATTCCCGGCCTTAAGACAAATTCCCGCCGCATCAGCCGTCACATTTGGGCGTGCCTCGTACACAACAGCCACCACTCCAAGAGGCACACTTACCTTACGAAGCTCCATCCCGTTCGCTAGGCGGCGTTGCTCATGTACGATCCCGATAGGGTCAGGAAGTGACATCAAGCTTTCCAAGGCATCTGCCATAGACATCACCCGTGCATCATCAAGGAGTAGGCGGTCGAGGAGGCCTTCGGACATACCGGCCTCTCGTGCATGTTTCATATCAATTTGATTGGCCTCAACGACCTCTGACACCTTGTCACGGAGCACCCGGGCCATGGCCGCTAACGCTTCGTTACGCTCCTCGCTTGAGGTTAGTGCGAGTTTTTTTGAAGCCTCTTTTGCCGTTAAGGCAACCTCTTTTATTGAAAGCATGGTCCTCTTCCTTCCTACTTACTCAAACACCACCAATTCGTCCCTGTGAACAACCGGTCTATCGCTTAAATTGTGCAGGATCTTATTAGTCATCAAGTCCTGCTTTGACAAGCCACAGGCAAGAACGAGCTCGTCGCGGGAAGCAGATGTCTTACCTCGAGCGAATATGTGCCCTGAACTATCTTTAATATCGAGGATATCGTCCGCATCAAAATCCCCTTCAACTGCACTGATGCCAACGCACAAGAGCGAGCTCCCTTGAGAAATGAGGGCACGTTTCGCACCGTCGTCAACTACGAGGGCACCACGCGTTGCGTCTCCCAATGCCAGCCACAGTTTTTTTGGCGTAATGTCATGGGGTTTTTTCTTCGAAAAAAATCTGGTTCCGCACGCAGTGCCTGAAACAGCATCGATGATAATATTTTCCCGTTTTCCATTGCAGATAAGCATTTCAATCCCAGCAACCATAAGTACGCGGGCAGAAGTCAGTTTTGTGAGCATGCCCCCAGAACCGACTGTCGTTGACACCCCTCCTGCAAGCTCCATAAGACTTTCGTCAATAGCAGCAACTTCAGGAATAAGCTGTGCATCTGGGTAAAAGTGAGGGTTTTTATCAAAAAAACCATCGATGTCAGAAAGCATGACGACAAGGTCGGCATCGATCAAACAGGCTACAAGCGCGGCAAGGGTGTCGTTATCGCCAAACCTTATTTGCTCAACCGAAACCGTGTCATTTTCATTGACAACAGGCACAACGCCAAGCTCAAGCAAGCGTGAAAAGGTATCGCGAGCATGCAGATACGTCTGACGATCAGCAGTCTCGCGCCTTGTCAAAAGAACCGATGAGCTTATAACATTGAATTGCGCAAAGGAATCAGCATAGGCTGCAGAAAGAGCGCTCTGCCCTACTGACGCTGCTGCCTGGAGGCTGGGAATATCGCTCGGCCGCTCATTCATTCCGAGGGCCTCCAATCCGCACACTATAGCGGCGGAAGTGACGAGGACGGGCTGCCACCCTTGGGCCTTGACAACAGCTATCTGCCTTGCCAATTCGTGCATATAGGGGTAATCGAGCTTACCCTCGCTTGTTGTCAGTGTTGAAGACCCGACCTTTACAACAAGTTTTTTAGACACTAAAACGCACTTCTCCTATCTTAAACCAAGCTCTCGGCGGCCGAAACAACATGTACGCGATGATCCACTCAAGCATACCACGCTCTTCTGCCCAAAACGATATGCAACTGCCCAGCGACCCAGATTATAATACTTCGGCCATGCCAGTGCCTTACACATCGGAGCCACGGTATATATCTTCACTCATCCGACTTGATTCGAATTCAAAGGCCCGGCCTAATATACGAACCTCGTCCCCATTCACAGCCCCCGCCTTCTCAAGCGCCTCATCAATACCGAGCCGCCTCAAACGATGCTGAAGATAGGCTAAGGCTTCCTCGTTATCCCAGTCAGTCTGTACAACCATCCGCTCTACGCGCTTGCCTTTGATGCGGAAAATACCTTCTGAAAGATAGTCGACCTCAAATTCCTTATCGCGATGCTGGCGGCTCAACTCCCATACATGATCGTATGCAAGCTCATCATCTTGGTTTTTCTTAAGATCCTCTCGCAGCTCCTTTACTTGAGAGGCTACCGCCGCCTTAAGCTGCTCGATCCCTTCTCCTGTTAGGGCACTGATACAGAAGAGTTTCGGATTTATCGGACTTTGACCGTATTCGTCGCCTCCCGCAGCTGCAAGAGATTCTGCCTTCACAGCCTCCTCTAATCGACGAACTGCGTCCTCTGTGCCTGGAACATCGATCTTATTAGCTACTACGATCTGGGGCCTCTCAGTCAACTCTTGCGCATAAAGCCCCAGTTCCTTGTTTATGATGGCATAGTCATCCACCGGGTCACGCCCTTCATAACCACCCGAGAGGTCAACAAGATGCAACAGTAAAGCAGTTCTTTCAATGTGGCGTAGAAACTCATGCCCGAGGCCCTTCCCTTCATGTGCACCTTCTATAAGGCCCGGTATATCTGCCGCCACAAAACTATCGTCGCCGCTTCTTACGACTCCAAGATTTGGAACCAGGGTAGTGAAGGGATAGTCAGCTATTTTTGGCCGGGCGGCACTCATTTTAGCTATTAAAGACGACTTACCTGAAGAGGGTACGCCTACTATAGCGACATCGGCCATAAGCTTCATCTCGAGCTCAATCCACTTTTCTTCGACAGGCTCGCCAAGCTCGGCAAAGGCCGGGGCTCTCCGTACGGGGGTGACGAAATGAGTATTACCACGTCCGCCCTGACCTCCTTCAGCCACAATCACTTCTGCTGCATGATAGGTGAGATCGGCGATACGTGCCCCCCTCTCTTTAGAGACAGGATCGCATTCCCAGACAACAGTACCCACAGGGACCTTCAGCACTAAATCATTGCCACGTGCACCGTGCATCTTGGAACCTTTGCCATGAGTGCCCCGCTCGGCCTTATAGTAACGGTTAAACCGGTACTCTATCAGGGAAGAGACACCTGCATCTGCCTGGATAAGCACATTGCCCCCATGACCCCCGTCTCCCCCATCAGGACCGCCTTTCGGCACATGTGCCTCTCGGCGGAAAGACATGCATCCTGCTCCTCCGTCACCGGCTTTAATTTGTATGTGCACATTATCGATAAACATCTCTGCTCGCTTTCGCTTATTTTTATCTTCTTCGATGCTACGCTGATGAGGTTCTAAAAACAAGAATGCCTCCTGTAATTGCACTAATACAGGAGGCACTTCAATATGTATCTAAATTGAATGTAGATCTTGTCTCTACGCGCTCGGTCTTACATGGACTTTACGACGATTTCCTTTCGTAAACTCCACTTTACCTTCGCACAGTGCAAACAAAGTGTCATCCTTACCTCGACCAACATTTTCGCCAGGATGGAAGTGGGTGCCTCTTTGACGGACAATGATATTACCTGGACCTACTAATTCACCAGCAAAACGTTTCACGCCAAGACGTTGACCCTGGGAGTCGCGACCGTTACGGCTGGATCCGAGACCTTTTTTTGTTGCCATGAATGACCTCCCTTATTCTGTATCAGCGTCTTTAGACTCTGTTTTTGTCGAACTTACCTTCTCGGCCTTGGCCTCAACTGCATCTTTCTCAGATGCCTTGGCAGCAGCCTTTTTTTCAGCTTTAACATCTCCGACTGAAGAGATTTGTATCCTCGTCAGATTTTGACGATGCCCATGCTTCTTCTTGTAGTTCTTTCTTTTTTTGAACTTGAAAACAAGTTGCTTCTCTCCTTTGAACTGCTCGAGGACGACCGCCTCAACTTTTGTTTTAGCAGCTTCGGAAGGATCGGTTTCAACTTTATTTCCATCAACGATGCATATGGCCTCTAAAGTGACCTTCTTACCCTCGTCTACGTCAAGTTTCTCGACTTGAAGGATATCGCCGGGCGCCACTTTATATTGTTTCCCGCCAGTTTTTACAATTGCGTACATGGTTTATTTCTCCTTGAATGTATTAAAACGCAAGGCGATATACTATCATCCAGACCTTGCTCCGTCAATGAATGTCGTTCTTCTCCATACGAAGAAAACATTCATACCCCCACGAACAGCTTTAATGCGCTTCTGCCCAGTTACTTCCACTCGAAACGTCAGCAACGAGAGGAACTTTCAAGACTGCCACTTGCTCCATTACTTCTTTTACCATAGACGACACATGCTCAATTTCGTCCTCAGGTACAGAAAAAACAAGTTCGTCGTGAACCTGAAGCATCATTTTTGCCCTCAGGCCCTCTTCGAGAAGGCAATTTTGCATCTCATTCATAGCGAGCTTGATAATATCGGCTGCACTTCCCTGCATAGGATGATTCATCGCTGTGCGTTCACCAAAGCCTCGTTGAGTTGCATTCTTAGACTTCAGCTCGCGAATATGACGCTTTCTTCCAAACATAGTTTCTGCATAGCCTTTTTCTCGCGCCTCTGACACAGCCCTATCAAGATACGTACGAACTTGAGGATATATCTCAAAATAGCGGTCAATCATGTTCCGGGCCTCTTCAAAAGGAATATCTAATACCTGAGAAAGTCCGTAGGCCTGCTGTCCATATACAATGCCAAAGTTCACTGCTTTGGCCCGGCTGCGAAGCTCGGGGCCTATCTCGTCTGCATCGAGCCCAAACACTCGTGCTGCAGTTGCTTTGTGAAAGTCCATTCCTGAATTAAAGGCCTCGATTAAGCCGGGATCTTCAGAAAGATGGGCAAGCAATCTCAGCTCAATCTGAGAATAATCAGCCGAAAGGAACATCTCATTGGGATGAAGAGGCACGAAACATTCTCTGATTTGCCGGCCAAAATCAGTACGCACGGGAATATTTTGCAAATTCGGGTCAGATGAGGACAAGCGCCCTGTCGTCGTAACCGTCTCATTAAAGGTGGTATGCACCCTGCCATCCTCTGCGCGCATTCGCGGTAACGCATCTATATACGTCGATTTGATTTTTGCCAGCTCACGGTATTCTAGTATTAGTTTGGGTAAAGGATGCTCGCGGCTGAGCTCCTTGAGTACTGAAGCATCGGTGGAGTAGCCCGTTTGTGTTTTCTTTTTCGGGGCAAGGCCTATCACCTCGAACAGAATATGGGAAAGCTGTTTAGGCGAATCGATGTTAAACGTTTCACCAGCAAGCTCGTGTATCTCTTCTTGCAATTCGTCTATACGTCGGCCTGTCTTTTTGCCAAGGTTTGCTAAGTGATCGACGTCGATGGCAGCCCCTGTTCTTTCCAAAATACTCAGTACTGAAACAAGTGGCAGGTCAATAGATTGATACGCCTCTATGCTTCCATCTTTTTCGAGTGCTTCTTGGAGGGGCTCCAATAGTGTTTTTGCAACTGCCGCTGCGATTACCAGGTTTTTCTCCTCGTCTTTTTCCTCGGGAGGCAGAGCACCCAGATAATGATCGGCTAAGTAGGACAAGGAATACTCTTTTGCAGAAGAGTCTAAAACGTAGCCGGCAAGCCCCAGATCGAAGGCATCCATCTCCATAAGATCGCGCTCGTCTACTAATGCCTCTTTTAAGGTATCGGCTGGGTATATCGACTTGATGGCCTGCTTAACATCAAGACATGCAAAGGGAAGTTCGCGTACGATGCGTGCAAACAACACTTTGGCCTCATTTCCTTCAACAAAGATACTGCCCTCTTTTGTGCCACACGCAAGGGATACGGGCGACTCGAATAATGAAGCCTGTGAGCTTTCCACCACCGCAAGACCAACACGCTCCCCAGAAGATGCAGCACGATCAAGGAGTTTGCCAGCCTCAATTATATCGTGCACAATAGGATCGAATGTGATGCTGACTTCTTTCTGCTTTGCCTCGACGCCTATTAGTTTAAGCACCTTATCAAGGTGGGCGTTGAAACGAATTTTTTCAAAGGCCTCACTCGCCCGCTCTTCGCTAAAGGAGGGAAACGAAACTTCCTCGAGATCAAGGGGGAATTCCAAGTCACGCACGATAGTAGCTACCCTTCTGCTAGCGAAGGCTACTTCCTTATTATCGCGCACGTTTTCTAACTGCTTCCCTTTCAGCTTATCGAGGTTTTCATACAGCCCCTCTAAGGACCCATAGGCTTGCAGGAGTTTAGTAGCTGTTTTTTCTCCAATTCCAGGAACCCCGGGAATATTATCTGAAGGGTCTCCCTTGAGCCCCAAAAAGTCAGGTATTTGCGATGGTTCTATGCCATACCTTTCGACAACTTCCGCCGGTCCGTAGATAGCTATGTCACTGATGCCTTTTTTCGTGGTAACGACCCGCGTCAGATCGCTTACAAGCTGATACGTGTCCTTATCGCCCGTAACAAGCAAGGTCTCGTATCCCAAGCCTTCATTACGGGCGGCTATAGTCCCCAAAATGTCGTCTCCCTCCCAGCCATCAAGTTTGATAACGGGGATTTCCATTGCCTCGAGCAATTCTTCTACTACGGGAAACTGAACCCTGAGTTCATTGTCCATGGATGGCCTTTGGGCCTTATATTCCTCAAGAACTTCCATGCGGAACTGAGGGCGACCGATATCAAAGGCGCAGATTAAGGCATCTGGCGAGGCAGTGTCTATGAATTTGAGCAACATCGAAATGAATCCAAACACCGCATTAGTAGGTGTTCCATCAGGAGCGCTCATAGTAGCAGGTATAGCATGATACGCACGATGCATAAGCGAGTTTCCGTCTAGTACTGCAATTTTTTTGCTCATCAATTTCTCCAAATTACTCAGATCGTCTCTAGTCATCATATCCTAGACCACATCAGTCGTATCGTGGACCAAACAAGAGCCCTCTCCTTCGTGCCCCTCGATGTTCGACACGCCCAGTCTTACAGTATAGCCCGTTTATCAAAGAGAATATTTTCTTTAAACAAATAAGTTAGTAATGATATCGGCCCCTGCTATAAAGGTCCCCAGGGAGCTCCCTATGTTCGCAAGAATAATAACAAGCAGTACCTTAAGCACTTTATTGCGATACCAGCCTTTTATGGAAAAAACATCCTCTCCGACCGTCTCTAAGTCTTTGACCTTCGGCTTCATCACCATTGCCTGTATCAATCCACTGAACCAACCGACTGCTACCGCAGGATTCAGGGCAGTAAAAGGAGACAGCAGAAAAGAACAGAGAACAGCTAAGGGATGAGGAAGAGCAGCTATCGTGAACAGGCCAGAAAGGAGCGAGTGCCAAAAAACCCAAGATCCAAGCTGCTCAAAGCCTGTTTGCATACTGGATACAAAGCTATACGCGATTAAGGCAAGGATGAGAAGGGGGATACCCCACGCTATGACTTTTCCAATGGGCTTGCCTGGAGGAATATACTCAAGTTCTGTAACATCATAATCCTTGCCAATCTCCTGCAAGATACCAGGCACATGAGCTGCTCCTAACACGGCAAGGACCTTATCCCCTGGAGCTTTTTTTATCTTATCTGACAAATAGCGATCCCGTTCATGGATAAGAACCTCTCCGAGCTGGGGCAGCTCTTCGTCGATGTCAGCAATCATGCCTTCAAGCACATCACCTTCGAGCATTGCGGCAATGGCAAGCTCATCAAGCTCTTCTTCATCCTCTTCATCATCGAAAGAAAAAAAGACGCTCATCAGAAGCTTGAACTTGCCCTTAAGACCCAGCTTGCGCCAGGTACGTAAAAATGTTACCTGAATGTCTCTATCAGCCAATACGACCTTGGCTCCACATTTTTCGGCACTTTCTACAGCCTGCTTCATTTCAGCACCCGGCGTTGAGCCGAGCTTTTCGGCCATCTTTTTTTGATACGAGGCGAGAACGAGATTTATTACCATGAAACCGATCTGCTTTGCCTTGATGACAGTGACGAGGTCGGTGTCTTCCCATTTCCCCGGATTTTTCATGTTTGCGAAACGCTTTTTGTCAAGCTCTATACAAACGCTGTCGGGCTTTTCTTCCTCTATTACTTGCTTCACCAACTCCACGCTTTTTTGTGAGACGTGAGCCGTTGGAACTAGGAGTATCTCCTTGCCCTCAATTTGAATCCTCTTGATTTCATCCGTCACAGAAATGTATGCTCCTCGTAAAGAGAGAGGCCTTTTGCCCCTGCAAGCCCTTACTGGGCCTAGGATTCAAAACAGCCTCTCCTGTTTATGCCTTTTTACTTGGCAGTTCTTGCCTTTTCATCCAGGGCAATAATAGTTGACTTTAATGCTTAGGATGTTATTTCGCTTAAAGAACTTATTTTACCGGGGTAGAGAGCCAGCGGTTCAAAATGGATTTTTGCAACCCAGAGTATGTCCGTTCCATTTTCGGCGTTATAGTCTTCTAGGTACGGGAGGTGTTGGAAGTAGTTTGCATCCAGCTCCCCTTCACTCAAAGCAAGATTAGGCTGGATATAGTCAGAGAACTCTACAATTTCTAAGGTATAACCTTGTCTCTCTAAGATATCCTTAGCTGCCGCTAAAATTTCCGCATGGGGCGAAGGAGATGCGCCAACGCGAATAATCTTATCGTCAGACTGAACACTGCCTGAGACTCCAAGAGTATCTTTTTCTGGGTTATCTGTCTTATCGAGAGCGACAACCTGTCCCAAGTAGTTATCATCGATAAATGCCTTTATCTCATCGCTCTGCAAAGCACCAAGCAAGGCTTTTGTTTTGTCAGAGTTGGCATCCTCAGGGCGAACAGCAATGACGTTTGCATATTCTAAAGCAGCTTCGGATCCTGCATCCTCGCTCGCAAGTGCGCTTGTTGGATCAAGACCGCTGCTTAAAACATAGTTGCCATTGATGACTGCGGCATCGACGTCGTCAAGCGTACGAGGAAGCGCAGCGGCTTCAGCTTCGACAATTTCAATATGGTACGGGTTATCCACAATATCATTCGCCGTTGCGGCAAGCCCCGCCCCTTCTTTCAGGGTAATCAAGCCTTCGCTTTCCAGCAAAAGCAGTGCACGTGCCTCATTGGTGGTATCTGAGGGCACTGCAATTTGGAAGCCCTTGTCGGAACTATTCGATCCGCTGCCGCCACAAGCAAGCAAGCCCACAGAGAGCAAACAAGCCAGTGCGACCGCTGATACTATTTTAATTTTCTTAGATATCTTCATGATTCAATATTCCTTCCATGTACTTAACAAATGTCCCATAGGCTTAATTTCGTTTATCTACCTTACGGGCGAGAACATCTCCTAAACTTTGAACAATTTGCACGAGAACGATACAGATAATAACTGAAGCCACCATTACGTCCTTTTGGTATCGCTGATATCCATATCTGATTGCAATATCACCTATACCTCCTGCACCCACCATACCCGCTATCGCAGAATACCCGAATAGCGTGATGAGGGTTATGAAAACCCCACGAATCAAAGACGGCAGGGACTCGAGCAAGAACACTTTATACACGATTTGCCAGGTGGACGAGCCAAAACTTAAAGCGGCTTCGACCAAATCCCCGTCTACCTCTAAAATACTCTGTTCAACTATGCGCCCTACGAAAGGGGCTGCTGCGATAGTAAGAGGAACGACGGCGCCGTGTACACCCAAGGCGGTACCCACTATCAAACGGGTAAAGGGAATGAGGGCAACTAGCAATATCACGAAAGGTATCGAACGGCCTATATTGATAATCCACCCTAAAACAGAGTGTAAGGCCTTATGAGGATGTAAGCCCTTAGGTGAAGTGAGGACAACGAGTATTCCGAGGGGCGTTCCTATGAGATAGGCAAAAACGGTAGAAACCGCTACCATGACCGTTGTATCCCATGTTCCTTGAGCAAGAAGGGCCCCATACTGTGCGAAGAAGTTTTGGAGGTACTCCATAGAACTATGCCTCCTTTTCTTCGGTGTCAGAAACAATCGCATCATAGTTGAGAAGCTCACGCGTCACGACGCTTTGGGGATGAGCGAACACCTCGTGGGTCGTACCAGATTCAACAAGCTTGCCTTCGTCAAGGACGGCCACCTTATCGCATATTTTTTTAGCAACAGCCAAAGAATGGGTAATGAGAACTATAGTCACACCGAGCTTGGTATTGATATCCTTAAGCAAGCTTAAGATGGAGGCGGTTGTACGCGTATCGAGGGCGCTTGTGGCCTCATCGCACAACATGATTTTAGGGTCATTGGCAAGAGCGCGGGCAATAGCTACCCGCTGTTGCTGCCCACCCGAAAGCTGTGAGGGGTAGTTCGATGCTTTATCTGCAAGGTCAACCAATTGAAGCAATTCTTGTGCTCGCGCAGTACGCTTCGCTGAGCTGTCTTTTCGCAATTCAAGAGGAAAGGCGACATTTTTTAGCACAGTACGTTGCTGAAACAGACTGAAGTGCTGGAAAATCATACCGATTCCTGCACGAAGCTCAAGCAGCCGCCTGCCTTCGTATCCCGTCACATCCTTACCATCAATAATGATACGTCCAGATGTAGGCCGTTCAAGAAGGTTGATACAGCGCACTAACGTAGACTTACCAGCACCTGAGGCGCCAATAATGCCATATATCTCACCTTCAGCAATGCTTAAGTTGACATCATGCAAAGCATGATGTGTCTGTCCAGGCGACGAACTTTCAAATGTTTTTGACAGATGCTCAATCTGTATCATGTTATCGATTACCTCGTACGTTTTTAATGGTTACCATGCATAAGGCTCTATTATAGATGAGCCTACTCGAATTTAGGCCTGAGCGTCAGCAAGCGCACCAACTAACCCAGGCTCGAGCATCAGCATGTTCATGGTATGTACGAAAAGAAGACTCATAGTAACGTCATTATGAGGATTTTTACCTGCATGTCAAGATTCCCCCGCACATCTTTTAAAATTAAAGACCTGGCGCATACATATAGTATGACGAAAAAGCTAAACGCAATAATTGTCTTTAAGCAGCACTATGGTGCTACAATGTAGAAGTTTATGTATGAAACCGGATAGAAGCCGACATATTGAAAGACAGGATAATGATTCACGAGAATATTCTTTCCGCAATCGGAAACACACCAATAATTCGACTCAACCACCTCTCCGAAGAGGGTGCAGCAGAAATCCTTGTTAAATATGAAGGCCTCAACGTAGGCGGTTCCATTAAAACACGGACCGCTTATGAAATGATTGCTGCAGCAGAAAAGCGAGGCGATATAGGCCCAGGCAGCATCATTGTTGAACCAACCAGTGGAAACCAAGGCATTGGCCTTGCCCTCGTATGTGCCGTCAAAGGATATGAAGCGAAGATAATAATGCCCGACTCAGTTAGTGAGGAGCGGCGAAAGCTCGTGCGCCATTATGGCGCTGAGGTAATCATCGTTCACGATGCCGGCGATATTGGGGAATGCATCAACGAATGCATCGCCACTGCAGAAAAAATTGCAGCTGACGATCCCCGTGTATACATACCTCAGCAATTTGAAAACAAAGACAATTTATTAGCTCACCGATATCATACAGCGCTTGAAATTGTCCAAGACGTCAAAGGTCCTATCCATGGGTTTTGTGTCGGCATAGGGACAGGAGGCACTATCTCAGGCATTGGACAGGTTTTGAAAAAACTCTATCCCGAGGTCGTTGTGTGGGCTGTCGAACCCGAACATGCAGCTATTCTTTCAGGAGGAGGGATAGGAACCCATTTGCAAATGGGTATCGGGGATGGGCTTATCCCTGATATTTTGGATCAAGAGATTTACGATGCCGTATGCATAGTTTCAGACGAAGAGGCTATTTCAATTTCCCGAGCCCTTGCTCTACACGAGGGTCTTATGTGTGGCGTCTCCAGCGGAACTAATGTTGCAGCTGCGCGTAAACTTGCCCGTGAACTTGGCCCCGGCAAAACAGTTGTAACTATTCTTCCCGACACGGGAGAGCGTTACTTTTCAACCGTTCTTTTCGACGAATAAGATCCTTGAGGTCTACGCTACCCCGAACACCCATCCGCTGAGACGCTTAGGCTCAAACTTCGATTCTGGAACGCACATGTTGTATGGGCAGCATGCCTGTTTCGCTCAATAACACCCTCAAATGCTTCTCTGGGAAGGCGATAGGTGTTGTTGTTCTCTGAAATGTGCATCGCTACTACCTGCTCAAGCTTCTCAGAAAGTAAGCACTCAAGAGCTTGTGAAGCCTGCGTATTGGAAAGATGCCCCCTATTAGAGGCTACTCGTTGCTTTAGCGAGTAAGGGTACGGTCCCGAATTCAGCATATCGACATCATGATTGCTTTCAAGCGCAAGAAGTTGGCAGTCTGAAAGCATTTCGAAGGCTGCGGGGGGCACATAGCCTGTATCAGTCATATAGCCTAAAGCCTGCGTGTGAGCGCTGGTATCTTTCAATTCGACCCTGAAACCGAAGGACTCCGCCGCATCGTGGGATGTAGCGAAGGGATATAAACTCATACCAGCTACAGACAACTGGCTCCCAACACTAAAATACTCAATGTCACACAATTCATATGGCGCAGCATCCGGATCGCAGACTGAGGCGATATCCCTGCTTGCATAAGCCACTGCCTTGCTCGCATACAGACGTGGTTCTATTCCGAGCTTTCCCAGGCCCCTCAGAACAACCCCTAAGCCTTTCGTGTGATCACTGTGCTCATGACTGATAATAATTCCCTCGATTTGGGAAAGATGCACCCCAAGCTCTTCGCTCCGTGTGAACAAATCGCGTTTGCATATCCCGCAATCAATTAAAAAGGCGCGGCCTGTCGTCTCGTCTTCTACGATCGAGGCGTTTCCCTTACTGCCACTTGCGAGGATATGGAGTCTCACTGCATTCTTTCAAGGATAGTGCTTATCAGTAAGTTGAAATCATGCTCACGGAGCTTTGCCGTCTCAAGAACCTCTTGCTCATTAGGTGAGGCATCGTTTATTCCTGCAGCCATATTTGAGACAAGGGATATTCCCATAACATCAAGGCCGAGATGTCGGGCTGCGATAACTTCTTCCGCTACCGACATGGCCAAAGTGTCAACTCCCCACATGCGAAACATACGAATTTCTGCAGGAGTCTCAAAACTCGGCCCAAGGAGCCCTAAGAAAACGCCCTCATGGAGAGTGACTCCTATTTGTTCGGCTACTTCTCGTGCAAGACGCCTCAATTCAGGACTGTATGCATCAGTCATGCTGAAAAAACGAGATGCTAAAGCAGCGGGCTCTTGGGAGGCAACAGGATTTCTTCCTGTAAAGTTAATCTGGTCGGCAATCAGGCAAAAATCGCCAGGCCGGTAATTTTCATTAACAGCCCCTACTGCATTGCTGACCACCAAGGTGCGAATGCCGACACGCTCCATAAGACGCACCGGATACACAACTTCTTGAGAGGTGTAGCCCTCGTAGCCATGAAGGCGGCCTTGCATACATATAACTTCTTTGCCGCCCAGTCGACCGCAGACGAATTGGCCTACATGGCTGACGGCCGTACTCGACTTCATATGGGGTATCTCTTTGTATGGAATCGTGAGAGGATCTTCAATTTGTTCGGCAAGAGAACCTAGACCCGATCCTAGGATAATACCCACTTCGGGTTTTTTCCCTCCCATACGATCTTCAAGTATAGAGCTACTCATACTCAGGCGCGCTTCAAGGCTATTCTGTTCACACATAAGAAGACTCCTAACTCACATGCTCTTGGATTATAATTTTTTTGCTATGAGAATACGGTCACGACCAGCTAGATCACGAACGACTCGATTCGATGTAAAGCCACGTTCCTGCGCAATGCCAGCAGCTTGCTGCAAGCAGTCCTCATGCAATTCGACAACTAAAGAACCGCCCTGTTTCAGAGCGTGCCAGGACCAATCAAGGATTTTCCTGAACACCAAAAGACCGTCATCGCCGCCATCGAGAGCAAGGTGCGGCTCAAAAGCCGTCACCTCATGAGGTATTTCCTCCAAAAGAGACGTAGGGATATACGGGGGGTTTGATACAACCAGATCTATTGAGCCCAGCATCTCAGATGGCACCGCGTCCCCTACATCTCCTAGAGAAGTTTTTACCCTGCTCGAAAGGCCAAGACGCTCAATGTTAGTCTTCGCCAACTCGATTGCCGTCGAATCAATATCGGTTGCAAGGACACGAGCTAGAGGATACTCATGCGCTATTGAACAGGCAACGCAGCCGGAACCTGTGCAGAGATCGACCACCGTATACGTTTTAGCAGAAGCAAGCCCACTTTCGTCCTGTGAAGAAGCCTCGCTTGTATCCTGGGACGACACGTCCCTCGTATACTGTGTCGACGCCTCATCAGCATCTGGGCAAGAAGCCTCGCCGAAGTCAAGGCTAGCCTTTTCTTTAGGGGGGAGCGTCGCCAATGCCTCGCTTACTAACACTTCGGTTTCTGGCCGCGGGATGAGTACTCCCGGGCAAACCTTTAGCGTAATATATCGAAACCCGACCTCTCCCGTAATGTATTGCAAGGGCTCCCCTGCTGCCCTCCGAGAAACATATTCCCTCAAAGTGTCTCGTTCTGACATATTCAAGGTCATATCGTATTTTGTATATAACTCTATACGCGTAAGGCCTGTCGCCTCACTCAACAACCACTGTGCAGACAAGAGCGGATTTTCGTCTTGTTTTTTTTCTAAATAGGAAACGATCCACTCAAGAGCCGCTCGTATGGTCCAAGCATCGCTCATAACTGATCTCTATGTGAAAGGGCGTATATGAAAAGACAGTACGACAAAGCATTATCCACTATTCTCAAAGCCTTAAACTGCTGCTTCAAGCTTAGCAGCACGATCGGCAGCTTGTAGAGCTGAGATCAATTCGGCCAAGCCATTGCCGCCAGCTGCCAGCAGAATACCATTGTAGGTGCCGCTATAGCCTATGCGATGATCGGTTACCCTATCTTGAGGGCCGTTGTATGTGCGAATCTTTTCGCTTCTATCCCCTGTACCAATCTGAGAACGCCGCTCCCCCGCCTGAGCTTCTTGCTGTTCCCGTATCATTTTTTCATAGAGGCGAGCCCGCAGGACGCTCATGGCCGCAACTTTGTTTTGAAGTTGGCTTTTCTGATCTTGAGATTGGACAACTAAGCCTGATGGGATGTGGGTAATTCGAACTGCGGAGTCGGTGGTATTTACGCACTGCCCTCCTGGTCCGCCCGCGCGATACACGTCTATTCGCAAGTCGTGCTGGTTTATATCTACCTCTACTTCATCAGCCTCAGGGAGGACAGCCACCGTCGCTGTCGATGTGTGAATACGACCCTGGCTTTCCGTTTTAGGAACCCGCTGGACGCGATGTACGCCACTCTCAAACTTCATGTAAGAGTACACCTTGTTGCCCATTACTTTAAACTGGATTTCTTTATACCCCCCCACTTCTGATGAGGAGACATCGAGCATTTCAATTTTCCAGCCCATATCATCTGCAAAGTGCATGTACATGCGGTACAGGTCACCTGCAAAGATGGCGGCCTCATCGCCTCCTGCACCTGCACGTATCTCAACAATAGTGTTCTTTTCGTCTGCCGGGTCTGAAGGAACAAGCATAAGTTTTATCTCTTCCTCCAGGGCGGGTAGCTTAGCTTCGATTCTGGCTATCTCTTCCTGGGCAAATTCCTTCATGTCGGAATCGCCGAGCATTTCCTTGGCCTCTTCCAAGTCTGCTGATTCACGTATGAAAACACGGGCCTTAGAAGCAAGAGGCCCCTGATCAGCGTATTCTTTAGCAAGTCGATTATATTCTTTTTGATGGGCAAGGACTTGGGGGTCACCAAGCTTGGCCTCCAAGTCCTTATACGCGGTAAGTATTTTTTGAAGCTTCTCGAGCATCAGCTGCTCCTTCAATGGTATCTTTTTCGTACGGTCATTGCAAAAACGCAATGTAAAAGTGTATCACGACATAAGATACTCTGCAGCCATCTCCGCAGCAATAGCACCGTCTGAAACAGCAGTTACTACTTGACGTAACCACTTGGTGCGTACATCTCCCGCAACATAGACACCTGGGATACTGGTTTTACATTCCTCGCCAGCTTCTATATAGCCTGCTTTATCAAGATTGAGGCTTCCTTCGAGAAAAGCAGTATTGGGACACGTTCCCACAGAAACAAAAAGACCTTCGCTCTCGATAAACCTCTTCTCGCCCGTTTTAACATTCTCCACCCATGCACCAGCAAGTTTTCCTTCATTAGAAACGAGCTCGGAAACCACTGAATCCCATACGTACTCAAGGTTATCAAGCCCTTTGAGCACCTCGTCGTAAACGGCTGTCGCACGAAGCTCATCACGGCGATGGACAAGGTACACCTTGCTGCAAATACGAGCAAGGTAGATAACATTCATAATCGCAGTGTTTCCACCACCAGCAACAATTACGTCTTTCCCTCTAAAAAAGTTTCCATCGCAGGTAGAGCAATAAGAAAGGCCTCGACCCATAAGCTCATCTTCTGCTTCAACGTTGAGCTTGCGAGGATGAGCCCCTGTCGCAATAACTACTGTCTTTGCTTGGTAACTGCCGGAATCGGTGAGCAGTGTCTTAAGATCGCCGGAAAGATCGGCTGACACAACCTCTTCGTTGATTTCCTCAACGCCGAAACGAACACTTTGCTGACGCATTAATTCAGCTAAATCGAAGCCGCCCGCACCCTCAGGGAAACCAGGGTAGTTGTCGATATGTTGCGACTCTCCGAGCTGGCCTCCTGCGGAAATTTTTTCAAACATCACGACGCTCAATCCAGCACGGGCTCCGTATAAAGCAGCAGACATGCCGGCTGGACCAGCCCCAATAACCGCCATATCATACGTGAGACTCTTGTCGTCTTCTTTAAGTTTATCCATGAATTACTACGCCTCCCTCAACGAGCAGGTTTATTAAATACAAAACTATCATATTAGACCACAAAAAAAGAAATGCTCCTCGAAGCATCGATGAAAAGCCTGGAACATTCGTATACGCGTCGTTCATTGTATGACGCATTCAGATCTATGCTCTGGCTTTTAGCGTTAAGACACTGCCCCGTGCTTCATGAGCATCGCTCGTGGCACCCATACAAATGTCTTCGTAAGCAGCCTTATAAATCGAAGGCCTTGTAGTGCTTTGTACACTACAAGGCCTCCAAATTAAAATTAATCGAGCAATGCCTTTAATTGAGCTTTAGGCTGTCCGCCCAGAACCTGTTTTTTAATCTGACCATTCTCAAAAGCAATAAAAGTAGGAACGCTCATCACATTGTACCGAGATGCAAGATCAGGGCTTTGGTCAATATCGACCTTATATACTTCTGCTGTTCCAGCTAACTCTTCAGCAAGCTCATCAACAGTCGGTCCAACTCGTTTGCAAGGACCACACCAGGTCGCAAAAAAATCTACTAGAACTGGTTTTTGGGCCTTAAGTACCTTTGATTCAAATTCGGATGATGTTATAACCTGAGCCATTTTAGCCTCCTACGCCTTTCCTTCTATCCTAAATTATATAAGTCCTAACAAGCGAACATGGCTATTGTAGAGCAGCCTATTTCCTGCGTAGGCCATCTGTTACCAAGCGGGCATAAAGTATTCATTGTGCTGATACCAAGAGGGCTATAATTACAAGAAAGGAGAAAGGATCGTCTGTGGAAAACCAAAAAGAGGCTGTTCGCCGTGTAATAGAAACCCATCCCGTTAATCTCGTTTTAGAGGGTGGTGCAATGCGTGGTCAGTTTACGGCTGGAATACTAGATTATTTTATAGAGCATGATTTCTGGGCTGAACAGGTAATTGGAACATCCGCTGGCGCCTTATGCGGATTCAACTATGTTTCTGGCGAATTCGGGCGTACGTGCTATATCAACACTAAGTATTGCACAGACTGGCGCTATCTTTCCTTGAAAAGTTTTGTGAAAACAGGGAATGCGTATGGGTACGAGATGTCCTTCGACCTGATCCCGAATAAGCTTGAGCCCTTTGATTATGACGCCTTTCGAGCATCACCCATAAAACTGACAACTGTCGCCAGCAATCTTGAAACAGGCGAAGCTGATTACTTTACCTTCGGAGATCCACGGGCCGATATTGACTATCTTGCTGCCACATCAGCAATGCCTCTCCTGAGCAAAATAGTGGAAATAGATGGTAAAAAACTGCTTGACGGTGGTGTATG
>CAYFQW010000012.1:25295-41833 GCA_964345475.1 uncultured Raoultibacter sp.
TCTTCGTCTTGCGCCCTCCCGAGCCTGTAACGATATCAAATATGGAAAAGGACGCTGAAAAGCTCTATGCCCTGTATGAACAAGGATATGAAGAGGCGAAGAAAAACCGCGATCACCTCTTACGGTACTTAGAGGCTCCTGCCAAACCCTATGTAATGTAAGACGTCAAGTGTTGTTGCTTTCATAAAAGGGCCCCTCTATCTCACGTGAATAGAGGGGCCCTATTTTTAACAGCAAACGCTTTTTTACTATATACGGCTTTTTTACTATATACGCGCCCCTCTGATGATGTCGAGGAAGCTTTCGATTTCTAAACTTCCTATATCACCTTCATGACGCTCTCTCACCGACACAGTATTATTCTCTATCTCCTTGTCGCCAAGGATCAGCATATACGGTATTTTTTGGCTTTGGGCTTTAGCTATTTTTACCCTCATGGGTTCGTTCTGATCAAACAGCTCGACGCGGCCACCTTCATCTTCTATGCGCTCTACTAAGGCCTTACAGGCATCTGTATGCCGATCTGCCAAGGGCAAAACGGCAACCTGCACAGGTGCAAGCCATAAGGGCAGGGCACCAGCGTAATGCTCTATCAGTATGCCCAAGAAGCGTTCTATCGAGCCGAAGATTGCTCTATGAAGCATCCAAGGCCGCTCTTCCGTGTTTTCTCCTGTTCGATACGTTAAGTCGAAGCGTTCGGGGAAGTTGAAATCTACCTGGATAGTCGAACACTGCCACGTGCGTCCAATAGCATCTTTAACCTTAATATCGATTTTAGGGCCATAAAACGCACCATCGCCTTCATTGATATCATACGCAAGACCATGGCGGGCGCAGGCTTCTTTAAGGGAGTTGGTTGCATGTTCCCACATCTCATCAGATCCGATGCTTTTCTCTGGACGTGTGGAAATCTCTGCTGCATAGACGAAGTCAAAGCTTGACATGATATGGTCAACCAGATCGAGCATGCCGACAACCTCATCGACAACTTGATCGCGGCGGCAAAATACATGTGCATCGTCTTGTGTGAAGCCGCGCGCCCTTAACAGACCATGGACTACACCGCTTAGTTCATGGCGATATACTGTTCCGAATTCGAAATACCTAAGAGGAAGCTCCCTATACGAATGGATGTCGTTTCGATATAAGAGCACATGTCCTGGACAGTTCATGGGCTTTACAGCATATTCGGTATAACGAGGGCTTTCTTCATCTCCTTCATTGATTTGGAAGAAGTACATGTTGTCATGATAGAAGTCATAATGCCCCGACATTTTCCATACCTCGGCATTGTAGATATGGGGAGTAATAACTTCCTCATAGCCGCGTTTGTATAAATCTTTTCGTAACCATTCTTGCAAAGTGCGAATTACACGGGCTCCTTTAGGGAGATACAAGGGTAAGCCTACTCCGGCTAAGGGATCCATCATATATATACCAAGTTCACGGCCGAGCTTGCGATGATCCCTCTTTTCAGCCTCCTCCATGTTATGAACATACTCAGTCAGCTCTTTTTTGGAGAAAAACGCAGTTCCGTACACGCGCTGAAGCATTTCTCTTTCGTTGTCGCCCTTCCAATACGCCCCAGCTAGCTTTGTCAGCTTGAACGCGGTAAGTTTCGAAGTGTCAGGTATGTGGGGACCGCGACACAAATCAACAAAGCTGCCTGTAGAATAACTGGTAATAACTTCTTCTTCTGGCAACTCTTGGATCAATTCAAGCTTAAGGTGCTGTCCTTTTTCCTCAAACAACGCGAGGGCCTCTTCACGCGTCAGAACTGTGCGAACGAAAGGTTTACCCTCTTTTACTATTTCCGCCATACGAGCCTCGATTTTTTCAAGATCTTCGAGCCCCAGATTTTTATCAAGTTTTATATCGTAGTAGAAACCATCCTCGATTGCGGGTCCAACTCCAAATTCGGCGGTCGGGTGCAGATCCTGAATTGCCTGTGCCATAATATGGGCTGCAGAATGACGTAACAGGTCAAGGGCCCCATCACTTTTTTTTGTGACTATAGCGACCTCGTCACCTTCTGAAACTTCAAAATGAAGATCGACGGGCTTACCGTTCACAATGCCCGCCAGAGCAGCCTTAGCAAGCCCAGCACCAATCGAAGCAGCAACATCGCCCACTTCGGCATGTGAATCTAATTCTTTCCGTGTTCCATCAGGGAGTACAACAAACATATATATTCCTTTCCTATGCCGGGTGCACACAAAGCACCTGCACGTTTCCAAGTTATATACAGACACTCTACTCTATATAACTCTCCTCTGTACCTGCCGTATAGAAAAACAAGGAAAACGGACGGCACGTATACCGTTTATAGCCTAACTGGCAAAGACTGAGCATCTCAGTTTAAACAAGCTTCCTTGCTGCAATGGTGTGGCTACGACTCCTGTTTTAGTGGTAATGCCTCGGCTCTTCGTCGGCTGCCTACTCTATTGGCATGCTGCGTCGAGGCGTTTTTTGGTTGGGGCTTCCCGCAACAGATCGTGGATTGCTGCGACGCGCGGAACCGGCACCGACCGGAGTGGTGCAATAGGGACACACCGTCCAAGAGGGGTCGAGTGTTCGCTCGCACCTGCTGCAAATGTTCTTCAGCTGTTGATGGCAATTTGGGCAGATGGCATAATCGTTCTCAACAGGATACCCGCATTTGCCACATTCGCCGTATTTCATCAGCTCTCTTTGTTTTAGAGCGATTTCTAACTCTTGCTCATCACGATCGATTTGATACAGTGGTGGGCGCAAGAGCGTGTAGGCTATAACTCCTAACAAAGGCACAAGGGCCACTATGGCCCAAATATACCAAAACGTGTCACGGAGATAGGCATCGCGCACGACCCATATAACCGATAGTACGTACAAAATTACCAACATAACCATTACAACCGTGAAGGCCTGTTGTAATTCAGGCGTCCATAGTTGCGACAACAACTCGTTCATACGAACCTCATTTTCCGTTTTCTTCAAAACAGTTGATCATGTTAGCAAAAATACCACACTTCTCATAGGCAGCTTACGATAATTCCTCAAGCTGCACGACAACTTTCTTGAGGGTGGCTTCTAATGTTTGGTGGCGAATCCTATCTTTTTCAATAATTTCAGGCGCTGCCTTAGAAAGAAATCCAGGGTTTGCAAGTTTCGAGGCGAGCTTTTCAATATCAGCTGAAAGCTTCTTTGATTCTCCCTCGAGCCTTGAGCGCTCGGCCTCAAAATCAACAATACCTGAAAGGCTCACATAAACCTCCAGTCCCGCAACTAAGGTAACAGCGGCCTCTTTTGGCTTACCAGGCGCTTGCTCAATAAGCAACTCTTCAGCATGAGCCATGCTTTCAAGTAGATGTGCCTGCTCTTTGAGCAGAGTGCAATCCTGAGGGTTCTCCGCTTTAACCACAATGGAGAGACTTTGTTTCGGAGAAATCTTATACCTTGAACGAACTGCACGAACGGCAGATATAGTTTCAGTAACCATAACCATAGCACGTTCAGCATTACTATCTCGATACTTCATAAATTCGGACGCTACTGGCCAGTCGGCGAGTATAAGATCTGGCGCCTCTTTTTCCCCGGGCAGATCTTGATAAATCTCCTCTGTGATGAAGGGCATTATGGGATGAAGCAGCCTCAACGCTGTTCCGAGAACAAAGACTAGGTTTCGCTGGCATCTCGTCCGCTCTAATGGGCTTCCCTGGAGCATATTTTTTGAAATCTCAATATACCAATCGCAAAACTCATTCCAAAAGAAGCTATAGAGCTCACGGGTGATTTCGCCAAACTCAAAGGAATCGAAAGCCGTATCAAGTTTTTCAACAAGATGGGCCAGTCGAGAAAATATCCATTTGTCAGCTGGGTTTGCTGGATCGGGATCGCCTGGAGAATAATCATCGAGGTTCATGAGAACGAAGCGTGCAGCGTTTCTGATTTTATTAGCGAAGTTTCGGCTGCTTTCGAGCTTTTCCTCATTGAACTTCATGTCCTGCGTGCCAGTAACTTGCATCAAAAGCCCAAACCGCATACCATCGGCACCATAATCTTGCATAAGACGCAAGGGGTCTACCCCATTGCCGCGTGATTTACTCATAGGCTTTCCGTCAGAGCCCAAGACAGTAGGATGAATAATCACATGCTCAAAAGGTATCTCTTCACAAAAATACATTGATGACATAACCATGCGAGCAACCCAAAGCCCCATAATATCTCGAGCCGTAGAAAGAACTTGTGTAGGGTAACTGAGTTGGAGGTCGGGAGCATCCATCCCTGTATCAGCCCAGCCCTGTGTCGCAAAGGGCCAGAGCTGAGATGAAAACCAGGTGTCCAGCACGTCTTCATCTTGCCGAACAGATGCACCGCATTTCGGACAAATTTCGATGTCGTCCAGGCAGGCGTCTTGCCAGCCACAGGCGTCACAGTAAAACATGGGAATTCGATGACCCCACCAGAGCTGCCGCGATATACACCAATCTTTGAGGTTTTCCAGCCAGTCCAGGTATACCTGTTTCCAACGGTTAGGATAAAAGTCAACAAGCCCCTCTTCAACAACTTGGGTAGCACGCTTCTTCAAATTATCCACTGCTACGAACCATTGCTCAGAAAGCCACGGCTCGAGCTTGGTATGGCAGCGATAGCAGGTCATAATCGAATGATCGAGCTCTTCGATATGATCAAGGAGCCCCAATTTTTCAAAGCTCGCAACAACCGCCTCACGGGCTTCATCACGCCCCATTCCGCTGAATTCACCGAAACCCTCTACAACTACCGCTTGTTCATCGAAGATATTTATCGCCTCAAGCCCAGCACGGGCGCCCATAATACTATCGTTCATATCGTGAGCAGGCGTTACTTTGACAAATCCAGTACCAAATTCGGGGTCGACGAGAAAGTCGCTGAAAATAGGGACTTCTCTATTCACCAGGGGTAACAATACTGTTTTTCCGATAAGATGCTTGTAACGCTCGTCCTTTGGACTTACCGCAATACCCGTATCGCCAAGCATTGTTTCTGGCCGGGTAGTAGCAACGACAATGTACTCAGTATCTCCAACGGGCTCTGTCAAGGGATACCTTAAATACCAGAGCGAACCTTTTTCGTCGACATACTCTACTTCGTCATCGGCAATAGCAGTTGTGCAGCTTGGACACCAATTTACAATGCGTTTGCCCCTAAAAATTAGATCATTGTGGTACCAGTCAACAAAAACCTTGCGCACAGCTTTTGCATATGAGGAATCGAGAGTAAACTGAACATGTTCGTAATCACAGGAGCAGCCCATGCCTTTAAGCTGGTTGATTATGCTTGAACCATACTCCTCATACCATTCGTAACAGGCCTCAATAAAAGCTTCTCTTCCGATCTCAAGGCGGGAAACGCCCTTTTCCGCAAGCATTTTATCAACCTTCGTCTGAGTTGCAATACCAGCGTGATCGGTTCCAACAATCCAGCGTGTCTGATACCCCTGCATTCTTGCTCGGCGTATGCAGGCATCTTGAATAGTGTTGTTGAGGGCATGTCCCATATGAAGCACACCCGTGATATTTGGCGGGGGGATAACTACCGTATATGTTTCGTCTGCATGGACACCTTTGCCGGGAGTTCGGGAAAAATATCCCTTACGCTCCCACTCTTTAAAAAAGGGGGTCTCGTGAGCAGCAAAATCAAATTTTGCTTTAACCCCTCCACCCTTTTGCTGTTCCCTCGCTTTGGTATCCCTGTTTGTCATACACCACACTCTTCCTCATGCTTATACTTTGAGCATACACTCATAAAACCCACGCCTCGCAATACATACTGGGTAAATGGGCTTCTCTCGACTACAAAAAACGGGCCTCAATCTTTGTCGAGCTGCCCGTTTCTGTCCATGTTGTTTATGCGCTCTGTTTGGCAGTTTCAGACTTTTTTAATCCATGCTTTCTCTTTTTACCCTCTTTTTTGATTATTTCAGGTTTCGTCATACCCTCGATATCAGTATCGCGTATCTCGACGGTCGTTTGCATGGGTATTTCTGGAAGCTCAAACATAACGTCCTGCAAGACGCGTTCACAAATAGATCGAAGGCCGCGAGCACCTGTGCCATGCTTTATCGCTTCGCGAGCAATAGCAGTCAGCGCTTCGGGGGTAAAAATAAGTTCTGAATCCTCGAATTTGAACATGCTTACGTATTGTTTGACAAGGGCATTTTGGGGCTCAGTCAAAATACGAACCAAGTCTTCTTCGGACAGCTCCGAAAGAGATGTTATGACAGGAATTCTCCCCACAAACTCAGGGATCATCCCATACTTGTTCAAATCCTCAGGGAGCACCTTGAGAAGAAGCTCGCTTTCAGCAAGCTTCTTATTCTTAGGGAGCTCCGAACTGAAACCAAGTCCGCTTTCTCCGACTCTTTCAGAAATAATGTCGGAAAGCCCTACAAAGGCCCCTCCGAATATAAAGAGGATATTTGTAGTATCAATATGAATCAACTCTTGCTGGGGATGCTTGCGACCGCCTTGTGGAGGAACGCTTGCTTCACTTCCCTCAACAATCTTTAAAAGTGCCTGTTGAACACCTTCGCCCGACACATCGCGCGTGATTGACAAGTTTTCCGCCTTGCGGGCAACCTTGTCAATCTCATCGATATAGATAATTCCTATCTCTGCCCGAGCTATATCAAAATCTGCAGCTGTAATGAGCTTGAGCAAAATGTTCTCAACATCTTCACCAACGTAGCCCGCTTCTGTCAAAGCTGTTGCATCAGCTATGGCGAAGGGTACCTCCAAGGTACGTGCGAGGGACTGGGCAAGCAAAGTTTTTCCAGAACCTGTAGGTCCGAGCAGCAAGATATTGCTCTTTGCAAGCTCAACATCGTCATCTTCTGAATCGATGTCCATGCTTATACGCTTATAGTGATTATAGACTGCAACCGATAAGGCGCGTTTAGCATCTTCCTGTCCAACCACATGCCTAGAAAGCCCCTCATAAAGCTCGCGAGGGGTTGGAAGATGATCGAGAATACTCTCTTCCTCTTCCTCATAGTGATCAAAATCGCGTATCTGTCCGCGCTCGGCACCTGGCGAAAACCTTCCATCGAAGCTAAGCCCCTGAAGATCGTCGGGAATATTGATCCCCAAATCACGCATCATTGCATTGGCGGAAACTGAGATGCACTCATCGCAAATATAGATGCCATTAGGTCCTGCTATCATGGCAGCAACCTGATCAGGCCTCTTGCCGCAGAAAGCGCAACTTATCTCATCGGTGACGAGATCGTCTTCATACGAGTCATCCCCGTAAGAGATATCATCCTTGTCATCTGTCATAATGTTACTTTTCTTCTTGTCCTACAGCGCGAGATGTAGTAATTCGGTCAATGAGGCCATACTCCAAAGCCTGTTCGGCGGTCATGTAGTTATCACGCTCAGTATCGGCCTGAATACGATCAAGATCCTGCCCCGTCTGTTCGGCTAGAATCTTGTTGAGGCGTTGACGTGTCTTAAGCATAAAATCGGCGACAATGGCTACTTCCGTTTGCTGACCCTGTGCACCACCAGAAGGTTGGTGAATCAGTATCATAGAGTTCGGTAGGGCAAGACGCTTACCCTTAGTGCCGCCTGCCAACAGAACTGCGCCCATTGAGGCACACTGCCCAAGACAAATGGTGGAAACATCACATTTTATGAAGTTCATAGTGTCGAGAATAGCAAGCCCCGCCGTCACCGAACCCCCTGGAGAGTTGATGTAGAGAGAAACATCTTTTTCAGGATCGGAGCTTTCTAAATGAAGGAGTTGAGCTACGACTGAATTGGCTACATTGTCGTCAATCTGTTCTCCTAAAAATACAATACGTTCGTTGAGCAGACGAGAGAAAATATCGTAACTACGTTCACCTCGGGGCGACTGCTCGATAACATATGGTATAAGCGCTGAATGAATATCATTGCCTGTCATAACTGCCTCACTTTCGATAGACTCTTGCTCATTATTACTTGTCTGTTTGTTTCTATAATATCGCATGCAAGAGACGAAACGTACGTTCTGTTTCAAACCTTACTCTGTATCCATCCCTGCATTTTCCGTATCTGTTTTAACACTCTTCGTATCTTCTTTTATGCTCTCAGCATCTACTGCCGATTCATCTGTCGAGGGCTTTTCGGCCTCGTTCTTTTTTGAGGCATCTTCGTCCTCGAGGTCACGAAGCTCGTATTCGCTCACCTTGGCAGTCTCCATAAGATCTTCGGTGGCGCGCATACGGAGGATGCCCTGACGGAGCATATGGAGCCGGCCATTCTCACGCCACTCCTTTTCAAGAGCTTTTGGATCCTCTGCTCCGCTATTCTTAAACTCCTCCAGTAAATCCTCTTCGGTAACCTCCATGCCCTTATGACGAGCCCAAGCATCCAAAGAAAGATCCTGTCTTGTGATTTCGATGGCCTGCTCTTTAACGTCTTTTCTAAAGTCGTCTATTTCGATACCCATTTGTTGCAAGTAGGCATCAAGCGTAGCGCCCTGTGATTGCAGTTGCTGGAAGAAGGTTTGAAAAAGATCGGTTTCAGAAGAAGCAATCATTTCTTCAGGCACATCTCCCTCAAGCCGTTTGGAAAGAGCCGTCAAAGAAGCTCTCTCTTTCAAACCAGGTAGAGTTTCTGCTTTCTGCTTGCTGATAGATTCTGCAATCTTTGTCTTTAAATCTTCGATACCCTCAAAGCCTACCGTGTCCTTCACCCATTCATCGCTTAACTCAGGGAGGACCTTTTCTTTCACTTCCGTCACTTCGATAGAAAAATGAGCTTTTTCAACTTGCCCAGCTATAGACGCAAGCCCTGCAGTATACAGCCCTTTGAACTCTAGATCGAATTCTTTCTTCTCCCCCTTTTTCAGTCCAAGCAGATTCTCATCAAATTCAGGAGGAAACATACCGCTACCTAAGGTGTATACACGCGATTCGCTTGTGAGGGACTCAAGCTCATTTCCCTCCTCATCAGATACAGTCATGGCTATGTCGGCAACGCCGCCTTCTTGTATCTCGGCTGCATCGCCAGCGTCTTCAAAAGTAAAGTAATGCTCGCGGAAAATTTGAATTTGATCTTCTATCTCAAGCTCGCTCGCGCCTTCTTTAGGAAGTTCGATTTCAACAGGCTCATAGCTTGAGAGGGCAAGCTCTGGTTTGGTCTTCAACGTCGCTACAAAAACGAAATCTTTTCCATTTTCAACAAGTGATTCTTGATCCTCGAATTTTGCTTGAGAAATAGGGAAAATACCCGCCTCGTCTACCGCGAGTGGATACAGCTCTTGCAGTACGTCATCGGTCACCGAAGCTCGAACAGCTTCGGCCCCGAGAGCGTTGTCAATAACGGGCCGAGGTGCTTTGCCGCGTCGAAATCCTGGAAAATTATATGTATGAGCAAAATCTTTATAGGTTTTTTTAATACGCGCGTCCACTGTTTTAGCATCAACGGTAACGCTTAACTTAATCTGATTGTCCTCTAATGTCTCGACTTTTGTTTTCACTCGTGCTCCTCTATGTTTCGATTCTTAGCTGAATGACACCGCATCTCTTGGCAGTTCAGCAAAAACTATAATATTACGCATGTGACAAAGGCTCAATTCTGCACACAACAACCTTGGATTATCCCATATCCATACGTAATATGCACGAAATTATTCATACACCACAACTCAGTTTACTTTGATTTAAGCCGAAAATAGTGAACCCTGCTCATTGCAAACCACATATAAGCAGTGTCAATCGCGCATTACGACGCATAAGGACACTTTGTTACTTACAGTGACAGCCTAATCCATCCAACTCAGTGCGGCGACATCTCCTAACACCGTAACATTCGGATGAAGTTGCAGGATGGATGCGGGCACCTCAGGACATATCGGTCCAGTAAAGGCCTCCTCAGCAATTTCTGCCTTGTTCGACCCTGAGACGAGCATAAGAATTTTTCTAGCAGCCATAATAGTGCCAATACCCATTGTCAAAGCTTCGCGTGGAACATCCTCTGCTGTATCAAAAAAACGTTTATTCGCCTCAATAGTGCTTTCAGTCAGCCCCACCTTAAAGCATGTACGGGTAAAAGAGGAACTCGGCTCGTTGAAGGCAATGTGCCCATTAGGACCCATACCGAGCAATTGAAAATCTATTCCCCCAAGCTCTTTAATCAAAGTCTCAAATCGTGCGCATTCTGAAATAGGATCTGAGGCGATTCCGTTTAAGAAATGGACTCGAGCAGCATTCATGTTCACATGAGAAAAAAGCCTATCTTCCATAAAGTATCGATAGCTCTCTGGATTATCCGGCGACAGCCCAACATATTCGTCGAGATTAACGGTCGTGATCTCGGAAAAATCAAGGTCACCAGCTTGACAGCGCTCTATGAGGATCTGGTATGCACCTTCAGGGGTTGACCCTGTTGCCAAACCTAAAACGCTGTCCGGCTTATGAATCATCTGGGCGCTCATGATATTTGCAGCCTTACGGCTCATCTCTTCGTAGCTCTGTGTCTTGACTATATTCATTCGAAAATCTCCTCAATAGACCACTTTCGTGCCATGCCTCGAATTCAGCAATTCACAAACTACCAAAAAGCAATCAAGGATAAAAGGATTATGTTGGCAAAACTACGGAATCAATTGCTCGCGCACATCAACACCCAACTATATGTAAACACATCGGGCCACTTAGACCTGAGAGAGCCTAAAAATGACCTATCCGATCAAATTGAAGAGGCAAACATCTGCCCATTGTCATTACGCACAAGAGCCACGTTATCTATGCTCTCTACAAATTTTGAAAACTGGGCATAGCCATAATTTCGAGGGTCGAAGTCGGGAAAGGTATCGCGCACCGCATTCCCCAGCTCACTTAAACTTATACTTTCATTCTGCGCCTTTAGAACCTTCGAATAGATAAGCTCAGCTACGGCCTCTTCACAGCCGACACGATCATTGAGCGATACGAAATAATCGTTATCCTCTCGCTGTAGATTAAACCGCTCGAGATCTCCCACGAAACGGGAAAGCGAGCTATAGCCATAATTTCGCACATCGAAGTCTGAATATTTGTTTCCGAGCTCGTTGCCTATACCGGAAAGCCTTGTCCGCTTACCTATGCCGTCATTTGAAACGACTGTGGCAAAAATGGCCTCTTCAACTTTTTCAACCTTCAACACATTTTCCTGGGCCAAAGGCTCATCATCATCCTTGACGAGATTCTCTAAGGCGATAAATTTTGTACAGGCCTTTCTGAAGGGTAACGGAGTTTTTTCCTCCCCCATGCCGATAACAAGATGACCCGATTCGCGCAGGCGACTTGCAAGTCGTGTGAAATCGCTATCCGAGGACACGATGCAAAACCCGTCGATGTCGCCTGAATAGAGAATATCCATTGCGTCAATTATCATTGCCGAATCAGTAGAATTCTTGCCCGAGGTATTACTGAACTGCTGCATAGGAGTGAGAGAATTTTCCAGCAGTTGGTCTTTCCATTTCACGGAATAAGGGCTTGTCCAATCTCCGTAAATACGACGAATTGAGGCCATGCCATATACTGACACCTCGTCGAGAACTGCCGAAATATATTTTGCTGATATGTTGTCCGAATCGATTAAAACAGCGATTCGCATTGCTTCTGACATAGGAAACCTTTCTTTGACAAGAGTCATTACGACTGTGTGACCTTGTTTGTAATTTGAATTAGCAGGATATCATAAAGCCTCTGCTTAGCGAACGTTCTCGGAAATCTGCTGCTTTCCTGTGTCCTTATTGTCTCGCGGGTTTGGGGGCCTTCGGCTTCTAGGTTTTTCACATGGCCTTATGCGTCTTTCAATGGTTATAGGGGTCTAACGTATCCTGCCTTCTTTCATGCTGCCTCTGTTGAAACCGCGAAACCTTTCGTTGCCTCAAGAGCGCTCTTTCTATCGCTAAGTAATGGATAGCAGAGCTAGGAAGATTTTGAAAACTTTACTCAGAGAAACTCCTGCTTTCAACCAAATCAAGCAACTCTTGATTCGAGTGAACGGATGTTTTTTGATAAATATGGTAAATATGGGAATTGACAGTTGCAACTGAAATACTTAGCTCTTTCGCGATACGGCTGGCAGATCGTCCTTTTATCATAAATAGGAACACCTCAGTCTCGCGCTCGGTCAGATTAAATTCCCGAGCGACTTGCTCATAGAGCACCTTCAGATTAGCAACAGATTCTGATCTGTCAACGAAGATGTCGGCGCACATACGGTCGGGAAAAACAAAGACAAATGAGATAGCTATCACGAGGCAGAGAATAAAGACCAGCTCTTGCATCATCTCTGAGCAATACATTAAATCTGTCTTGCAGGCAACGATGCCCAAAATCCCAGCGAAAGCCCATGCTGCCCTTATACTTCCTAGAATAACATAGGACGACCCCCTGAACATGATACAAGCCCGATAGGCGATCGTGGTCATAATTACCTGAAAACAAAAGGAGCCATAATTAACTAAGGTGGTCACAAGCCAGGTGTCTCTAAGCGGGAGAAGCAAACATAGTGCTATGCTGAGGATTATCAAAAATATCACTCTGTAAAGTTGAGTGACTTTGCTGGCATTATGGGTTTTCAGCACTACAAGGATATAAAACCCACTTAAGAGCTTGAGAGCAAGTATGTAAAAATTAATCGCACCAGCATAGAGATCCAACCTACCCCTGAAAAAAAGAATACCCCTAACAATTTCAATAGCCGCAACAACTAGGAAAATGCATAAACAAAAACGAAACAAAAAACTTCTCTCCTCAGATTCCAGAGAAGGCAATGAGGATCCATCCTTAGCACTTAATAACTCACTGTTCTTTTTTAATCGCAGCCCGAATAATAATACTGAACCGATCGGCAGCACAGAAGCAGTGAGCGCAGCGACCCATATATTTATCTGGCCAGATTTCAATATATTTGCAAGTGGATAAGTGAGGAGCGCAGCTAGCATAATCCCGAAAACGAGAGTCGTTTCACTGTAGGTATTCGTCAAGGCTTTAAACCACGCGAAGAAAAGACCAACGAAACCTATCCCTACTGCTATCGCTGCTAACAGTAGGATAAGGGTAGCATAATCCGGTATATACGCTGAAATAGGGCCTAAAATACTCCCCGCAGTTGCAATGGCGCCGACTAGGAATACATTTTTCTTCTTTGATAAAAACAATTGAATGAGTCTTGGCCAAATGACTACAACCACCGATATTGTTCCAGCTGTAAGCAGAGATAACCAGCGAAGATCAAGAAAAGGGGATTCATAAGTTAAAGGATCCGGCATTGCAACACAAAGAATATTCCATGCCTGGAATAGAGCAAAACCAACAGCTAATACCCAATCAACCTCGTCTGCCAGCTTCTTAAAATCAAATCCGGTAAAGGTGCCCGTTTGTGACTTTTTTCTTTCCCTATTAGTTCGGATAAAACTTATCATAAGTTACAGCGCCTTTCGCATTTTCGGGACTGCATAAATATTAGCAAAAAGAGACTGAATACGCCAACGTAATGCCTGATTAAGAAACCGCGACTTTAAATAACTGACTGGTGTCGAGAAACCACTTACACATAAACCAAACTCTTCAGCTTGAGTGGTGATTCCCGTCTATCGACAACAGATCTGGGCTCGAAACAGCCTGTGCGGGCAACAGGTTGTATAGCCCTCTGCTTGCCAGAGATTACGACTCATCTATAAAGTTGTTTAAAGTAGGGAACCGGCATATATGCGGTGCTCAAATATGGAGAACTGTACGGATGGCAAGAAACAAGCCAGACCCATTGTGCTTCTTGGTCTGGCTTATGTTACGTTTTTTCAAAACTCTGTTTTTAATATTATAGCCCTAAGGCTATTAAAAGCACTATTTTTACCATCAGGGCATATCTATCTCCCGGGCCTCATCCACCGTTAACCAGCCTACTGGAATCTCAGCAGCAACGTGGCATTGTGAGCAAAACATTACCGAAGAGCGATGAGCTTTGTGGCACTCTCCGCAAGACATGGGTCCATGTTGAAAAACATGTGGATTGAAGTTCATATCACTGGTCAGCTCAGCTAATTCGTCCATAGATAAATCATGGCAGTTTTCATTCATGCAAAATTGGTTTCCTTCAATACTTCGAGCCTCGACAAGGTCATCAAGTGAGCGTTCTTCGAGTGGGTTTTTGTAATCTCCACTAATCCATTTTACACCTTCACTTATCTGCTCACCTATAGTAGGAACGTGACAGGTCAGGCATTTTGCGTCTGCCCCACCTTCTTGTACCGGTACTTTATGGGAAACACACAACATTGCATTCGTATCTTGAACCTGATTCCCCCACTTATCAACACCGCTTGACCCGGCCTCTAAGTCATACGTCTCATTATATGGATCCATGGGGGTGTGACATATCGCATTGCAAAAGCTTGGTTGTTCATGCCAAGAAAAAAAACCAAACCCAGCAGCTATAAGAACAAGTGCAATGACTCCAATTATTATCGGTAGTTTCTTCCTTTTCTTCTTCTTTGGTTCGAAGTCTTTAGAGTTAGCTGTATCAGTTCCCGAAACTTCACAATCACCCTCTATCTCAATTTCTTCTATTTTCATACCCTGATCCTTTTTTCGCTCTATTTTTTTCAATTACTACAATGTCGAACTGGCTGCCGATGGAAAAGCCGCACGCTTAGATTGCAATGAGGGAATGTACCGTGACCGACACGCTCCCTCACCGATTACGTAAATAAAACAATCAAGCGATTAATCCCAAGGCTCCAAAGTCGCAGCATCTTGCCCTGCAACATACCCGAGACAGAATGCACCAGTTAACGCACAAACAACCTGGCCAGAATCAGGGTTCCTAATACCAATGTTTCCCATTAGGCCACCCGTATACAAGCTGGGTATCACTTCACCATATTGATCGCGGACACGGGCTTTTGTATCCGAGTTCAGTCTCATTTGCGTTGGATAGATGGCAGCACAAACTTCAATGGCATGGAATGGTGGCGTCGTTAACGCTGGCGCAGGCGCACTACCCTCTAGTTCGTCAATGGTGTTACGCCCAAAATCAGGATCGTCACCCGCTTCGCAGTATGAATTATATTTCTCCACCGTATCGGCCAAAACAGCCGGGTCAAGGCCAATTTGACTTGCCAGATCTTCTAAGGTGTCGGCAGTATAAATAGTCCCGCCAAGCATTTCATGTCGATCGAGGGTGATCATAGCGTGTTCCATAGACATCTGTGGATCATCGTGAATGATGAAAGTCTTGCCCTCTTGCAGCGAAGTAGCGGCGGCTTCTGGAGATGCACCAATATTTTCTGCCGTATAGCGCTGGGCGCTTTCGTTCACCAAAATCCCCCCTGCTCGAGGAAGCTGGACAATTCCAACCAACGTGTCAGCTGCAGCCAGGGCTAATGAAGGAGCCACATGGACATCACGCAAGGCAGCGCCTATCTCCAGAGCCATACGATATCCATCTCCCGTATTGTCTTTACATCCTACCGGTTTTGCGTTTGCGTATTTTTTCCCATTATAAATCATTAACATCTCTGGGTTAGCCGAATAGCCACCTGTTCCAAGCACAACCCCACGACGAGCCTTAACATATATTTCCGAATTTCCCTTTTTTGCCTGAGCCCCAATAACCCGTCCTTCAGCATTGGTAACCAAGCGAGTTGCTTCTACACCGTTTAAGATCTCGACATCCTGTTGCTTGCACTCATTTAAAAGAATCCCCATAACATCTTGCATCTGGAACGTATGCCAACGACTCTCGTCCATATCCAAGAAGTTCTGAATATCACCTACGACCTCGCATCCAAGACCAAGCAGCCATTCGAAGACGGGTACAGTGGTATCGCATATCACTCTAGCTGTTTCTAGATCGCTATCACATACTACCTGTTCGGGTTGTACGGACTCTACCCATTTATAAAGTTTATCTGGGCTGTCATCTATCCCGCGCTCTTTTTGTAGAGTTGTTCCTGCTGCAAGCCATTGACCATCAGACAGAGCGGCGGAGCACGCAAGGGATGTTTCACCCTTTTCCAGGATGAGAGATTCAGCCCCGGAATATTTTGCCCAAAGCGCTGCCGTAATTCCCGTCCCTCCACCACCTAGGCACAAAACATCGGTTTCGTAGTCCCACGTATCTGGAATACCAAACGCCCCACCTTCTTCAGATAAGGCTTGTTTACCATCCTCCTTCGGAGCACATGCAACAAGGGTGCCTGTCGCCGCGATCGCTACGCCAGACACAAAAGCGTCTTTAACGAAATTACGTCTCGAAATTTTTTTTTCGGACATATTTCCCTCCTTCTCTTTCCATTTTTACCCCGCTACTTCAAAGCGGTCCCTTCGTAGATAACAATACGCACACATTTTTCATATATCATCATCAAGAACATATGATTTTATTGGGTTTACTATAAATACCTGCTCATTCGGGCTGTTTTCCTAGCTTTCACTTCAAAGCAAAGCAGATGACCTCCCCTTATCAGTAGTTTCTACTGAGCTCAATATTTGATGCAATGTATCGAATATTCAATAATAGATTACAAAAAGAAAG
>CAYFQW010000013.1:0-39500 GCA_964345475.1 uncultured Raoultibacter sp.
CTATCCAAGAGGCCGATTTGATAGTGCTTGGACCAGGTTCGCTGTTTACCTCTATCATTCCGAACCTCCTTATTCCTGGTATTGCAGAAGCTATCAAGCAATCATCTGCCCCGAGTGTGTTTGTGTGCTCTCTCGCCGATATGCAAGGCGAAACGAGGGGTATGTCAGCTCGAGACCATGTGAACGCCCTACTTGACCATGGATTGGCTGGACACCTTGACTTCGTACTTCTACATTCTGATGATTATTGCCCTTACGAAACAAAGGTACAGGGAGATTTTCCAACAAGGCTTCAGACTGCAAGCATCAAGACCTCTGACAATGCGTTACTTTCTTCAATTAAAAAAGTAGACTTTGAAATTCAAGATGTCAAGGAATGGGAAGAGGGCGGCATCCGTGTTCTTGTACGAAATCTTGTGAATGAGCATGCCCCTACCTGGCACGATCCAAAACTTCTTGCAGCCGCATTCAAAGAGGTGATACATACATGTCATTTACCGCTGACGTAAAAGAAGAGCTCGTCAGAGTTTTGCCGGTATGCAGCCATTGTGAAGTTGCAACCCTAGCAGCGCTTATTCGCATCAAAGGCACCCTTTTCTTGAGTGGACCTGGGCGATATAGGCTTGAAATTGCCATAGACACCCCGTCCATCGCCCGCTTGGTCATACGATTGCTCCATAGCCTCTTCGATCTTGAAACAGAGTTGACTACTCGACGCAGCGTCTTACACAATACGCCCAATTTTCTCATAGAAATACCTACTCAGGATAATTTGGAACACGCATTACATGAGGTTGGGGTATTAACTGGCGGCCGGCTCGAGATGAACATACGCGAAAGCCTTGTTGAGAAGCAATGCTGTGCGGCAGCTTACTTGAGAGGGGCTTTTTTAGGCAGCGGCTTCATCTCTAATCCTCGTGGAAATTTCCATTTTGAGATTATTGTAGAAAGCGAGGTGCTCGCAAATGGCTTGGTTGAGCTTATGGAAACAAAAGGCATACAGGCGCGTGTTCTTGCACGAAAGAACTCTTACATGGTGTATTTGAAGAGTGGGGATGCCATAGCCAAATTTCTTGCCTTCACAGGCGCCCATCAGAATACTTTGGTACTCGAAAATGAACGTGTCTCAAAAAGCTTAAGAAATGATGTTAACAGGATCACGAATGCCGAAATAGCAAACCAGGCAAAGAGCGTTAATGCTTCGGTTGATCAAATTTTCGCTATAAGAAAAGTAGTAGATGCCTACGGCATTGAAAACCTGCCTCATGCTTTGCAGGAATTCATCAAGCTGAGGGTGGGCAATCCCGATGCTAGTTTAAGAGAGCTTGGGGAACAGGCGGATCCACCCTTGTCTAAGTCGGCGGTATATCACCGCGTAAGACGAATTGAACAACTCGCCCGAGAAATCGATCTCAAAACGAAGGAATGATGCGAATGCATTTTTTATGAGATAAACTAAGAACAGCACCTTAAGGAGCGTATGACGATTATCATCAATATACGTACGGTACCGCAGTACAAGATCTTGTGCATACTGCATGAGATTAGAGAGTATCTTATGCGAAAGGGGTACTTATGACCATCAAAGTAGGTATCAATGGCTTTGGTCGCATTGGTCGTCTTGCATATCGGGCGATGCATGCAGATCCTGCTATCGAAGTAGTGGCTGTCAACGATTTGAGAGACAAGCCAGCGATGACATATCTCCTCAAATACGACTCAATACATGGACGCGGTTTCGAAAGTGTAGAAATAACCGACGAGGGCTTTATCGCTGACGGGAAGCATGTGAAGGGTCTTTCTAACCGCGAACCCGCAAACCTGCATTGGGGCGAACTCGGGGTCGATGTCGTAATCGATTCAACGGGATTCTTCACCGATGCGACAAAAGCCAGGGCACACCTAGATGCTGGCGCAAAGAAGGTTATCATTTCTGCTCCTGCAAAAAATGAAGATATAACTGTAGTCATGGGAGTAAATGACCATCTGTACAACAAAGACGAGCACCACATTATCTCAAACGCCTCGTGTACGACTAACTGCCTTGCTCCGATAGCAAAAGTTCTGTTGGATAATTTTGGAATACAGCGTGGTTTTATGAACACCATCCATTCTTATACAAATGATCAGAAAATCTTAGATCTTCCTCATAAAGATCTACGACGCGCACGAGCAGCAGCCCTCTCCATGATCCCTACCACAACCGGGGCAGCTCGTGCTGTTTCTTTAGTTCTTCCCGAACTAAAAGGGAAGCTTGATGGCTTTGCGACCCGAGTTCCGACACCTGATGGCTCTATGATCGATCTTACCGTGGAGCTTGAAAAACAAGCAGACGTCGAGTCCATCAATAGCGCAATGAAGGCAGCGGCTGAAGGGCCGATGAAGGGCATCCTTTCCTATACGAGCGACCCTATTGTTTCGACTGATGTCATTGGCGATAGCCATTCTTCGGTATTCGATTCAGGTCTAACCATGGTCTTGGGCGGTACAGGTAACTTTGCAAAAGTAGTCGCCTGGTATGACAATGAATGGGGATATTCTAATCGATTGAAAGACCTTGTGAAGATAGTGTATTAAGCTCTGTGCTGAATAAAGTATAGGATCAGATATATAAAGCGCGCCTTTCCAGACGCGCTTTATTCAAGAAGGGGACAGGAATGCCCAGTTTGTACAGTATTAAGTCGTCTAATTTCTACGATAAGCGTGTTTTGATGCGTGTTGATCTTAATGTACCTCTCTGCGAAGGTGTCGTTACCGACAATACGCGCATCTTAAAAGTTCTTCCCTCTATTAAATACCTCCTTGATCAGCAGGCAAAAATAATACTCATGAGTCATTTAGGCCGTCCAAAGGGTACGGGATTCGAAAAAGAGTTTTCCCTGGCTCCAGTTGCAAAAGAACTGAGCAATATTTTAGGAATAGACGTCCAGCTTGCTTCTGACATAGTTGGAAATGATGCAAAAAAGAAAAGTGCGGCCTTGCAGCGGGGAGAGGTTCTTCTTTTGGAAAACCTTCGTTTCGACTGTCGCGAAAAAGTGAATGACCCTGAGTTTGCGTGGGAATTATCGCAATTAGCAGATGTGTTCGTAAGCGATGCCTTCGGCACTGCCCATAGGTCGCATGCCTCTACAGTTGGAGTGGCACAGTTATTACCCTCCTATGCGGGCTTTCTTCTTGAGGAAGAGGTTTCGACTTTAAATTCCATGCTCAAGCATCCCCAAAAGCCTTTTGTAGCCGTTTTAGGCGGATCCAAGGTGTCTGATAAAATTGGCGTTATCGATGCCCTGCTTGATGTTTGTGACACGGTAATTATTGGAGGAGCAATGTGCTTCACCTTTCTTCTTGCGCAAGGGAAGACTGTCGGAGCATCCCTTGTAGAGCCTGATTGGGTTGAACGGAGCAAAAAGACGCTTTGTGATGCGAAGCGCAAGGGAGTAGATATTCTTTTGCCTATTGATATCGTTGCCGCTGATTCATTTTCTGAGAAAGCGTATACTAAAATATGTTCTGTAGATGCGTTTGACGATGCCATGATGGGCCTAGACATCGGCCCTGAAACGGAACGTTTATACGCTGACTATGTTAAGCGTGCAAAGACGATATTCTGGAATGGCCCCATGGGCGTCTTTGAGATGAAACCCTTTGAGTCGGGCACTCGAACTCTCACTGAGGCTATTATTTCAAACAAGCAAGCCGTTTCCATTATTGGAGGCGGAGATAGCGTAGCAGCAGTCACAAAATTCGGCTCTGCGGACGGGGTAAGCTTTATATCAACTGGCGGAGGTGCTTCAATGGAGTTACTCCAAGCTCATGTTTTGCCTGGAGTAGAAGCTCTAAAGAGGTAGCCGAACGAAAGGAGAATACAGATGACAAGAAAACCTTTAATGGCTGGAAACTGGAAAATGAACAATACCATTTCCGAAGCTGTAGTCCTTACGCAAGAAATATCCAACGCCTATGAAGCAGAGTGGGCAGAGGTCGAAGTTGTTCTTTGTCCGCCGTATGTCGATTTAAAACCAGTCCTCACAGTCCTCGAATTTGATCGTAGGAAAATTAAGATTGCATCTCAAAACGTGTACTGGGAAGAGCATGGTGCTTTTACGGGCGAAGTATCTGTCCCTATGATAAAAGAAATTGGTTGCTCATACTCTATTGTGGGGCATTCCGAACGGCGCGAAATCTTCGGCGAAACAGATGAAGAGGTAAACAGAAAACTCAAAGCTTTAACAAAGGCAAAGCTTGGTGCAATCCTTTGTGTTGGCGAGTCGCTCGCCGTACGTGAATCTGGAAAAACACTCGAATACATCGAAGCACAAGTAAAGGCTGCGTTTGCAGGCATGGACATTTCGAGCATGCAAGCCTGTGTTGTTGCCTACGAACCCATATGGGCTATTGGAACAGGTAGGACAGCAAGGCCGGAACAGGCTGAAGAGGTCTGTAAAGCGATACGTGCAACAATATCCTCTCTTGCAGATGAACAGACCGCCCAAGGTATGCGCATACTCTATGGAGGCTCTATGAATCCTGGAAACGTTGACGTATTGCTCGAACAAGAAAACATTGACGGGGGCCTCGTTGGAGGAGCAAGCCTGGATGCAAGGAGCTTCGTCCAGCTCATAGAGGCGTGTGTGAAGAAGGGCTGAGGGCGTATGGCTGAGAATTCCGACTTGAGCACACCCGTCTGCCTCGTTATCATGGATGGTTTTGGCTTGGATGCCCCAAGCGCATCGAATGCTATCTCGCTGGCAGACACACCGGTTTTAGATAAGGTTTTAGAAACTTGCCCTCACACAAGCCTAAACGCCTCTGGCAGAGCAGTGGGCTTACCTGAGGGCCAAATGGGGAATTCAGAGGTAGGCCATCTTAATATTGGAGCTGGAAGAGTTGTAGCACAGGAATTGACAAGGATAAACGAAGCTGTTGCATCGGGGGCGCTCGGGCAAAACCAGGTGCTTATCGAAGCCTGTAAGCAGTCGAAAAAAACTGGAGCGGTTCTTCATTTCATGGGTCTCGTCTCGGACGGCGGCGTACATTCAAGCAAGGAGCATCTCTATGCGCTTTTAAAGCTTGCCGTAGATCTTGAAGTGCCAGAAATATATATTCACTGTTTTCTGGACGGAAGGGATGTACCTCCTCGCTCAGGGATAGGATACATAAAAGAGCTGATGAGCTTGTGCTCTGATTTAAGTGCGGGCCAGAGCACAATAAGAATAGCTAGTCTGAGCGGCCGTTATTATGCCATGGATCGCGACAAACGGTGGGATCGTGTAGAGATGGCCTATCATACTATCGTGGACGCGCATCCCTTCAGCGAGCTCAACCCACTAGAATATATCGAAAGATCCTATGCCGATGACGTAACCGACGAGTTTCTTCTGCCTGCCTCTTTCGTTGACCGAGGGGTGGAAGATGGGGATTCGATCGTCTTTTTTAATTTTCGCCCCGATAGGGCACGCGAGATTACGCGCAGTATTGTTGACCAGAGCTTTGAGGACTTTGAAAGGAAAAGAAAGCCGAACGTCCTCTTTACCTGCCTCACGGAATATGACCCAACAATTTCAGCAGAAGTTGCCTTCAAAAAGGAATTCCCTAAAAATGTACTTGCAGATGTTATATCTCACGCAGGGCTCAGACAGTATCACATTGCAGAAACAGAAAAATATGCACATGTGACTTTTTTTCTTAATGGGGGAGTGGAAGAGCCTAAGGCGGGCGAAATACGTGTTTTAATCCCAAGCCCACACATACCCACGTACGATTTACAGCCAGAGATGAGTGCTGCTGAAGTAAGCGCAAATTTAGCCAAGGCCATTACAGACAATGTCGCTGATGTGTATATAGTTAATTTTGCGAACTGCGATATGGTAGGGCATACAGGTTCCATACCTGCTGCTGTTAAAGCCGTCGAGGCTGTTGACAGAGGAGTTGGGGAGGTTCTTGCAGCAATGGAGGGCAAAAGGGGAGTAACGCTCCTCACTGCAGACCACGGAAATGCCGATAAAATGCTTGACGAGGACGGATCGCCTTTCACTGCCCACACAACAGCCATGGTGCCGCTCATACTTGTTGACGCTTCAAGTAAGAAGAGGGACCTTCTGACACAAAAGGGTTCTTTGTCGAACATCGCCCCAACTCTTTTAGACATTATTGGGCTGGACAAACCTGAAGAAATGGTGGCTTCCAGTTTTCTTGCAAACAATGAGCAAGTAAAGGTATAATATCATGTCTGCATATATGGCATGATATGGCTTTAGAGGAGAAGATACATTTTGAATGCATTGCTTATCATAGTTTTAATTTCCTTGTTTGTATCAGGAGTCGGCCTCATTATTTTTATTTTACTCCATTCCGGAAAGGGAACAGGGGTATCAGAAATGATCGCTAGTTCAATGTACTCAAGTCATACGGGTACGAGCATTGTTGAGAAAAACCTTGATAGGTTGACAGTTGTCCTTGCTATTATTTTCCTCGTCTCCCTCGTCATTCTGATGAAGATCTACCCCACAGGAAGTATAGGCTAGGCTCGTAAGGGGTTCTGATTATGAATCTACAAAATTATTCCTGTACAAAGGGAAAGTATTTGGTAGAATATCCAACGTTGCATATTCGTATGCAAGTACATGTCGGAGTGGTGGAACGGCAGACACGCTAGCTTGAGGTGCTAGTGCCTAATTACAGGTGTGCGGGTTCAAATCCCGCCTCCGACACCAGAAACGCTGGATACTAGAAAAAGTATCCAGCGTTTCTGGTTTATGGGGAAAACATACGTCTTGAGCCTATTGCGCGTAAGGTTGTGAGGGAGCATATGCAGACAACATCAAAGTCCCAAATAATAGCCAAAGAGCGCATTGGGGCAATAAAGCGAGTTCTTTGGACTATTTTCTTCCTTAATATTATCGTTGCCGCTGCAAAGTACTTATACGGTCTCTATAGCGGCTCCACCTCTATGCAGGCAGACGGCATTCATTCGATTTTTGACGCACTTGGCAATCTTGTTGGGCTTGTCGGTATCGGAATTGCTTCAAGGCCCGCCGATGAGTCGCATCCCTACGGCCATGCAAAATTTGAAACATATGCAAGCTTGGTCATCGGACTATTCCTTCTCCTCGCAGCAGGAGAGGTAGGCATGAGCGCTCTGGCAAAATTGAGAACTCAAGATTTTTCAATTTCTGTAATGCCTGCGTCGTTTCTCGTGATGATATGTACTCTTATACTCAATATTTTTGTTGCTCTGTTTGAGCGTAAGCGCGGCAACGAACTCGGTAGCGATATCTTGCAAGCCGATGCTAGCCATACTTTGTCAGATGTCATGGTTTCGCTTGGAGTTATTGTTGGACTAATATTTTCTGCTGTAGGATTTCCTGTCGCCGATCCCATAGTCGCTTTACTGGTCATGATTATGATTTTATACACAGCGGTAGATGTGTTTAAACGGAGCCTTAAGACGCTTTCTGATCATGTTCGCATTCCTGAAAGCGTCTTGCGTGACATAGTCCTTTCTGTCCCCGGCGTGAGAAACACGCATTGTATAAGAACAAGGGGGACTGAAAGCGAGGTATATGTTGATCTTCATATCTTGGTTTCGCCGACGATGAGCATATCGAAAGCCCATGAACTGAGCGAAGAGGTTGAAGCAAAGGTAATGAGCGAGCATCAAAATGTACGCGAAGTACTCGTACATATAGAGCCTGATGACGGACATATTGAATGACCTTATTCTAGACTGGCGCCTCGTTTGCCCTAGTCCAATAGTTTCGATTCTGAAGAGCTATAATAGAGACTTGCTGCAGAACAAGACTTGCGCTGAATAAATACTGTTCGAAAGGGGCTGAGGCATGTCGAACGAAACAATAATTCTGGCGGTACTTTGCCTTGTGTATCATGAGGATAAGATATTGCTGCAGAACCGCGTCGCCCACAACTGGCCTGGCGTCACCTTTCCTGGAGGGCATGTAGAGCAGGGAGAATCGTTTGTAGAAGCGATAAAAAGGGAAATCAAGGAAGAGACGGGGTTGAGTATTAAAAACCCTCGGATATGTGGCGTCAAACAATTTCGGGCCGAGCCTAATGAACGATATGTCGTGATTCTTTTCAAAACAAACGAGTTTTCTGGACAACTCAGCTCTTCTGAAGAGGGAAAGATGTGCTGGGTAAAGAGGGCCGATATTGATTCCTGCACGTTAGCCCCTGATTTCAAAGAACTGCTTAGAATTTTTGATGAAGAAGACCTGCAGGAACTCGTTTATCGTTCCGAAAAAGTAAATATGCAAGACAGGATAGAGCTACATTAGACAGAAGGGAAATTTGAATTGGAGGCGACGCCCGGATTTGAACCGGGGATAAAGGCTTTGCAGGCCTCTGCCTTACCACTTGGCCACGTCGCCGATTAAAGCTTAAAGAAGGCCGGTAACAAAAATAGTGACCGGCCTTCGAATTCTCTGGAGCGGACGACGGGGTTCGAACCCGCGACCCCAACCTTGGCAAGGTTGTGCTCTACCAGCTGAGCCACGTCCGCAGCGCAAGGAGATACATTACTAAAACCAAGTCTCTTGTGCAAGCCTTTTCTCTAAAAATCGATAATTTTAAGCTTAATGGGTCTAGAGGAGTGGTCCGTTTCAAAGGTTTCTATGAAGCACGCTTGTTTCAGTATGCGTACCGTTATTCAATACATCTCAAAATTTACTAGATCGCCATAAATATAAAGTATTTCTTTTCCAACGTGCCTGATTCTGATACACTAGCTAGCGCTGCCTCAGGATACATCAAGGGCGATTAGCTCAGCGGGAGAGCACTGCCTCGACACGGCAGGGGTCACTGGTTCAATCCCAGTATCGCCCACCACTTGATGAAAGCCCTCAAACAGTTCTCAGACTGGCTGGAGCAGAGTCCTTCTTGCTATCTGTGATACGCCTGAGCGAATCCTTATCGCGGTATCAAATCCAGGTAAACATCGTCTTGTATCAATACTGCACGTCTTGTACCAATACTGCGTGATATGTGCCTGATAAACACGATGATACATGCTTGCCCAACTTTAGAGAAACATTTTAATGCCGACATATGTTGAATCGTCCGGTAGCCCACTTATGGAGTATACGTCGGAGAGGGGACAGGCAGATATTTGCCAATTATAGGTGGCACCCTCTACCTCTACCTGCCCTTTTCGAAACGTATTACCTGCACCATCAACTCCAGTTTCTAGCACAGGAAGCTCAGAGAGCCCTTCAGCTAGCAAAGCATTCTCAATGGCTGCTTCGATGCCCTTCGAGTTAAAATCAGCGTATTTCACATTCATTTCAATCGAATTGGTTCTATCCACCATTAAGCGCCATGAGCCGTTAAGCAGTTTCACAGCATCAGTGCTTGATAAGCTTCCTATTTGCGTATACATAAGACCTGCCTCAATGCTAGAAATATCATCTGGAAGCTTTACGAGGTCGAGACCGGAGCCTTCTATCTCCTCTTCCTCGGCCTCCATGAGGGAGATCGTTACGTACCCTGACTCAGCCAGCTGGGCAGAAATGGATGCGTCATCAAGTAGAATTAAACTGGTGAGCAAGGGTAAGGCTATATCTACTTCCTTATTTATATGGTATTGCATGTCCTGCGCATCGCGGGCAGGCGCTTTGATGGTCTTTTCATAGACAGCTTTGAAGACTACTCCACCGATTGCTATAGCGGCTACAACAAAAAGAAGGAGAATACCCCGAAATATGAGGGGCATTTGAAAAGGGCGCCTGAGCGAAGCTCCGTCTAGGTATGTAACAGATCCCTGTGTGACTCTATCTGCTCTATTTTGAGGAAAGTGAACCATGCAGCATCTCCTAGGTGTTTTGATAATTTAGTTATTATATCATTGCCTCGGCCTAGACCTCATGCTAGCATTCTATCTTCAAAGACATCTATTGGAAGAAGAAGCATGGATCTATCTATCTTTACTACGCCGGAAGCCTGGATCAGTTTAATCACTCTCATTTTTTTAGAAATAGTCCTCGGTGTAGATAACCTTGTTTTTATTGCAATCACAACGAACAGACTGCCAGAAGAAAAACAACATATTGGACGCAAGGTCGGACTCGGCGGCGCCCTTGTCATGCGAATTATATTTCTTTCTTTTGCATCGTATCTCGTACATATGACCAGCTCTCTTTTTACCATTGATCTATGGGTTTATAAGCACTCTTTCTCGGTGCGCGATATCGTACTCTTGGCTGGGGGAGCTTATCTTATTTATAAAGGTTTATCTGAGATCAAGGACGTCTTGGCCCTCAAAGAGGAAAAAGCCGCACATTGCGAAACAGCTAAAGCCCTCCATCTGATTAGCCTGCCTCAGGCAGTGTTCACTATCATGGTTATGGATATCGTATTTTCTATTGACTCTGTCATCACAGCAGTCGGTCTTGCTGAGCATCTCATAATCATGATTATTGCCGTTATGCTCGCTGTGTTTTTAATGATGATATTTATCGATCCAATATCTGACTTCATTAACAACAACCCCGAAATTAAAATACTGGCGTTGTTCTTCATTGTAGCAATTGGGCTCTTGCTTACCTTTGACAGCCTCGGCGCCCATTCAGGGATCTTTATTTTCGATATGCCCTGCGAAAAACTTATGGTGTATTTTGCAATGCTCTTCTCCGTTATTCTGGAGCTTATACAGATGCGCTACAGCAAAAACTTTAAAACATGGCAGAAAGAGCTCGAAAAGCCTTCAGAAGTCGACAATAACCCAGGTACGCATACTGAGGATTCCGAGCCTGAAACAGAAGACATCAGTCTGTAGAAGCTTACTGCTTACGCAAATAAGTCGTATCCTTCTTCGGAAATATAAAAACGTACCGCACGCTTAAGAACGCGCACTTTAAATGGCGTTGTAAGCTTGACGGGTTCTCCGTCATACTGCACTTCAAGAGGGGGATCGGCATGTACCTCCACTGATTCAGCACTATGGATTTCAAGGGCTTCACTGCGATCGGGATACTCACCCGCTCTATCTCTTATTCCTGCAATGAAGGCTGGAATAAGATCGAAGGCAGTAGATCCTTTGAGTATGATGATATCGAGCTTGCCATCCCGTGGCTTATTGTCGTGAGTGATAGGGATATCAAACTGTATTCGAGAGAAGTTTGCTATAAGAATACCTACGCCCTCGCTATAAATAGTTTGACCGTCGATAATTATTGTAAATTTTGATTTTTGCGGCAAGGGATTCGTCAAGGCGGCTGAAACGTAGGCAAGGCTTCCAAATATTTTTTTTGTTGGCTTAGCGCCATTCATGATCACGGCGTCATAGCCGGCACCTGCCATTATTTCGAACCCGTAGGTTTTGTCTTGTATAACGAGCTCGCCAATATCAAAATCGAGAGTCCTTCCTGAACGGACAAGCTTACTTAAGGCATGTGGCTCATTTGGAGAGGCCAGGTTAAGCGCTAAAAGGTTAGCCGTTCCCGCGGGGAAGGGGAGGACAGGAATTCCTGTATTGCGCAAGCAATAGCTCACGGTAGCCACGGTTCCATCCCCACCGCTCGCAACAACTGCGTCGAACGAAGAAGCTCCTTCTATCAAGTCTTCAATTCTTGTCTCTCCGCTGGTGCTGCGCAGGCACACCTCATCGCCATCACGCAAAAAGGATCGGGCAAAGTCATAAATGGCTCCATCTCTGTAACCACTTGACAAGTTATTTATGATTAATAATCGCATATTAGGCCTTTCTGTTATCATAAAGTCATTATATCCGTCTCGTGAGACATATAGGAAATACCCTTGTATATAGCAGATCAAGAAACACTTGAGGCTTTCATCGAGCGTGCACACTCATCTTCGATCCTTGCCATTGATACCGAATTTTTACGAGAAAAAACTTACTACGCCCAGCTGTGTCTTCTCCAGATGGCGACTGACGTGGATTCAGTAATAATAGATCCCTTCAAAATCGATAACCTAAACGTACTCCAAGCACTTCTGCAAGACGAACATATTACCAAGCTGTTCCATGCAGGCTCACAAGACCTTGAAATCTTGCTCCGCTATACGGGGACGCTTGCGAAACCTGTGTTTGATACACAGATAGCAGCTGCCCTCTTAGGCCACACCCAACAAATAGGGTACGCAGCGCTCGTGCAATCAGAATGCGATGTGCTGTTGAAAAAAATTGAGTCTTATACCGATTGGTCACGCAGGCCGCTTTCTGAATCCCAATTAGAATATGCAGCCGACGATGTTTTGTACCTTCCTGTTCTCTATAAAAAAATGAAACTAAAGCTGGAGCAGAAGGGGAGATTACACTGGCTGGATGACGACTTCGAACGCCTTTCTGACCCGGCTTGCTATAGGGAGGACCCTCGGGAACGTTTCAGACGTCTGAAACGGGTTTCTCAGCTTTCGAGGAAGCAGCTCGCTGCTGCACAGGAAGTAACCGCATGGCGCGAGAAGCAAGCTCAAAAACGAGACATTCCTCGAAAATGGGTACTGACAGATGAGCAGATTGTCGAAGCATGCAAAAGAGAAGCCTTGAACCTCGATAGCCTCTTTGCCGTCAGGGGAATAAAAGAGAAACTTAACACGAACGATGCTCGAACGGTTGTCAGCCTTATAAGAAAAGGATTGGAGTCCCCACGCGAATTCTGGCCTGTCTTGGATAAAAGAAAGCGTAACGAGCCAAATGTCGACGTAGAGCTCGACCTCATGGGCGCACTTGCAAGAACGAGGGCTAAAGAACATGGCATAGCTTTTCAGACGCTTGCGCCCCATGACGATCTCGTACGCCTTGCGCGAGGGTACACGCAGGGAGTCTCTCTTCTCACCGGTTGGAGAAAAAAACTTGTAGGAGCTGAGCTTCTCGATCTGCTGGCAAACAGAATAAGCCTCGGCTGTAAAGATGGAGAGCTTCAGGTTACGAGTACTTCACAAATAAATCCCGATTCTCATGCCTCATGATATCTCAGATACAATGAACATTTGTTCTTACGAGAAGGGAAGTGCAGATGCTTAGCAGCGGTTATTATCTTGTCATACTCGCCACCTTGGTAATAGGAATGGCCGCCAGTACTTATGTGAATACACAACTTAAAAAGTATTCAAAAGTTCCAACGTCCACAGGTTTTACTGGTGAAGAAACTGCCCGCCGCATGCTAGAATACTACGGCATCACGGATGTAACAATACGCCGAGGAGGCCGCGATCAAGATTTCTACGACCCGCGTAGCCGCTCAGTCACTCTCAATCCTGATGTATTCGGAGGGCGAAGCATTACGGCAATGGCAACCGCCTGCCATGAAGTTGGACACGCCTGCCAGCATGCGCAAGAATACGGTCCCTTAAAGCTGAGGAGTGCTTTAGTACCCCTTGTCAATATAGCGTCGCAGGCTTGGATATGGCTTCTTATGCTGGGTATTCTGCTTCAAATCGCTCAATTGCAAAGTCTCGCAATTATCCTGTACGCTCTCGCAGTCATATTCCAGATTGTAACCCTGCCAGTAGAGTTCAACGCCAGCAGTCGTGCAATGAAATATATGCAAGAAACAGGGGTTATGCAATCTGAGCAAGGCGGTGCTTTCTCTGTTCTCAGGGCATGTGCCTTGACCTATGTTGCTGCTGCACTCACCTCAATTCTCCAGCTTCTATGGTTGCTTTCCCAACGCAACTAGGAATTGTAGCGCGATGCCTGTAAGACAAAAAGAACAGAGCCACGAAGGGGCACTTTCCGTATCAGCGGCGCTCTCCCAGGTGAAAAACACGCTTGAAACTTTCACTCTCAAAGTGGTCGGAGAGGTCTCTGAGCTTAATGATAAGGCAGGATATAAAGCAGTCTATTTTACTTTAAAAGACTCTCGAGCCAGTCTCCCTTGCATGATGTGGGTCAATCGTTACAAGGATGCGGGAGTGCAGCTGCGTGTTGGTTCTCTCGTTGAAGTTACGGGGCGCTTTACCCTGTACGCGCCAAAGGGCCGTATGAATTTCGATGTTTTCAAGTTGAGCCTCGAAGGGGAGGGCAACCTAAGGTTAAAAGTAGCTGAACTCGCAAAAAAGCTTCAGGCTGAGGGACTTATGCGAGATGATAAGAAGCTGAGGATTCCTGAGTACCCGCACACAATAGGCCTGGTAACCTCGCCACGTGGAGCGGCTGTTCATGACGTCTTGCGAACCTTGAGGCGCCGTTACCCCCTTGCGAAGGTATTGTTGGCAGGGGTGCCTGTCGAAGGCGCAAAGGCTGCCTCGGAGATGGTCTACGCACTTGAAACCCTGGCTTCGTCAGGGGCAGAGCTTATCCTTTTAGTAAGGGGCGGAGGATCCTTCGAGGATCTCATGCCCTTTAACGATGAATCGCTTTCTCGCTGTATCGCTTCGCTCAATATTCCAGTTGTGACAGGAATAGGGCATGAGCCCGACAACAGCATTGCCGATTTAGTAGCCGATCTGCGTGCTTCGACACCGACAGCAGCTGCTGAAGCAGTAAGCCCCTCTACAGAATCATTACTGTCGCTGTTAGATTCATGGGGTGACAAGTTGGCAGACGCGCTGCAGCGAAAAGTAGATCGTCAAACCTATATGGTAGAAAGCTTTTCTAAAAGACCGATATTTGAAGATCCACAGTCTCTTTTTGCTGCGGAATTTCAGACGCTTGACTCTCTTGAGGATAGGCTTCAAAAGGTTATCCCTTCAAAAATAGAACGGGATACGGTACAGCTCGAATACAATTTTGAAAAGCTAAAGGTTCTTGCTTCGTCACTTCTTTCCCGCTTTGAGTCAGAATTTGCTCTTGCCGCCTCTCGCTTGGAGGATCTTTCACCTCTCGCAATCCTAGCACGGGGCTATTCTGTAACACGGAATGAAAAAGGAGCGGTGATTAAAAGTGTGGACTCAGTTTGCATCGGCGATGAGCTTCACCTTGACCTTGCAGATGGCAGCATCGTATGTAGTGCTAACAGTATTCAGAAGATAGATACGCTTACCCGGGAGGCAGAAGATGGATGAAGTTAAAAAAACGATTGAACAGATGAGCTTTCGTGAGGCTATGCAAGAACTTGAGGGAATTGTGGGAATCCTCGAGTCGAATACACTTGAGCTCGAAGACAGTCTAAGCAACTATGAGCGGGGTATAGCCCTTTTATCCTCTCTCAGGACAAGACTTGCTGAGGCACAGCAAAAAATCGATGTCTTAGTTGGCGAGCTTGAAGAAACCGCTCAGGACGAAGAAATTGATACCACGCTTCCTTAGCTTACTCTGATTGTGGTTTGTAATCTTGTGCAGTACAAAAAAAGGAGGATTGGTCATGAATGATTGTATTTTTTGCAAAATAGCAAACGGTGAAATTCCCTCTCAAGTGGTCTATGAAGATGAGCGCGTGCTTGCTTTTGACGACATTAATCCGCAAGCCCCTGTTCACACCCTTATCGTACCGAAGAAGCATTACGAAAACCTTGAGAGTACGATAAGCAATGAGGAGCTTGGATACCTATTCAATACAGTAAAAAAAATTGCTGAAATCAAGGGAATAAACGAAAGCGGCTACCGGGCTATAGTCAATACAGGCAAAGATGCACAGCAGACCGTGTATCATATTCACGTCCACGTACTCGGAGGCACGTCCTTAAGTTTTGGATCGGAAATAGCTGAGTAAAAACTGGTGTTTGACATTCAAAATCAGCCCGCTGACCGATATATTTAGAGAGGCAAACACGACCTGTATTTTGGGGCATAAAATTAATATCTTAATGATATGTCATAGTCTGAATACTGAGTCTTAAGGAGCTCTCTTGGATATTCTTGTTCTCAATGCTGGATCGTCGTCATTAAAATACCAGCTTCTTGATGTAAAGAACTTTAAGCTTCATGCGAAAGGTATCTGCGAAAAAGTTGGACATGAAGACGCTATCCACACCTTTGGCCTCCCAGGAAACGAGCACATCGAACACCACCATATGCGCGATCACGATGACGCTCTGGGGCTTGTCCTTGAATCTCTTGTAAGCGGGCCAGCGAAAGCGATAGACTCCCTTTCTGAGATCGAAGGGGTAGGGCATCGTATTGTTCAGGGTGGAAAATACTTTCCTGAATCTGCCTATATAACGGACGAAGTCATATACAAAATTGAAGAGCTTTCGGTCCTCGCTCCCCTTCATAATCCACCTGCCTTACGAGGTATTAGAGCGTGCAAACATCACATGCCGGATACGCCTATGGTGGCAGTATTTGATACGAGTTATTTTCAAACACTCGAACCAAAATCCTATCTCTATGCACTGCCTTATGAGCTGTATGAAGAACACGGCATTAGAAGATACGGTGCGCATGGCACCTCGCATCGATTTGTAGCAGAGCGCGCTTCTCACCTCCTTGGTCTTCCTCATGATCAAACAAAAATAATCACACTTCATCTGGGGAATGGCTGTTCAGCTGCTGCAACAAAACATGGAAAAGCAGTCGACACTTCGATGGGCCTCACACCGCTTGAGGGGCTTATGATGGGAACACGATGCGGGTCTATCGACCCGGCTATAGTGCCTTTCGTCATGGATTTAAAGGGCCTTAGTACTCATGAGATGAACACGCTCATGAATAAAAAATCAGGACTTCTGGGGGTGTCGGGAGTAAGTAACGATTTGCGTAGCGTATTCCAAGCCGGAGAAAATGGTAATGAAAGGGCACACCTTGCTGTTGATATGTACGCGCAAGCCATTAAAAAGTATATCGGTATGTATATTGCCGTTTTAAATGGTGTCGATGCGATAGCCTTCACAGCAGGTATAGGAGAAAATTCTTGGATTATGAGAGGCAAGATCATCGAAGATCTCGATGGCCTCGGCCTTACCATTGATAAAGAAAAGAATATCAACGGGAAAGGGGAGAGGATTATCTCTGTTGATGGGGCTCCTATCAGTCTTATGGTTATCCCTACCCATGAAGAGTATATGATTGCACGCGATACATACGAGATCCTCTCTACGCAACACTGAGGCTTGCGCTTAAACTGCCGTCTACAGTATGCGTCCTACCTAAACGTTACGCTACGGCACAAGTAGGAGAAGCTCTCATATTCCTTGTGCCGTCTGTCGAATACGTGTATATCAAACCTGAAGCTTGCTAGCTTGCCAAGGCTGCCTTTACACTAGGATCTGCAGGAGCTGTTGAAGGCATGGAGTGAGTGAGTATATGAAAAATTTCGAGAACGAACATACGTTCGTTCATACAAATTCCGAACAATACATATTTAAGCAAGCGAGAAGCATCAGACGGCTTTTTATTGCAGCTTCCATACTTATACCAGCCACAATGATATTTGGTCCGTTTGCAGCTGGAGCAGCCCTCATATGTTCTATCTATGGGTTCGTAAAATTGCAAAAAGTGTCGAAGATCAGCCCGTCTGCTCGTGCATTTGTACAAGGCATGAAGAGTCTCGGAATAATTTGCATCTGTATCAGTGCCATAGCCTTCATATTGACTATGTCCATATCTTTCCTTGTTATACCGCTTGCAATGGAGGCTCTTAGTACAGGTGACCTTTCCATGCTCGAATCCGGTCTCTTTGGGCCAGATGGCCTCAACATCGATGATTCCAACAGAACTGATACTTGGGGCTAGGTAGAGCCTTACCAGAGCTCACAGGGCATTTGAGGAGCACTAAATGCCACAATCCGAACGTATCTCCATTCTCAAGCAAGAACCACACGGGGCCAAGATATCCCTCCAGTCACTTTTCGAGGACTCCCCTTTGTATATATAGTATTGATAATATATCTTATGTAAACTTACAATGATTTTTTAATAAAGCTAGTTTATGGCAGTAGTGTGGCAGCTGCTTACATGAGGATACTTGTTGATCCATATGGCCTTCACATGCATGAGAACGTCTTACACGGTATTAAAACATCCTCACCCGCAGTTCGCGCTACGAGTATGCCCCATCTGGATGTTGTAATCGGGTACAATATCTCAGACGAGTTGATGTATATGCCGACGTATGGAGGAACCATCTATCTACTATGGATAATAAAATTACTACCGAAAAATCTTTTCGCCGCCTAAGCCCGAAAATGGCACTGGAGCTAGCAGCACCGCATACGTGGCCAGCTGCCATACTCCCCGTTCTACTCGCTGTTGTTCTTGCAGTTGCTGACAGTGCTCCCGTTTCTATTACGCTGACATGTACCCTTTTGCTCATCTGCATCCTCATGCAGTCCTCTGTTAATGCAATAAATGACTACTATGACTTTGTCAAGGGTACCGACACGCTTGAAAACCAGGACGATCCGACGGACGCTGTTTTGGTATACAATGCCGTCAACCCTCGCTCTGCGTTATTTTTATCTCTCGGATTTTTACTGCTCGGCGCCTGTTTAGGCGTGTACGTTGTGGCGCTTGCAGGATGGATACCCCTTGCAATCGGAATTTTTGGTGCCTTGGTAATTGTTTTATATTCCGCCGGGAAGAATCCTCTCTCCTACCTACCAATCGGTGAGTACGTTTCTGGAATAACCATGGGAGTCTTAATACCATCTGCATCCTATATAGCACTGACAAATGATTTCAGTTGGAGACTTGTCGTTTTTACTATCCCTGTTGCAATAGGAATTGGGCTTATCATGTTCACCAACAACACGTGTGACATTGATAAAGATATTGATGCGGGAAGAAAAACTCAGTCAGTGCTTCTAGGCCATGCTCGAGCCCGTAAGGCCTATCATATCGTTATGTATGCGTGGCTATTCTGTATTGTGCTTGTACTTGCACTATACCTGCCTCGCGGATTGCTCATCGTGCCCTTCATGCTCACTATTTTGTATCCCACGTTTAAAAACCTCTATACAAATCCACTTGAACCTTCAAGCCGTGGCCAAGCAATGGGACTTTGCTTGAATCTTAATATAGGGCTTGGGGCCTTTTATTTCATTGCGATCCTTGTAGGCTCTCTGAGTTCCCTGACTTTGTAAAACAAAGTCAGGGACTGTCTGCGTCCTCCAAGCCTACGTACTACAGGCCTGTGCGCTCTTTTAGCGTACGCGTTTATCTTCTACGTGCTTTGTCTTGCCCAAAGAGCGTTCGATGCCGCCAGGCTCAATCAGTTTGACATCAACGGACATAAGTAAAGTCTGGCGTATTTTTTCGGCGATGCTTTTTCTGAAAGAATTCATATGCTCGAAAGAATCGCTGAAGGCACTCGGCTCAAGTTCGGTCAACACGGTCAAGCGATCCAGACCAGTCTCATTATCAACTACAATACGATAATGTGGTGTCACTCCTTCAATATGAGCTAAAACATCTGCTATTTGGCTTGGGAACACATTGGTGCCCCTGACAATCAACATGTCATCAGTCCGTGTACGCACCTTTTGCATACGGGCATGCGTTCTTCCGCATGCGCAGGGTTCTGTCGTTATCTTCGTGAGGTCATGTGTGCGATAGCGGAGTACGGGAAAAGCCTGCTTATCTAAAGGCGTAAGAACAAGCTCCCCTTCCATTCCAGGAGGGAGCGTTTCCCCCGTTTCAGGATCGACTATTTCCCACAGAAAATGGTCTTCTGATATATGTTGTTGATCGCGCGCAAAAAGGCATTCTCCCGAAACACCAGGACCCATAACTTCTGTGAGACCGTAGTTGTCAGTACACACGATGTGCATACGCGACTCTATCTCGTGTTTCAAATTCGGAGGACAAGGCTCACCGCCGAAAAGGCCGACACGAAGGCTAGAGGAAGCCCAGTCGAAACCAAGCGACTCCCCTACCTCACACATATGCATTGCATAGGACGGTGTCGCTATCAATACGCTTGAAGCATAATCTTCAATCATCATGAGATGGCGCTCGGTGTTGCCTGAGCCAGCAGGAACAATAAGACAGCCCATCTTCTCAAGGCCGTAATGAAGACCAAAACCTCCCGTGAACATCCCGTATCCGAATGCCATCTGTACACGATCATGAGGCATTACGCCAGCCATGCGAGCCATTCGTGCGATGCAGTCACTCCATACGTCCAAGTCGTGTCGGTTGTAACCCGCAACAATAGGTTTTCCCGTTGTGCCAGAAGAAGAGTGGAGGCGAACAACATCATCAAGTGAAATAGCAAAGAGGCCGAAAGGGTAGGTATCGCGCAAGGTTTGCTTATCGGTGAAGGGAAGCAGGGCGATGTCTTTCAGTTCTCGTATGCTATCAGGGCTGACGCCTTTTTCATCCATTAGCTTTTGGTACCAGGGTACGCGTGTGTATGCCCAGGATACCTGCTGTTTGAGTTTTTCAAGCTGTAGTTTGCGGATCTCATCCTGGCTCAATGTTTCGATAGCAGGATCATATAAAGGTGCCTTCCTCAGTTCCTCAAGCATGCTCCACCTCTCGCTTCAACGCTTCAAGTTCTATCAGCTCGACTGGTTTTCGAGAGAGAATATCTTCTGCCTCTTTGATATCGTCAACCTTGAGGACGATATAAGTTGAGATGAGAGAATAACTGTATACAACATTTATACCTTCATCGGCCATAATGGACATGACACGGGCAAGTTCTCCGGGGGTGTCTATCAAGCGAATACAAAGAACGTCGCTCAGTACAACAGCTCCCCCCATAGCCTTAAGAAGCTCCAAGCCTTTCTCAGGGTCATCGAGTATAAATCTTACAACACCGTAATCGCCTGTGTCGGAGGCGCTATATCCACGTACGCTAATCTTGGCTTCTTCAAACGCATTGAGCACCTTTGAAAGATGTCCTGGCTCACTTTGGAGAAAGACGCTTATTTGCGGTATGCTCATACAGACTCCTCCTTAAGGTATTGATATCCTGCGCGGAAGGCAGAGATATTGCTGTCAATTGTACGTTGCGGAACTCTTTCTTTTATTTGGCTTTCCCAAACTTGTGTATCTATGGGAAGTTTTGAAGCAAGCGCTCCGAGCAAAGCAACGTTAAGGGTTTTTGGGTTTCCTGCTAAACGAGCGATTTCAAGAGCCGGGATGATATATGCGCCCGCCGCTTTAAGATCTTCCGTTGGGTTCGGCGGCATGCCTGCAGCACCTCTTAAAACCGGAAGAGGCTTGATAGTCTCGTCGTTGACGAACAGAGTCCCACCTTTGCACAAGTACGGGAGCGCCCTGAGCGCCTCTGTTGTCTCAAAGGAAAGAATGAAATCTGCAGTACCCAAGTCGCCTACCATGGAAGAAACCTTAGTACCAAAACGAACGACGGTAACAACAGCGCCTCCTCGCTGAGCCATGCCGTGAATTTCGGAGAGCTTCAAATCATAACCAGCGAGCATGGCGCTCCGAGCTAGCAGGTCGGCCGCTAGAATGGTTCCCTGACCGCCAACTCCGTAGAGGAGTACAGTACATGTAGTATCCATGTCTTTTCTTTCCGCCATACCTACACCTCCCCTTCTGATAATTGCTTAATCGCATCAAAGGCACAATACTGAACACATTGGCCACAACCGATACATAAGCCTTCATCGATGAAGGCTTGTCCGTTTTCCGGGATTGTAGATATAGCAGGACAGCCAAGACTTATGCAAACGCCGCAGCTCGTACAGCTGTCGTTTACCGCATAAGCAGCTTGCCTTTCTACCCCAAGGAGGGCACAGGGAGCTCGGAATATTATCACACTTAGGTCGGTAGAAGACGTGGCACTCTTCAAGGCGTGGCGTACATCTTTCATGATATGCGGATTGATAGTTTGGATATCACTAACTCCGAGAGCACGGACAAGGTTTTCGATATCAAGTTCTCTGCTCGGTCTATTTTGCAGAGTCTGTCCATTAAACGGATTACCTTGCCTGCCTGTCATAGCGGTTGTGCGATTATCAAGTACGAGAACCGTACCGCTGCCCTGGTTATACACCGTGCCGATTAATGAACTGAGACCCGAGTGGGCAAAGGTGGAATCTCCTATGACAGCTACGATGGGACGATGGTCCTTGTCTTTCATTGCGAGCTCAAAGCCGTGGGCCATAGAAACTGATGCGCCCATGTCGAGACATGTATCCATGGCAGCTAAGGGCGGCAAAGCTGCAAGGGTATAGCATCCGATATCGCCCGTAACGATGGCTTTAAGCCGCGCAAGTTCTTTAAATACGAGGCGGTGCGGACACCCTGGGCAGAGGGCAGGAGGCCGGCCGGGAAGATCATCGATCGCAGGTCTATGCTCAGGACCCATAAGACCAAAGGCCTCTCGTATCAAACCAGGGCTCAGTTCGCCTTGAAATGGAAGTTCATGCAAGGGCTCTGAAAGATTGATCCCCAAAGACGATACTTGCAAGGAGAGGAAGTTTGAACCTTCTTCAATGACGTACACCTTGTCAACCGATGAAGCAAATTGCTTGAGCGCTTGTTCGGGAAGGGGCCAGCTCAGACCTAGCTTAAATATGTTGGCATCTGAAAACACCTCCGAGACATGTTGGTACGTCGCACCTGCGCAGATAATACCAATATTGGAGTCAGTCCTTGTTTCTGAATTGAATGGACAAGTCTCAGCCCATTCTTTAATAGCTTCGATACGGCGATGTAGATCTACACGACGAGGCTTTGCAAACGCAGGCATCATAACCCATTTGCCTGCATCTTTTTGATACTCCTTCAAAGCCTGCTCGGTTCGGACTCCTGTAGTGACCAAGGTTTTTGCATGCGAGACCCGAACGGTGGAGCGAATAAAGAAAGGAATATCAAATCTCTCTGAAAACTCATAGGCTTCACGGGCGTAGTCAAGAGCCTCTTGCGAGTCAGATGGCTCTAGCAAGGGGATCTGAGCTGCGAGTGCATAAAAACGTGAGTCTTGCTCGTTTTGAGACGAGTGCATTCCCGGATCATCGGCAGCCAGAATAAGCATGCCGCCCCCTACTCCCGTGTATGCAGAAGTAAAAAGAGGGTCGGCAGCAACGTTCACGCCAACATGCTTCATGCTGACTAAGACTCTTGCCCCGGCTGCAGAAGCTCCTACGGCAACTTCGAGTGCCACCTTTTCATTAGGGCACCATTCAGCGTACACGCCTTCTTTCTGAGCCAAGCATTCCATTGTTTCAGTTGAGGGCGTTCCTGGATATGCTGTTCCAATGTGGACACCTGCCTCCCACGCTCCTTGTGCAATGGCTTCATTGCCAGATAATAATTCCATCATCCATTACTCTTTCATTCGTTTCAGACATCTACCAGATGCGCGAAAAGCGCTTATATAGCAGTACCTTTGGATATTTTCGGCCAGACACACCTACTGCCTACCTGTCGATTTAAACATCGTCGCTCTCACCGTACAGTAGACAAAAAGTGCCAATCTGTATTACGTCATCCTTTTTAAGGGTGGCCGACTCAATACTCTTGTTATTAATCCAAACACCATTAAAGGAATTACGATCTTCTATTACGAACACTGAATTCATTCGGCTTATTTTTGCGTGATCTCGTGAAACAGTCATATCGTTTAAGAAGATATCGCATTTGGGATTCCTCCCAACAATAAAGCTGTCCCCGTCAAGTAAGAACACCACACCAACTTGTGGCCCCCGTATAACTTGCAAATAAGCTGTTTCTTGCTGGGGCTTGGAATTCTCCCCAAGTCTATTACTATCGAGCGACAAGGGCTCAAACTCTTGGGTAGCATCAGTCAACCTAAACCCACACCATGGGCAAATACTTTCGTTTCCATCCAAATCATGCCTGCAAACTGGACATTTTGATTCCATGTTCCTGCACCTCCCTACGCCTATCTGTGTACATCATTACATACATCCCTACTCGACAAACTTCGAATCGATTAAAGGTATTTTGTTAAGCAAAATACTATCGGCAACCTTCGCCTTTCCCGCAAAGCTGCCTACAAAACGTTTCCACCAAATTTTACATCCTTCGAGAAAGCTTGGCGCGGCAAGGTCTTCGTATGCGACTAGATCGAGGCGAATTAGCTCTTCGTCACGCTGTTTGAAGGTGATAGAGCCGACGACGTCACCTTCATGCACATCGCCTGTGATTGTATAATATTCTATCGTTTGATATATGTTACCCTTGAGATCAAAAATCGGTATCTCCTGGAACGGATCGGCTATACTGGCCTTGACCCGCTTATCTATCCAGTCGGAATGGGCGACCTCAGCCACTATAGGAATATCTTGCGTCTCGCCGTTGAATTTTGCTCGGACGGTTTTTTCAGAATGGACTAAAGGGAAACTTATTAGATGGCTAAACGCCCAATCACCTAAAGACTCTGTGTCTATAAACCTTGAATTCTCGTTGTCACCCTTGAGAATAACTGTATAAATCTCGGTTTCGCCTCGGTTTATGGCTCCAGCAAAACAATATCCTGCAGACTCGGTTATTCCTGTTTTGACACCGCAATTTCCTTCGTATACATCGAGGAGTGCATTGGTGGTTTCTAGATGCAACTCCCCTACTGTGCCGTCATAATGGAGCACGCTGATACTGGCTTGACTGCTGGCAACAATCTGTCTAAACGTGTCATTTTTCATGGCCTCGCAAGCAAGTGTGGCTACATCCAGGGCGCAGCTATGTTGCTCACCCTCGTACATGCCGAAATCGAGACCGTGTGGATTTGTAAAATACGAATCGATAAGACCAAGCTCCTCCGCTTTTGCATTCATAGCATCAACGAATACTTGCTCAGCTTCCTCCCCTTCAAGGCTTCCTCCAGAAATGATGGAGCCTATAGTTTCAGCGAGTGCGATGGAGGCATCGTTTCCTGAAGATATCATAAGTCCCCTGAGGGCATCTTCGAACGACAGGGAGTCGCCTGCCTGCAACGAAGCGCTTGACTCGCCAACATTGGCAGCACGCTGAGAAACGTATACGAGAGTATCTGATGAAGCATAGTCGAGAGCCACTAAAGCGGTCATTATCTTCGTTATGGAGGCTATTTTGACTGGTTCATCTGCAGCGCGTTCGAAAAAGATATCACCATCAGAGCTAAGGACAGCAGCGTATTCAGCTTCTATGTCGGGACATTGAACTACCGAGAGGCCTCGAGAGTCGACGGTTTTGCCGAAGATGACATCAGATTTTCTAACATCTGCAAAAGCAAGCCCACTTGAGGGAATAAGCATGCCCGCTGCGAGGAGTAAGCTCAATCCCCAGGCAGCAAGCCTTGGCATTATATTTTTTAAGCGTCTTTTATGCACAGGTCAATTCTTCGTTCGTGGCTAGTACGTAACCGGCCTTCTCAAGCTGAGCCTCTACACCTTCATCACTTATTTTGAGGGCGTTGAGTGCATATCCTTGACCGAGCGAAAAACAATATCCGTATTCAATGTTTACATCAAGGCTGTCAAGAAACTCCAATAACTCGGCGAGACCTCCCTGCGTATCGGGAACGCGTACGCCAAGCACATTAACGACACGTGCACGATATCCTGCAGTCTTTAATACCTCTTCGGCAAATATTGGCTGATCGCAAAAAATACGGGCTACACCAAAATCCTTTGTGTCAGCAAGAAACAGTGCCTTCATGTTTATGCCAGCGTCCGCAATAGTGCGACACACACGCGATAGGTGTCCTTTTTCATTTTCGATAAACACACTGAGCTGGGATATCATATCTATCTTCCTTTCCTCATATCCAGTATGCGCTTCGCTTTACCCTCGCTTCTGACAATGCTCTTTGGTTCGACAATTCTGACGCTTACGGAGATTTGCAAGTTACTTCTCAGTTCGACTTCTATAGATTTCTTTAAGGCTTCAAGCCGTCGTATCTCATCAAAGGGGAATTCAGGAACAGTTTCGACCCGCAGCTCGACACGTTCGAGGGTTCCCTCGTTTGTCAAAACAATCTGGTACTGTGCTGTTATTTCGTCAAAATGAGTTATTACCTCTTCAATTTGTGATGGGAAGACATTCACGCCTCGTATGATAAGCATGTCGTCAGTTCGTCCGGCAATTCTATCTATACGCCGAAAGCTTCTCCCGCATGAGCAAGTGCCTGGAATAATACGAGTTATGTCTCTTGTTCTGTAGCGAATAAGCGGTGAGCATTCCTTGAGCAAGGTAGTAAAGACAGCCTCCCCCCACTCTCCGTCTGGAACAGGTTCTAAAGTGTCAGGATCGACAATCTCGACAAGGAATTGATCCTCGTTGACATGAAGGCCATGCTGCTCCTGACACTCACAGGCAACCCCTGGCCCCATGACCTCGGAAAGGCCATATATATCAAACACTTTCGTATGAAGCTTATCCTCGATTTCTTTTCTCATGCCCTCAGAACAGGGTTCGGCCCCTAGAATAGCTGCCGAAACCTGAAAATCGCTGCCCGGCTCATATCCTTCATCAATGGCAGACTCAGCTATCAAAAGCGCATAAGAAGGCGTACAGCATAAGATATCCGTCTTGAGATCTTTCAAGAACTGGATTTGCCGCTTCGTGTTTCCAGAAGACATGGGAACAACAGTGCAGCCCACCGCTTCTCCGCCTTGGTGAGCGCCAAGGCCTCCTGTGAACAAGCCGTAGCCGTACGCAATTTGGATAACAGATTCTTTTGTGCCACCTGCCTCAACAATAAAACGTCCGAAGCAGTCTCCCCAGTTTTTTAAATCATTTTCTGTGTAGCCTACAACTGTTGCATTGCCGGTCGTACCTGATGAAGCATGGATGCGGACAACATTTTCCTTCGGCACAGCAAACATACCAAAGGGATAGCCGTCGCGCAGATCTTGCTTGACGGTAAAAGGAAGTTTTCTTATATCGTCCAAGGAAGTAATATCTGATGGTTTAATGCCTGCCTTGTCAAAAGAATCCCGGTAAAATGCAATATTTGTATAGGCATGCTCTGCCAAGGCTTGCAATCGTTTCAACTGTAGATTTCGCAGCTCATCATTAGCCATCGTCTCAATATCTTCTTGGAAAAACACCCTAACTCCTATCGTTTTCGTGTATCTGGCCGTTCAATTGAAATAAGTATGTACTTTTTTGAGGAACTTATGCTGCCGTGGAATTTTCAGCAGCTAATTTTGGTCCTTCTAGAATTATCTCATTAACTGGGTCGTAGATTGACTCAAAAACCTGTTCGCTTACAATCTCTCCCTGAGCGTCCTTAACAGTTCTCGTTACAATGATTTTAAAACCATCTACTCCGTACGCCTTTATCCTGGTTGTTCCCGGCGCTAAGCTTTCGTCGTACACTTTTTCTGTTGAATATTCTTCACCTTTTTCCCATGCCCCAACAGCGCTTGTAACCGTGTAGCCAGGATCTACGCTATACAGACTGATAGTAACACTTGTGTCAGTATAGCTGCTTAATAATAAGACGTCGGAGCTGGTATCATTTCTCCACTTCAGGTCAGGGTAAGGCCAACTGACAGCTGCATCGAGGCCGTCCGGATAGCTTGGCATGTACAATGAGTGATTTTGCCGGGCCACAATAGTATATCCAGCATGGTAAACTGAATTAAAAACGGTCGTAGCAACCTGGCAAACGCCGCCGCCAATGCTGTCTGTAAACTCACCGTCCGCGATAGCACCCGCCGATTTAAATCCAGCCTCTTCATTATAATCGCCTGAAATCTCGTTGAGGGACCATTCTCCCCCATTTGCGGGTACAATTGACCGGCTGAGAAGGTCTGCCATAAGATGGATATTATGGTTCCGGTTTTCCATTCCAGAAGTAAATTCGGTTGTAAATGAAGAAACTAAATCGACGATACCGAGTTCTAGAGCTTCATCGAATTCGAGGACTTCAGGAATTGCCGTCGATCCTACTTCAACCTGCGGTATTTCGCTGGACATCACAGGATCTACAAAAAGCAGCGTATTCAATTGTCCTATAGCATTTTTACTCAGAGGGATAGTCCCCTCAGATTCAGGGGTCACAAGAATCGTATCTCCCTCGAGGCTAAACTTTACTGGCGTGTCCTCTTCGTAGAGATACGCTTTCATATGTGCGTGAAGCGCTGGCCTCGCTATACTGTAATTGAGCGAAGGGCAAAGCGTCCAAATACCCTCAGACTCAATTTCCTCTACTTGTATCCATTGGCTTAATTCAGCCGGTGTTACTTCCCAGACTTCATCGTTATACAGAAGTACGGCACCATTGGAAATAGCCAGATTTATATCGTCGCAGATTTTTTGTGCCGTCTTTTCAGTTATCTGAAGTGGGGCCTCTTCAGTCCAGGCAACAATTCTCGCATCATCTTTGCCCTCGAACAATGCTGTTGTTATCTCTTCGCTGAATGCTTTCCGATTTACCATATCGCCATCCCTACCTGGCGTGACGGTAGCGAGTGAGTCAACCATTTCTATGCCATAATTTATACGTTCTATCCCGATAGCTTTATCTATATCAGAGGCGAGGCTATCGATTGCTTCTTCGCCATAGCTCAAACTGATAGGGATTTCGTGAGCATGTAAGAGGAGATTAAAACGTGCAAACAGACCTCCGTCGGTCCTGCCGTAAGCATAGGCCATATCAGCTAAGGTCGCAGCATCAAGACTAACATCCAGTTCCTCAGTTGACGTCTCCCATACTTTTTTATGGCGTCGAGTCTCTTCGGTCGTATGTTGGTCGGAGTATGTCGAATCATACGTTGCTTCAAGCGCCGCCTCGAGATCGAGGCTTGCCTCCTCGTCGGAGAACACGTATATTTTTTTGTCTTCGAAGAGAGGCCGGTATTGCATCAATATGGCTTCTTCGAGCTCGTCAACGTTCATACCCCCTGCCTCTATGGCACCTACCCGCACCCCTTGATACACTTTTCCCTTGTTCGCGAGTGCATCTACACCTAAAGAGGCCGCTGCGACAATAAGGATGGATATAATAAGAAGTACGGCTTTACTATGTACAATCTTGCTTGCACCTAGAGAAAAGAACCGTCCTATTATATGGAACAAACTAACAAAAATCCTCGCAAGTAGCGAAGCACACTTTTTGATTAGCTGAAGCAGCGTGTGAGCTATTCTTTTAGATGAAGAAGTTGAGTCTTGTTGAAGAGGTGTTTTTTTTCGTAAGCTCGATTCCCTACCTATATCACCTGTTGGAAATTGGGAATCTGTACGTGTTGAAATTACGTTTGGATTGTTCCGGGCTTGTTTTGCCGATGAGGAAACTTTCCGATATTTCGGTTTACTCACTTCCGCCTTCACATTCCCTTCGCGCAAGTTTCTTTTTCTCACGGAGTGCAGCAACAACATAGTAAACAAATGTCCCGAAGCTGAAAACTAGACCTATGTAGACTAAAAATATACCCCATGAGCTAGGATCGGCGTTTAAACCTGGCAGAAACGAAGCCGTCACTATTCCTAAGCCTGGTACAACAGGCCAATTGAGAAGCTGTCCTGCAAATCCTGCCATCAAGAGCGCGGTTGCAACCTTTCCTGCATAAACAACCGGTATACGAATCCTGTATCGTTTCAGCATAAAACCGCCGCCTATAAGTGCGATGCCGTCTCGTAGTAAAACAAATATTACTATCCATATAGGAAGACGCCCAACGTATAACAGGCCTATTACGCCAGAAAGGGTAAGAATACGGTCTACAGCTGGATCGAGCAATTGCCCAAGCTTTGTCACCGTATTTGTTCTCCGCGCAATTTGACCATCCACCCAATCGGTAGATGCAGCAATAGCAAAAACGACTGTAGCTGCAATATCGCGTCCTTCTATAAGCAAGATCAAATAGATGGGTACCAGGCAGAGTCTAACAAACGATACAAAATTCGGAATGGTCCATATTTTATCGCTGACGGTCTCATCATTTTTACTCTGCGAAGCGCCCTTTTTCTTTTCTTCAGACAACGACACGTATCCTTATCTCCTTATGTATGAAGCTCAAACTGAGGGCAGGTTCCCTATAAAGAAAATCCGGGTCCTCAGATGCCAAGGTCTCAGTTAACATGATAGTATAAGAAAACCGGGTTCATTAGAAGAAACCCGGTAAACTAAAGCCTAAACTTAAATCAGCAACTCCATTGTCCTTATGGCGAGGAAATTTCCCCTTCCCCAGTCTGCTTTTCGCGTGCGGCCTTCGCAGCTAACGCAGCCTTTACTTTTTCGGCTTTTGCTGCCTCTTTTCTTGCTTTTTCCGCCGCCTCCTCAGGACTCTCCTCTCTGGTGAGGCTTCGAATTGCCATTTCGGTAGCTACGCCAGGGCGTCCTGCTTCCATACTCAAAGATTTTGTAGGGCATACCCTCACACATGCGCCACATTGGACACACTGGAATACATTGATTTCCCAGGTACTTGTTGGCTTGTCAACAGATAAGGCATCGGAAGGGCAATTCTTTTCACACATGCCACAAAAAATGCACGTTTTAATCCGGTTCTCTATATAGCCCTTAAGACCCTCTGGGGCAGTCTTTTCTTCAAGCGGATAGCAAGTTGTTTCCGGTTTTTTAAAGAGAGAACCAAAGGTCATTTTCCCTAAATAAAAGCTTCCCACGTGTCAACCTACCTTTCTGCGCAGCTGATACAGGGGTCGATAGTCAAAACAATCATATTTACATCCGCAAGATCGCAACCCTTTAATGCAGCAACCATACCAGCTAGATTTTGCGAGGTAGGTGTTCTTATCCTCATGCGCTCTAGGTTCTTTGTTCCGTTTCCCAGAGCATAATAATAACACTCGCCACGGGGTTGCTCGAGTAAGTTCGACGCCTGGGCACCCTCAACTGGAGCTCCCTTAACATTTACTGAGATATCTCCTTCAGGAATTTTGGAAAGAAGCTCATGAATGATATCTATTGACTGCAAAACTTCGTTGAGACGAACTTTGATACGTGCATAACAGTCGCCCTGAGTATCCAATATTTGCTGAAAATCAGATAATTCGCCATATGCACCGTTTCCTAAGGCCCTTACATCAACAGCTACATTTGAAGCGCGGCCAAAAGGTCCAACCATACCAAGACTTACAGCATCTTCATGACTTACAACCCCTACACCTTCAGTACGGTTTCTTACTGTTTTATCTTTGAGGAATGTATTGCAAATTTGAGCGAACTCCTCTTTGAATGCCTGTAGAGTTGTTTTAAACCGCTCTTGTTGATCAGGGGATATGTCGCGTACTACTCCGCCTACTTTTACCACTGAAAATATTACGCGGCCCCCCGTAGTTGCTTCGAACAGATCGAGTATGCGTTCGCGCAGCCGCCAGCTGTGCATAAATAAACTCTCGAACCCAAATGCATCAGCGGTAAGACCCATCCAAAGGACATGGGAATGAACACGGGAAAGCTCGTGCCAGATAACTCGAAGATATTCAGCACGTTTCGGAATTTCTACTTCCATAAGACGCTCTACTGTTTCAGCGTAGCCCATGGAGTGTCCGAAAGCACAGATACCGCATATACGTTCGGCGACGTAAATAAACTGATTGTAGTCCCTTGTCTGCACTAAACGCTCAAGGCCACGATGAATAAAGCCGATCTGAGGAAGAGCTTCTACGACTCTTTCATCCTCTACGACTAAATCCAAATGAACTGGCTCTGGAAGCACTGGGTGTTGAGGACCAAAAGGTATAACAGTTTTTTTACTCATGCTACTCCCCTTTCTCCTCTTTGGAGTCTGCCGCTCCATCTTTTTTATCTTGTTTCTCGCGAGCCATCTTGGCGGCTTTCGCTTTCGCTATTTTTGCAGCTTTCTCCCGCGCAGCTTTCTGCTCGGGCGTTATGACAGTCATGGGTTCTCGTTCTGACAGGGCATAGAAATTGCCGCCAAAGTCAAGCAGATTACCCTCTATTTCAACGCCAAATAGCTCGTTGGCCTCATTTTCAAAAGGGAATGCTGATAGATACAAACTTGTTACGGAAGGCACTTTCGTCCCTTTTTTCACACTAGGGATAGTAAAGTTTTCTATGAGGTTACCTTTCATAAAGGAATACTGCAGATCAATGCCTTCGTCAGTATTCACGCAGAGCAACTGAACAAGACGCCACCCATCGTCATGACGCTCTTGAGCGAAGGCACTAAGCTCTTCGAGCTTTAAAGGCATGAAACGAACTTCTAAGGCCATAGTATCTATGCCCCTTTCTTTTTTGAAGCAGCTAGTGCTTTTGACTTTTCATCTAAGATGCCTATTCCCTCAACAACTGCGTCGATGATACTTTCAGGACGTATGGCACATCCTGGTGCATATACATCAACAGGGATTGCTTTATCGACACCACCGATTACGTTGTAGCAGTCATGAAACACACCGCCTGTGCACGCACATATACCACAAGCTATTACAACCTTCGGTTCAAGCATCTGGTTGTATATCTCCTTGACAGTATGGATGTTTTGCTCGTTAACGCTACCTGTTATAAGAAATATATCGGCATGTTTAGGATTGCCCGTGTTTACGATCCCGAACCTCTCAACATCATATCCCGGACAGAGGGCCGCGAGAATTTCAATGTCACAGCCATTACAGCTCGAGGCATCGTAATGAATAACCCAGGGAGATTTTGACGCATAAGACATATACATTCCACCTTTACATGTATGCTAAAACGAACATGTTTACACCGCCAGCCACTAAGGCCACTATCCAGGCAGACTTCAAAAGAAACTGCCATTTAACACGGGCGAAGTTGTTATCGATAAATATTTCAAGCAAATAAATGAGGAAAGCAAGCACAACGGCAATTGCCCATGAAATAGGATTTCCCCATATGAAAAACATCGCAACCCATCCCAGAAATAAAACATTCTCACACCAGTGCATAACCTCTACTTTAGCGAGGGTCTTGCCACTCATTTCAGTAGTAATACCCTGGACAAGTTCTTGATGTGCGTGCTGGGCAGAAGAAAGGTCAAAAGGTGATTTCCGAAGTTTAATTGTTAGCACAAATAAGAAGCCAACAAATATCAGCCAAGTCTGAGTAATGATCGGGGATGTAGCAGTGAATAAATCGGAAACATTGAAAGACCCTAATGCCATATAAAAACCTACTGCCAGAAAAATCAACATAGGTTCATAGGCCATCACTTGCAATACTTCACGGTTAGCCCCTGCCTCTGAAAAGGGAGAGCGTACTGAATAGGCCGCGGATATAAAGAAGAGTGAGGATAAAGTCACAATAAAAATCGACAAGAGGACTGACCCTCCCCCAAAGAAAACACCTCCAGCAAGTAGGGTGAACACGAAGGACAAGGTTACATACACCCCCTCGGAGGTATTCACGCTTGCATGTTCTTTTTCAAGCAGCTTTCTCACATCATAATACGGCTGCAAAAGAGGAGGACCAACCCTTCCCTGCAGTTTGGCTGAAATTATTCGATCGAGACCTGCAAGTAAGCACCCAAGAACTGGACCGATGAATGCAAAGACGAGGGTTCCGATGACGAGGAACACAATTTCCATTTCATACACCCCCTTCTAAAGCAATCCCAGTGCCGAAAGTGCAGCACCTACAAATGAGATTCCGATGATTACGCTTGTACTTATGACCCCTATGGGAGCCAGCATCTTATCGCCAAAGATATCCGCTAGGTACCAATTGCGCGAAGTCGACTGTATTTCTTGAGATAACGAGCTGCGGAACGTTCTCTCATCGCTATGTATACCGACTCCTGACATGTAAACATCCACTTTTTTCGCCTTGCTTCTTTGGAGCCCGAAAAAGAGCACTATGGTAACAAGCAACATTGCTACGCTCGTAACCCATAAGGAAGTATCTGATATTCCAGAAACACTGGTATTGGCTGCAAGGCCTGAACCAAAGACAGACACGATATATGGCTCGATGATAAACCCGGAGACCAAAGGTATCGTAGCAGATGTTCCAACCAGCAAAATTGCCATAAGCCTGATAGAAGCCCACTCTGTTCTATGAACGCCTGCCTCTTGGTTGTCGGGCTTTCCTGCGATTCCGGCGAGCTTACCAAACCACTTGGACCAAAACATAAATGTTGCAGCAGATCCGTATGCTAGGAGTATCAGGAGCGCTATTTGGCGCGTATCCACAAACGATATGAGTGTTGCCCACTTAGCAATAAGCATACCGAATGGTGCAATAAACATAGCCATGATACCAAGCATCATAAAACGAGTCAGCCCAGGCATGCGTTCAAAAAGCAAGTCCATATCCTCAATATCCCGGCTGCCTATATGATGCTCTGCAGTGCCCACACAAAGGAACAGAAGGGATTTTGCGAGAGCATGGAAAATGATTAAAAAGATTGCAGCCCAGATAGCTCCAGGGGTTCCTACGCCTGCAGTGGCTACAATCAGGCCAAGGTTAGCAACGGTCGAGTAAGCAAGGACGCGTTTAGCGTTCGTCTCTGAAATTGCAATCATTGAGCACAGTACAAACGTCACACCACCGACGAGCACAACCATAATGCTCGGAACTAACGATACTGAGAAGACTGGCGCCATCTTAACTAAGAGAAACACACCAGCCTTTACCATAGTGGAAGAATGCAATAATGCACTTGTGGGCGTTGGGGCCACCATGGCGCCCAAAAGCCAGGTATGAAAGGGCATCTGTGCCGCCTTGGTGATTCCAGCAAAGGCTAAGCACGTGACCGGGATAGCAGCAAGGCCAGGATGTAAGACCGCTACGGTAAGAAATTCCATGAACGATATCGTGTCGAAGTAAATTACTATAAAAAATAAGGCAACTACAAAAGCAATACCGCCGAGTAGATTCATAACTATTTGGCGAAAAGCATTTTTAATAGCTTCTTCAGTTTTTGTATATCCTATCAGAAGGAAGGAACAGAGCGTTGTAACCTCCCAGGCAGTAAAGAGCCAAAGAAGATTGTCAGAAAATACAACCCCAAACATTGATGACAGAAAGACCAGCATGAGTGCGAAAAACACGGGACGGCGATCTTTCTGGTCTTTGTTCTCAATTTGAAAGTCCTTCATATAGCCAACAGCATATACGCATATTCCCGAACCCACTATACCTATGATGAGGACCATGAGCATAGTGAGCGGATCGAAGTACAAGCCCTTGTCAAGATGGAGCGTATGCGCATAGCCAAATTCCAAGACTAGGTTGGCAACAACCTGGATAATACCGAGAATTAGGGCTAGGGCATTACGATACTTAATGCTGTATGCAATTATCCACGCTGCGATTACAACGCCAATAATAGAGCAGGCGTAATCTACGACAGGCGACGAAAATGATATGACTCCACTCTGTCCGAAGTAGACAAAAGCCATGGCGAGAGAAACAAATCCAATACCGATTGCTGAAACAACAACGATAGCATCCCTTACCCGTTCAGCATGTATGAGCAGCACCAATAACGCCGCCACTAACGGAAAGAAGATTAGAAAGCCAATCATACCCACGTGGCTCCTCCTGTCTTATAACCTACCATGAGATCCTAAAAATATTCAATGGTCAACTTTATCAAAACCTAAGATATAAAAGCAGGACTTGACTTGATATTCGGTAAAAGGGCTCGATGGGGCCCGAGAGTCGGTCGCGACGATAAGCAATGTTTTATGAGATCGAGCTTTTCTAGTTTTACAGAGGACCAAAGCAACAGCAGGAAAACAGCTAGTACTTTTTTGAGAAATGAGACAAGTTGCTTGCTGGTACTTCGTCTCCTTGAAACAATACCTTTAAATTAATGCTATTATATTACTGTTATGCTTTCGCAAAGAATGTTCTCGGTTGTGTCTGTGGGCAAGATGATGTCGCGGCCTGGAGTTTTTTGCAAAATAAACACCATGAGAGAGGAGCAATAGGTATGAAAGGCAATGAAAAGCTAATCGATGCGCTCAACAAGCTACTTGAAGGTGAACTGACGGCAATTAACCAATATATGGTACATGCCGAAATGTGTGAGGACTGGGGTTACGGCAAGCTTAGCAAAAGCATCAAAGACCGTGCTATTGTTGAGATGATCCATGCAGAACACCTCATTGAACGTATCCTTTTTCTGGAGGGCAGGCCAATTGTTACCAAGCTTGACACCATTAACATTGGCGGGGCTGTACCGGAGCAGCTAGAATTTGATCGTGCTGCCGAAGAGCAGACAATTAAAGACTACAATGAAGCAATCAACTTAGCTGGAGAAGTGAAGGATTTTGCAACAAGGGCTGTCCTGACAAATATCCTCAAAGAAGAGGACGAACATATTGATGAGATTGAAGAGCTTCTCGATCAAATTGATCAGATGGAATTGGGCAACTTCTTAATCACCCAGCTCTAATATAGCTAGTTACAAATTGACAAAATTTCAACTTTCAAGAAAACCCTCCTGACCCGCTGTAGGACAGGAGGGTTTTTGCAAGATAGGATAAAACTACGGAGCCTGTATGAGTCAAGCTTCATACAGGCCTGAGGCTAAAACCGATACGCAAGCTTAGGCGTTCATAAACAGCTCTATATCATCTTCAACTGTACCGATACCCGCTATACCAAATTGCTCAACAAGCACGTTTGCCACATTAGGCGACAAAAAGCCTGGAAGAGTTGGGCCAAGATGAATATTTTTTACACCCAGGTACAACAGCGCTAAAAGTACGATAACGGCTTTCTGCTCATACCAGGCAATATTAAACGCTATCGGCAGATCATTGATGTCGTCAAGTTCAAATATCTCTTTAAGCTTTAATGCGATAAGTGCCAAAGAGTAGGAATCGTTGCATTGTCCTGCATCAAGAACCCTTGGAATACCGCCAATATCGCCGAGCTCAAGTTTGTTGTAGCGATATTTTGCACATCCAGCCGTAAGGATTACTGTATCTCCCGGGAGCGTTTCGGCAAATTCAGTATAGTATTCTCGAGATTTCATTCTGCCATCGCATCCAGCCATAACAAAGAATTTTTTAATCGCCCCACTCTTCACAGCATCTACTACCTTGTCAGCGAGGGCGAACACTTGATTATGGGCAAAACCACCAACAATGCTGCCAGTTTCAATTTCTTCAGGAGCCGGTAGGGTTTTGGCAAGTTCGATAATCTCACTAAAATCTTTCTTCCCATTTGCGTCGGCTTCGATATGCGGGCAGCCAGGGTATCCGGCTGAACCAGTGGTGAAGATTCTCTCCCTTATTCCTTCGCTCCTTGGAGGTACGATGCAGTTAGTTGTAAAGAGTATGGGTCCATTGAAGGACTCGAATTCTTCAATCTGTTTCCACCAGGCGTTACCATAGTTACCAACAAAGTTATCGTATTTTTTGAAGGCAGGATAGTAATGTGCAGGAAGCATCTCGCTATGCGTATAAACATCTACGCCGATGTCTTTCGTTTGCTCGAGCAATTGCTCCAGATCGGTTAAGTCATGGCCTGAAATCAGTATTGCAGGATTCTTGCGGACACCAATATTGACCTCGGTAATTTCAGGATTGCCAAACCTTGAAGTGTGCGCTTCGTCTAAGAGTGCCATGACCTTCACACCGTACTCGCCAGTTTTAAGCGTGAGAGCCACGAGATCGTCTACCGTAAGAGAATCATCGAGACACGCTGCTAAAGCTTCATAGACGAATGCGTTTATGTCTAGATCTTCTTTTCCTATATTTTTAGCATGTTCCGCGTATGCAGCTATGCCCTTAAGGCCATACGTAATCATTTCGCGAAGAGAGCGTATGTCCTCATTTTCTGTTGCCAGGACGCCTACTAAGTCGGCTTTATTTAGCATATCCCCTTTAGTGCTCACCTGGAATGTCGCAGCATCACACAGGGTGCTGAGATCGGAGCCATCACCGAGTTTGTCGCGTAAATTAATCATTTTATTGATCTGATTTTCAATATGCTCTTCATCGTAATTTGCATTTGTGATAGTCATAAAGAGACTGTTGAGAACTTCGTAGTTCGTTTCATCCAGATCTTGAATCTCGATTTTTTTCTCTACAATAATATGTGAGATTCCTTTTAGCGTATATATCAACAGATCTTGAAGCTTTGCAACCTCCTCGTTTTTTCCGCAAACACCCTTAACTGTACAGCCGGTGTTTTTTGCAGTCTCTTGGCACTGATAACAAAACATACTCATACTCTTCTCCTTGCTTGAAGCTTTCGCCTTCGGAATACCTGGGTTTGTTTTTTACTCTCAAATGTCAGAGCCTCTTAAGACCCAGCTATCACCTTACCAAATTCAATTGCCGATTGCTGTCCGTCGAGGTCCGGATTCCATTGATTTCTGAGACCCACTGACAAAATATCAAAACCGGCACCCCTCATGAGCTCATTCATCATTTTTACCGATTCTCCACTCCATCCAAAACAACCAAAAGCAGCTGCCTTTTTATTTTTGAACTTCAATTGTTTCATAAGATAAATAAATCCGGCCACTGAGTGTAATACGCTGCTGGCAACAGTTGGTGACCCCATAACTACCGTTTTCGCCGTGAACACTTCAGTTATAAGATCGTTTTCATCACTTTTAGAAACGTTGTAGACCTTTACGACTGTATTCGGATCAGCCATCCTTATACCTTCAGCTATTTTTTCAGCTAACAGCTTCGTCCCGTTCCACATGGTATCGTATATAATGACTATCTTATCCTCTTGATAGTCGTGAGCCCACTGTGTGTACTTTTCAACAATTTGCATGGGATTGTCTCGCCAAATAATCCCATGACTGGTTGCGATCATATCTATGGGAAGACCTAGAGAAGAGATTTCTTCGAGTTTTTTACTTAAAATAAAGCTGAAGGGAGCAAGGATGTTCGCATAGTATTTCAAAGATTCACTAAACAGCTCGCATTGATCGACTTTGTCGTTGAAAAGGGCTTCGGTTGCCAAATGCTGGCCGAAAGCATCGTTACTGAATAATATATTGTCTCCAGTTAAATAGGTAGCCATACTGTCGGGCCAATGGAGCATTTTCATTTCGAGAAAAACGAGTTCTTTGCCATTGCCAATATCAATCTTGTCTCCAGTTTTCACAACCTGGAAATTCCAATCTTGATGGTACTGACCTTTTAGCGACTTTACAGCGTTTTCAGTACAGTAGATCGGCGTTTCTGGAATGCGTTCCATTAGAGCAGGGAGCGCACCACTATGATCGACTTCTCCATGGTTTGCGACAATGAAATCTATTGTGTCCAAATCTATCTCAGAAGCTAAATTATCAACAAATTCCTCAGCAAAAGGCTCCCAAACCGTATCGACAAGAACAGTCTTTTCTTCCTGTATCAGATACGAATTATATGTTGAACCCTTATGTGTCGAGAATACGCTGCCGTGAAAATTCCGGAGTTCCCAATCGACCTTTCCAACCCAGGAAACATGAGCCTTAACGTGTTTTTTCACTGTCCACACTCTCCTTTGCAATCGAGCGATACTCTTTTTAAAAAGAAGGCCAAGTAAAACTTTGACTCATTGTAATCTCCTGCGTCTCAGATAGCTATTCTTAATCTTAATGAACACTATTTGCCGAGTAAAATAATTACAATTTACAGCTTCAAATATTTTCTAGCAATGGACGCGGAATATTCTTGTCTAATATGTGTCTCTTAATATGTATCGATATATGCATCGATACAAGTCATGAGCGACTTTTTAATGCGTGCCCTATCTAACATCGAAGAGCGAAAAGCCCACCAGCTTGGACATATTCCAAGTTGGTGGGCTTGATTATCTCATGGTCGGGTTGACAGGATTTGAACCTGCGACCCCTTGACCCCCAGTCAAGTGCGC
>CAYFQW010000014.1:0-4831 GCA_964345475.1 uncultured Raoultibacter sp.
AGAATTGCCTCGTTCGGAAAAGAAAACTCAAAGGATCTTCGACAATAGATATTAAGGCGTTGACGGTTCGCGTCTCTGTGGGACCTCCATGAGAGTTCTACACAGGGTTCGAAATCTACTCGGCCGACCTGGATGTATGCAGGCCGGCCGTCGCACAGACTCGTACGCGCGTCACATCGGCAAGTGAATGCATCGCGCGGGCTTAAGCTAAAGTGCGACCATGCCTATCCCCAGCACCTGCATTACCAAGAGGATAGCGGTGAGTATGGTCACAATGAAAACCGTCAGCCAGATAAGGGCACGGCTTGTGAAACCTAGGCGATGCTCTCCCATAATCCGCTTATCCGAAGCTATGATAGCCATAAATACTAAAAGCACAGGAAGAACGAGGCCGTTTACGAACTGAGCGGTCAGCATCATACCTATCAGATTCATATTCGGAATTAAAACAATACTGGCCGCAAAGGCAATAACGAAGGTCAAGAGGCTTTTGAACTGAGGGGCTTCTTTCCAAGAGAAGGAAACCCCTGCTTCCCAACCGAAAGCTTCGCAAATAACGAAAGCCGTCGTAAGGGGGAGCACGCAACCTGAAAGAAATGAAGCGGCAATGAGACCGATGGCAAAAAGCATCTCCGCATGGGAGCCAAGCGCAGGCGTGAGGGCTCGTGCAGCAGCGGCAGCACTGTCAACTTCAATACCCTGAGGGTAGAGGACGGCACCCGTCGTTACCAAGATGAACCAGGCAATAATGCAGGCTATGATTGCGCCCGATGCGACATCGACTTTTTGGGAGAACATGTCTTTTGCCTGCGTTCCTTTTTCAACGACATTGCTTTGGGCAAAAAACATCATCCACGGCGCAATGGTTGTGCCGATCATTGCGATGATGAGGGATATGAAGTTGGGACTCTTAACAAAGTGGGGAACGACGGTGCTCGTAAGAGCGCTTCCCCAGTCGGGTTTTGCGAAAACTGCTGCAATAATATACGTGACAAATACGAGGGAAAGGGCGAAAAATACTTTTTCAACCTGCTTATAATTTCCCCCAACGACCAAAAACCAAACGGCAAGTGCCGCAACGGGTATTGAGAAGTATTTCGAAACGCCGAACATTTCCATACCTGCAGCTATACCGGAAAACTCTGAAACCGCAGTACCCATGTTGCCGATTAATAAGGCGAGCATGGCAAAGGTGGTAAGGCGAATGCCGAAGCGCTCGCGGATGAGGGCAGCGAAGCCTTTACCCGTTACCGCTCCCATTTTTGTGGCGGTCATTTGGGCAACGATAAGCAATACGCACATGACAGGTATAGCCCAAAGCGCTGTGAAGCCGAACTCTGCTCCTGCTGTCGAATAGGTTGAGATGCCGCCCGCATCGTTTCCGGCCATAGCGGTTATTATGCCGGGGCCCATTGCTGCGAAAAATACCCAGAGTTTGCTTTTCTTCTTAGCTGGAGCAGGGGATTTTTGCTCTTGTGTTTGGATGTCTTTTCTTTCCTCTGCCATCGGCTAGCCCCAGCTAGGAAAGAAATTGTAATAAGACGAGCGTGTAAAGGGCAAGGAAGGCAAGAGAAGCCACGGTGATACCAATGGCTGCAAGAACCCGGCGACGGGTTTTGGTGCTACTCGTGTCCTCTTCTATGACATCGAAGGCATCGTCAACGGTGATGATGCCCAAGAGTCGTCCATGCTCATCTTGCACGGGCATAGCAGGAATATCGTACTTGAAAATATCGGCGGCGACTTCTTCCTCGGTTTCATCAGGGGGCACCGAGATAACATCGGTGAACATAATGTCTTTGAGAAGCGCATCATCATCACTGAGTACGAGCGTACGCAAGGACAGCAGGCCTACGAGCTTTTCATACTCGTCCAGCACATATACATAGTGAACAGTGGGGTGGTCGAGGCTGAACTCACGTAATGCCTCGATAGTTTCTCTGACGGTATGGGTCGAGCGGACGGCGAAAAACCTGGTGGTCATCATGCCTCCCGCAGTTCCATCTTTATATCCGAGCAAGGCACGAATTTCCGTGGCATCCTCAAGGCCCATCAGGCGAAGGAGGGTTTCGGCTTTTTCGTAGGGAAGGTCGCGGACAATGTCGGCTGCGTCATCAGGATCCATACTGCCCAGAAGGGAAGAAGCCCGCTCGTCATCGAGGCCCTCGATGAATCCTGCTTGGTACTCGTCTTCCATTTCGGAAATTGCCTCACTTGCGTGAGCTTCATCAAGGTGCTGAAAGACGCTTGCCCGCTGCTGAGGGTCGAGCTGCTCTAGGATGTCGGCAACATCGGCAGGGTGCAGTTCGTTCAGGCGTTTATGGGTAACTGAAAGCTGCACTTTAGAAAGATCGCGATCGAGAAGGTCAATATAGCTCCAAGCGATAATCCGCTCATCAAGCTTTTTACCAAAAAGGCCTGCAAAGGAAACGACAAATTTTTCTACATGGCGGGAGAGGCCTCTCAGAATTCCCCGTATTCCAACTTCTGCACCAACGAGGCGCAGCTGCCTGCCAGAGACAGAAAGCTTCAGATCGTTTACGCGGACAACCTTAAGGCCCTGCGTGTCTACGATTTGCCTGTTCATCAGGTCGCGAGCTAGTAGAATCTCATCAGGTTGCAAGTAGCTGAAACGGATATTGTGGCTTTCGAGGCCGAGTCGAATACCGTCCTCATCGAAGATATCGACATATTTACGCCACGAGATCATAAAAGGTGTTTTTCCCGGCCCCTGGAAAGCAAGGCTGGTAATTCTGGGGAATACCTCGCCCGTTGAAATTGCGAGGTCAGAAACCGTTCCGATTTTTTCACCTGTTGAATCAACAACAGGTTTGCCAAGCATCTGAGATAAATATAGCATGCACAACCCTCATCTTTCAGGTATGGAGCACAGCTTGGAAGAGTCAGCTAAAAGCGAAGATGGCAGGAGGCGTGTTCACGAGCAGCATGAAATCACTCGAACTGCGATCTTATAAAGCCAGAAGATCATACAGCTATGTCAATACCGATTATCGTATCGCAACCGCCCCCGGTTGCCGATGAGGGAAACCGAAGGACTAGGTACTACGAGGTTTCGATTTTCGAACCTTCAAGTATCATCCTTTCGCTTATACAGTAAGATTCTTGACTCGAAGCAAGGTGTCCAAAAGGCCTTGCCAGAGGCAAGCTTGCTGTGGTTTGAGCCTTTGCAGCTTTCAAGGACGAACACGACCCTGGAAGCTCCGATGAATTAAACCACAAACATCAGAATAATAGGTGAAGAGCTGGAATCAGTCAAGTAAATGGGGATAAGAATCGTAGACGGAAGGGGTCTTTACACATTCGAATGTAGGCTTTCGGAGCCTTCTAAATGCGTACCTATCTAGAAAGCGAGGTTTGCGTTTAGAAGGGGTTTAGTGCCCGTTAATCTAGGTTCAAACTACGTTCGAGAGAGGCCTTGCTAACAAAATGAAATATGAGAATAAAGATAATCGACAATACTCCTGAGGCAATAAACGTGGGCTGGCTTGCTGTGAAGATTGCTATATCTGAATAGGCGGGTATGTTGGACATGCTCGTAAACAGAGTAGTGAAAAAAGTGGAGGCAGATGTGATAATGCCGACAAGGGCGCTTGCGGCAATATACACGCCTACAGAGGCCAAGACCTTATGGGTACGGGCAAGTGCGCCACCAATTACGATGGAGAATAGCACCTGGTAAACCGCAAGAAGTATAGAGATTATCGAAAGAAGGCAAATCTCGATAAAATACAGCATCCACACGGGATCAAACAAAGCTAAAAATAGCTCTGAGAGAAGTTCGAGAGCCATTGTGTTTATGAAGCCCTCCGTCTGAAGGCCAAACAAAACTAGTAAAAAAACGGCCAGTATGACGATAATCGCATTGACAAGCATCCAGATAAAACCTGATATAACTTTCGATAAAATATGCTGCTTCGCAGTGACGGGCAAGGTGAAGCTCAAGTAGCCTTCGCTGGAATAAAAGTTCTTATAGATATTGCGTGCTATAAGAAGAAGCGTTACGAAGGAGGAAACAAACACCAAGGAAAAGAGAAGTATGGCCAACGAAGTGGCAATGCCTACGCTGAAGTACGAAAATAATTCAGCAACAATAGAAACTGATTCGCTCAAAGGATAAGAGGAAAAGACATCGTTGCCTGCGAGCAACCGAACGGATATACCAGTGCACAGTGTACCCAGCAAAGCGGCTGCAAGAACTCCCAGCTGAAGAGGGATCATTGTTTTATTGAGAGCTCTAAAGTCGTATTTAAGAAGCAGTCCTAGCATCTGAAAGCCTCCCTAAAATAGCGGTCAAGCGAGGGCCATCCCGCTTCGTATACGGCGGAAACGGGGCCTTGTGCCACAATTTGTCCGTCGCTTAAGAATATATAATCATCAAGAACTTTTTCTACATCGAATATGAGATGTGTCGATATGACGATAGAAGCGCGACGGTCATAATTCGATATGATGGTGTCGAGGATGTAGTCGCGTGCGGCAGGGTCGACCCCAGCGATAGGCTCGTCGAGAAGATAGAGGCTTGACTGACGAGACATCACCAGCACTAATTGAACTTTTTCTTGGGTTCCCTTTGAGAGTTTCTTAATGTACGTGTCGGCAGGAACCTGCAAGCGTGCAAGCATATCAAGAGCCCTCGCCCGACTGAAATCTCTATAAAAGCTTTCGAAATAATCGAGGGCATCAGAAATTTTCATCCATGAACTCAGATAGGTCTTTTCGGGAAGGTAGGAAACCTGGGCCTTAGATTCAGGTCCTGGTTTATAGCCTCCTATAGTGACTGAGCCCTGCGAAGGAGCAAGGAGCCCCGCGA
>CAYFQW010000014.1:4931-33274 GCA_964345475.1 uncultured Raoultibacter sp.
GGTTTATAGCCTCCTATAGTGACTGAGCCCTGCGAAGGAGCAAGGAGCCCCGCGACTGTTTTGATAAACGTCGTTTTTCCAGCGCCGTTTGGGCCGAGAAGTCCGACAATGCGACCTGGAAGCAGTTCAAGATCTATGGGTCCGAGCGCTGGCGTAGGGCCATAGGTTTTAACGAGACCCTGGCATTGCAAGAGCGGATGCATATGAACCTCTTTTCAGATACGGTGGACTCCGCCAATGTTGCACCATTGTAATTGACAGGGCTTTGAAACACACTGCCCATTGACACATAGGAGTAAATAAACACGAGGGTTTTTTAGTTCAACCCACAAAAAGATCGACTCAAAAGGACTGCAAGTCGGCGGAGCTGCAAGCAATGCGCAGCCTTACTCTTGATATTTGTTATGATGGGTGCATGAAAAAAATTGCAATCATAGGTGGTGGGGCGGCGGGATTAGTTGCTGCCCTGAGCGCTGCTGAACAATGTTCAGGCAGTGATGTTCAGATTGTGGTGTATGAAGGCTCCGACCGTATAGGGAAAAGTATCCTCGCATCGGGCAACGGACGCTGTAATTTCTCTAATCAAAGTATCGATGCATCGATGTATCACAATAAAGATTTTGTTTCAGAAAGCTTGCAAGCCTGTCCCCCCGAAGAGGTGTGGGCTTTTTTCGAGGACATCGGCTTATTGTGGCATGAGGAGCAAGGCGGCCGTCTGTATCCGGTAACAAATAAGGCAAGCAGCGTATTGGACGTATTGCGCTTTGCCCTTGCTGCAGCACGGGTGGAGATTCGCTGCAATCATGTCGTCTCCTCGGTCATGCCGGATAAGCATGGACATTTCGTGGTCTGCGAACACCATGAGGCAGAGTTTTATGATGCAGTAATTCTTGCTGGCGGGGGCGATGTTGACCCTTCAACTCTGCCTACGAGCTACGCATTCCATACACCGCAAGCGCTCTTAGGGCCTCTTGCGACCGAGACTGCTCCCATAAAAGGTCTGAACAATGTGAAAATTAATTGTGAGCTCAGCCTGGGAAATGTTTTCAAAGAACGTGGCGAGCTCCTTTTCCGTGAGTATGGAATCTCCGGCATACTTGTTTTTAACTGTTCTCGCTTTGCCCGAGCCGGCAACAGTTTGAATATCGATCTTTTTCCTGACCTGTCTAACAAAGAGCTCGATGCCTTGTTGAAGCAGCGTTTTGCCAAGTTGCAGGCTAGGACGAGGATCGAGTTTTTTGCAGGGATGTTGCAGCCTCCCATCGCGCGGGCCTTCTCGAGGAGGGCGGGCTTGAGGCCCGACGATATGATACAAAGGGAAGACCTGGAATCGCTTGGCAAATGGTGTAAAGATTTTCCCCTTAAGGTGAAAGGCTTGCAGAACGCACGGCAGGCGCAAGTGAGGAGGGGGAATTTCTCCGTTTCGTCATTCAATCCTCGCACCCTGGCCTCGCGAGAGGATGAAAGTATTTTTGTCGTAGGAGAAGCCTTGGATGTCGATGGGCCTTGTGGAGGCTATAACTTGCACTGGGCTTGGACCTCAGGCATTCTTGCTGGTCGCGCGGCTGCGCAGGGGCTTGCGAAGGCAGAGAGCTTACGTACGTGATGCGCTTTTGATCAATCTCCCATCTCCTTGCTCCAATCGATGTCGATAGGTCTGTCGGGAAACGTGGACTGAGCATCCCAGAGATGTTTTTTTATATCGACACGCCCGTTATAAAGAAAGGTAACACCCTCTTCTTCAAGCATCTGGCGCTGGATGCCGGGGCCTCCGAAAATATAAGCCTCAGGAAGCTCTCCGTCCTTAAAAACGACGCGGTGGCAGGGGGTGCTTTCTGGGCCTTCGCTTCTGCGAAGTGCGTAGCCAACATAGCGAGCTGATCGCGGAGATCCGACGATGCGTGCGATATCGCCATACGTGGAAACGCTTCCCTTCGGTATCATCCGCACCGTTTCGAATACTTTTTCGCTAAATGTCGCCATGCTATCGCCTCCTTCAGGCTTACGTGCCTTGTTTTCAAAACCAATACGGTGGGCCACGTTTTACTGAAGCTAAAATAATGTATTTACTGCTGTCCTGATAAAAGTGCGGGACTCTTTGCTAGTATACTCTCCTTGCACTTGCATCGTTGGGCCCTGCTTGTGCGTATTGTTCGTTGCCCGATACCTACGGCAGAGCAGTCCTGCAGAGTATATCATCGCCTGCCTGCGCCGTACGGAACAGGAGAGCTATGAAAAGTAATAAAACGTCTTACCTTGCCGAAGCAGGGATGATAGCAGCCTTATACGCTGTCGCAACACTCGCCACCATGTTCATATTGCAAGGACTCGCCTGGGGGCCCGTACAATTCCGCCTGTCAGAAGCGCTTGTTGTCTTGGCGGCATTGACGCCAGCTGCTATCCCAGGCTTGACCATCGGCTGTGTGATAGCCAATCTTATCGCAAGCTTCATAAACGGTACGGGAGCCCTCGGCTTGCTCGATGTGTTCTTTGGCGGGTTTGCCACTTTTGTGGGAGCCCTCTGGTGTCATCGTTTCAAAGAAAAGCCTGTTCTGGCCTTAACGGGCCCGGTGATTGCCAATGCGCTCATAGTTCCTGCCTATCTTCCTATTTTGTTGCAGGGGCTCGGTTTTTACACAATACCCTTTACTTCGATAAGCCTTGAAGGGGCCTATCTTCCCATGTATGCCTTTGGTGCTCTTGCCATAGGGCTAGGCGAGGCCTTGGTCGTATACGCCTTGGGGCTCCCCCTTCTGCGGAGTTTGAGGGCCTCGAAGCTATTTGCAAAAGAATAAGTGGGACTGCCCGAAGGGCGGCATGCGGCTTCACTATTTCAATGGATTGTATTCCTTCTTCCTACGAAAAGGATACAATGATTTTCACTATAACGCACGAGCAGTTTTGGATGCGCGCACTATTGCTGGAGAGGTATCAAAGCCAAGATCCACTCTGCTTAGAGTGTTGAGGGCATGGATAACAAAGGAAAGAAAAAATGAACCCAGTTATCGTTATACCCACCTATATATCGGCCCGGAGCCATGTTGAAGGTGCTAACCTCCTTACAACCTATGATCACATGACGCCTCTTTCTCAGGCAGGGGAACTTCCTCGCTGTCTTGAGTCCTTGCGAAAAGTGCAGGATGTCGGCCGGATTATCCTCCTTGTAGTAAGCGAGCGCTCTATTGAGGCGCAGGCGGCGGACAAGGCGCAATTTGTTGCTTCAAAATTCCCCGACTTGAATATTACAGTTATCGGCACAAGCGAGCACTCTCTTATTCAGCAGCGCATGGAACAGCTTGGGCTCGGAAAACTAAGTAAAGAGATTGGGCTTTCGGGGTATGGGGCAATCAGAAACCTGGGTCTGGTGGTAGCCAATATCCTGGGACATGACGCTGTCGTATTTGTTGACGACGATGAGGTTATCGAAGACCCTGCCTTTCTCCATAAGGCAATATACGGGCTGGGGAAACTTACAAAAAAAGGCATTCCTATTCTGGCAAAATCAGGATTTTATTATAACGAGAAAGGCACGTATTATTCCTTAAGTCAGAACAAATGGTACAACCGTTTCTGGCAACAAGGAAAAGCCTTTAACAAATGGATACGATCTGCCATGGAGGGCCCTCGTCTGTCACGATCCAACCATGTTTGCGGGGGCTGCTTTGTCCTTCATAAAGAAGCTTTTAAACGTTTAAGTTTTGACCCTTGGATAGCTCGGGGCGAAGACCTAGATTACATGTTGAACCTTCGTATGTATGGCTCAGATATTTGGTTCGATAATCTTTGGAGCCTTGTTCACCTTCCTCCCGAAACCGTGAATGAGGGCGTTCGCTTTAGACAGGATATTTTTCGATGGCTTTATGAATTCCGAAAAATGGAATACAGTCGCACACAGATCGACCTTATTCAGGTCAAGCCATCATCGCTCGAGCCGTATCCAGGGCCCTTCCTCGAACCAGGAATAGAGAAGAGAATCAAGAAAACGGCTTTCCTCAGATCCCTTGCTCGACCCGATAAAAAGGACTATCGCAAGGCAGCAAAAGCAGCAGCTGGAGAAGCTGCCACGTATTCAGAGCGTAATTGTTCGAAGTATTTTGAATTTCAGTTCGTGTGGCCTGAACTTATGGCACGCATTGAACAGGATAGGGTTCTTCAGTCTGCCCTCGATCAGTTGGCACTTCAAAGACAGGAAGAAGTAGAGAGCAAGCATCGCGCCTCCTACGAAAAAAGACAGGCGTCTCCTGCTTCGCCAGAAATAGGTGCAGATCAGACAAACGGACATGACATCGAGATGAACGCAGGGGCTTCTCAAGGTCGTGGACGGGGGCAGCAAGCGGTTCCGAATATAGATCCAGGGCTTACCTGCGAGATCCGCCTCGATATGGATGAGTAGTGCATGTAGCAACATGGGGGATATACGATTTAAAACAGTAAGCGCGGAGGACTTCTGCTATCTGAAGGATGTCGTAGGTGCAGCATGCTAAGCAGTTTTATCCTTCCTGCCTTACTGGGTCTTCTGATAGGTATATTTTCAGGCATGCTTGGTATAGGTGGGGGTACTATCATGGTCCCTACCTTTCGTCTTTTCTTCAAGATGAGCGCCCTGATGTCAGCAGCAACATCCCTATTTGTCATTATCCCCACCTCGATTGCGGGGGTGATTTCCCATGCGCGTCAAAAAACAATACACATCCCCCTTGGCCTGACTCTTGGCTTTGCCGGAGCATGCGCATCTCCTTTCGGGGTGTATCTCGCCTCCATCTCACCCGATCTGGCAATTATGTTGGTTACAGCTTTAGTAATTGGGTACTCGGCCTTCAGCATGTTGAAAAAGGCTATTGCCATGAAGCCTGGAGATGGGGCGGGCTTGCAAGAAAAACTCAAAAAGGAAGAACCCTGTGCAGCCGAAGAAGAGGAAGAAAAAAATAATCTTACGGCCGCCTCCCCTGAGCGTAGTGAAGGACAAACCCAGGGTTTGGCTCAATCGCCGGTTCGTCTGAATAGATCCAAGGTAGCCATAGCAGTCATTATCGGGCTTGTTGCCGGCTTGCTTTCGGGCTATGTCGGCATAGGCGGAGGCTTTATTATGGTTCCTCTCATGGTCTTGTATATAGAAGGTATAGATATGAAGCGGGCTTCGGGAACTTCTTTGGCAGCGATAGTGATATTGGCTATCCCAGGAGTTATAAAGCAGGCTTTGTTGGGAAATGTAAACTATATGGTAGGGATTGCGGTCGCCCTCGGGTCGATGCCAGGAGCTTTTTTAGGAGCCAGGCTCGTAAAGTATATTCCCGAGCGGACGCTACGATTTATTTTCAGTATATTTCTTGGTATAGCAGCAATTCTTCTCGTGGTCTATGAGTTTATTGGATAGGTGCATAAGGTTCAGCCTGTACAGATGAAAGAGGTGGTTCGCCGCGTGGGAAAAAGAAAAGATAAAAGGATAAAGGCAGGTTTTCCTCGCTTTTTCACCCTTGAGATGTTCATGTTCACTCTGGTCATTCTGTCAGGAATCACCCTGTTCGGCTTCCTTGTTCAACCCGAGTTGTACTTGGCGCCGATAGTAGTGGCAGGAGCCCTCTTCACCTTCTCTATTACTGTGGTGATTCGTCTGCTCATGGACCCTGATAGTGTTCGGGCGCGACAAAGCGATGCGATGTTGAAGCTTGCAAGCCAAACGCTCGCCTGCATGGATGAAGGCATGAACGTAAAAGCAGCGCAAAAAATTTGTAGCCTGCTGTTGCCGTCCACTGCAGCAAACGCTATCGCCATTACGGACAGAGATTGTATTCTGGGCTATGCGGGTGTTGAGGAAGAAATGCATGAGATAGGCAGCGTGATTCGTACACAGGCCACGACGTCTACGCTTAAAGATGGCGAGCTGCGGGTGCTTCTCAGCCCTGATGAAATAGGCTTCTCTCATGTTTCTGCGGCTATTCGTGCAGCTATCGTAGCCCCTCTTACCGTCGGTGGAGAGGTGGCAGGAACGCTGAAGTTCTATTTTCGGAAAGCTAGTAATATTAGCGACACACAGGTATCAATCGCAGAAGGCTTCGGTCAGCTTCTCTCAACTCAGATGGCTGCCACCTCGCTTGAAGATCAGAAAAAGCTTGCAACCCGTATGGAACTCAAAGCCCTCCAAAGTCAGATAAACCCCCACTTTCTCTTCAACACCATCAACACTATTGCCGCATTAGTACGGACTGACCCCAATCGGGCAAGAATGTTGCTTCGGGAGTTTGCGGTGTTTTATCGGCGCACGCTTGAAAACTCTTCCGACCGCATTATTTTTTCACGTGAAATAGAACAAACGATGAGATATTTCTCCTTCGAAGTTGCGCGATTCGGCGAAGATCGCTTGACTATGGAAATAGAAATCGAACCGTACGTAGACGACATGATGGTGCCGCCTTTTATCGTACAACCCCTCGTGGAAAACGCCGTCCGTCACGCAATGCCCTCAACGGGAATGCTTAAAATTCAGCTGACGGGTAAAGTTGTAGGAAGAGACGTGCATATTGCTGTCAAAGACAACGGGGTGGGAATGAGCGCCGATACCCGAGACAGTATTTTTGAGGCTAAATCAACCTCAGGCTTGGGGATAGCTATCGGCAATGTAAGGGATAGGATAAAAGGGCACTTTGGTTCGGATTCCTGCATAGAGGTTGAAAGTGAGCCAGGACAAGGAACTACCATCCGTCTTTGTCTTTCTCAGGCAGTGAGGGCTCCGAAGTAAGCCGAGGCACAGGTGCGCACAAATAGCTTGGTAAAAAACCGCGCGGCAGTTTGGTAGGAGTTCGAGCAAGAGTGGAAATGCTATGATGTGGGACAGCTTACCTTATAATATGAACATTGAGCTGCAAGCAAGATAGTAGGTTGGAGATCCCCGTGATAAAGGCGATTATTGTAGACGATGAGGCTCCTGCGCGTTCAGAACTAAAGTATCTTTTGGATGAGTTGGGCCAGACAGAAGTTGTTGCCGAGGCTTCAAGTGTCAGGGAGGCAATAGAGAAACTCAAGGAGTTTCCTTGTGATGTAATATTTCTTGATATCAACATGCCAGAGGCTTCGGGCCTACAGCTGGCTGACGCATTACAGAGCCTCAAATTTCCCCCCGCCGTTGTTTTTGTAACAGCATATAGCGAGCATGCCCTGGATGCATTTAAGGTGAACGCTGTTGATTATTTGGTTAAGCCGGTGGAAACGGATCGCCTGGCCCAGGCCCTTGCCCGTGTTTGTGAGTATGTAGCCTTGCATGTGAAGGCTCAGCATTCTGAGCGCATTCCTGTTGAAAAGGGTGGAAAGAAGATCCTCGTCAACATTGATAAGATTCGCTTCATTATGGCGCGTGACGACTACGCCTATCTTCAAACAGACGCAGATCGATACTTTTCCACAGCGAGCTTAGCTCAGCTTGAAAAACGCCTTAACGGACACGGTTTTTTCCGTGTACACCGAGGGTACCTCGTAAATTTATCACTTATTGAAGAGGTGGAATCAGTGAGCGGTGGAACCTTGCTCCTCACCTTGAACGGGACTGAGGAAAAAATACCCGTATCTCGACGACGCGTGTCAGCCTTGAAGAGAACCTTGGGTCTTTAGACCGGTTGTAAGGTTTGAAGCGCTGCAAGGGTTCTCACGTGCTCTTCATTGAAAGTAGGTACTATGATAGTTGGCGAAACGGAAAGGCTATCTCCTTCCGCGGAAGCTTTAGTTGCACATCGTGTTGCAAGCCGTATCCATGCAAAAGATGCTAGTTTGTATGATTTTGCAGATGAAGCGCGTATGTATTCGCAAAAGTGTATGGGATGGACCGATTTAGCGAGCAAGCCCCCTATTTCCCTGCAGGAAATCTCTTGCTTTGCCGACGAAGTTGTTGCCTCGGGCGTGCAAACGGTAGTCCTCATTGGTCAGGGTGGCTCAACTCAGGCCCCCATGACCATTACTAAATATAATAAACAAGACTCCAACCGGGTCATGTTTCGAACCCTCGATTCCGTGTCGCCAGTCAGGCTCCGTGCTTTGTTGGCTGAAACACACCCTTCTACTACGCTGTATATAGTTTCTTCTAAGAGTGGCAGCACCATAGAGCCTCGCCTCACCTTCCAGGCGCTTCGCTCCTTCTTGGTTGAATACATGACAGAGGAAGAGCTGGTTAAACACTTCGTTGCCATAACCGATCCTGGCTCCGACCTTGAAAAACAGGCGCGCGAGGAATCTTGGTTGAAGATATTTCCAGGAGAACCTTCTGTGGGGGGACGTTTTTCCGCCCTCTCCGTTTTCGGACTTTTGCCTGCAGCCTTAGTTGGCATCGATTTGGAAAACTTTATGGCCCATGCGCTTCATGCAGAAAAATGCTGTTCCGAAGATAGTGCAGACAACCCCGCCGTCGACCTTGCCGCTTTTTTATACGACAACTATCTTGCAGGGCGCGATAAGTTCAGCTTTTTTACCCCGAAACGAGGACGCGTCCTCGGTTTGTGGATTGAGCAGTTGATAGCCGAAAGCCTCGGTAAGGACGGGCGAGGTATTCTTCCGAATATTGAAGTTGATGCCTTGTTGGCTTCCCGAGATTCTGGCGATCGCAGCGCTATCGTGTATCAAACCCACACGGATCTTTGGGATGAACGTAAGAACTTTGAGACAAGCCTTGACTATATAGACTGTGCAATCCCCAGGAGAGATTATAAAATCAACACCGTCGAGGAGCTAGCTGAACACTTTGTTATGTGGGAATACGCTGCAGCTATGTGCGGATACCTTATGAAGGTTTGCCCCTTTGACCAGCCTGATGTTTCCTCTGCGAAGGAAGCTGTATTTGAAATCTTGCAAAAGGGGCAGCCCGAGCCCCATCTTGTAGAATATGAGATAGGTGCAATTAAGACTGGCAAGGTTGAAGTGTCCCTTGCGCCCTGCTTTGCCGAGGCGCATAGCTTAAAGCAGGCTCTCGCTTTGTTTCTCAAGAGCATTGAGGCGGGAGATTATTTCGCACTGAATGCATTTTTACCCTACACCGGAGAAGGAAGGCGCGAGGCTCTCGAGACGATACGCAACAGCGTGGGAGGTAAAAGAGCCGTAGTCTCCTGCCTGGAAGTAGGACCGCGCTATCTTCACTCGACGGGGCAGCTTCATAAGGGAGGACCTAACGCAGGCGTGTATCTCATCCTTTCAGCGGATGAGATGAAAGATATTCCTCTAAAAACAGAGGCTCCGAGTTTGGGGGCCCTCGCTAAAGCACAAGCGTCAGCCGATTTGCACGTGCTTGCTTCGCGAGGTCGTCGCTGCCTTCATATACATCTTCCTGACAACTCAGGAGTTACCCTGCGTGCTTTGGCTGATTTTATATCGGAAATTCTTGAAGAGCTGAACGCAGAAAAAATAAGCATGAACAAAAAGGATCTACATGCTTGAGGCATTGTATATTCAGGTGCACGGCATTGTACAAGGGGTCGGATTTCGGCCCTTCTTGTATCGATTGGCTGACAAATACCAGCTCAACGGGTGGGTTTTGAATGCGAAAGACGGTGTTCATATTCACGCAGAGGGCGAGCCTGACCTACTTGATAGATTTGTTTTAGATATATCAGAACAGGCTCCCGAAGCTGCCCAGGTGGCTGAAATTGAATTGAAGGAAGTCGATCTGGAAGGGTTCAGCAGTTTCGAGATCCGGTTTTCAGAGGACGAGGGAGAGGGAGAGACCACCTTGGTTTCCCCCGACTTGGCAAGCTGTTCCGACTGCATCAAAGAGCTCTTCGATCCGCAAGATAGGCGGTATCGCTACCCTTTCATCAATTGCACCAATTGCGGGCCTCGCTTTACCATTATCGAAGATCTTCCGTACGATCGACAAAACACGTCCATGAAAGACTTTCCCATGTGCGAGGCTTGCCAGGCGGAATATGATGATGCACGTAATCGTCGATTCCATGCACAGCCGAATGCCTGTTTTGATTGCGGTCCGCATCTGAGCTGGAGAAGGTCGCATCCTGAGCGAGAAGAGTACGAGGAGCAAAAAGGTCAAGAAGACCAAGATATTCGCTGGGGGACGAGCCGTGAAGAAAGTGACGCCTTATTAGATCTGGCAGTTCAGTCTTTAAAACATGGTGAAATTCTTGCTGTTAAAGGCTTAGGAGGATTCCATCTGGTGTGCGATGCGAATAATCCTGAAGCGCTTGCGAAATTGAGGCACAGAAAAAAACGCTATGGCCAAGCCTTTGCGGTTATGATGCCCGACATCAATGCGGCCCGTAGCCTCTGCCTCGTCAACGAAGCGGAGGAATCTCTTCTGAAGAGTCCGCAAAGCCCGATAGTGCTTTTGAAAAAACGTCCCGAAGCAGTATTTGCAACGGGATTAGCCGACGGCCTGCCTGAACTGGGGGTCATGCTTCCCTATACGCCCATTCAGCATCTGCTCGCTCATGATTTTGCTGGGATGCTTGTGATGACATCGGCGAACATACATGACGAACCCATCGTTACTGATGATTGCGACGCCTATAGGAAGCTCGGTGATGTCGCCGATGCCTTTCTTGGGCATAACCGTGCAATTGAGCAACGCTACGATGACTCAGTTTTTCGGGTTATCCGTCTTGCTGATGAAACATACAGTCTCCAATGTCTTCGACGGGCGCGAGGCTATGCCCCTCTGCCGCTCAAGCTTCCCCTCGAGCTTCTCAAACAAGCCGACACGGAACAGGAGCTCGAAAGCTTCGTTCCTTCTATCTTCGCTACGGGGCCAGAGCAAAAGAACACCTTCTGCCTTACACGCGGGTCGGACGCTTTTGTCTCCCAGCATATAGGCGACATGGAGAATATCGAAACCTACGACGCTTGGCTTGAGGCCAAGAAACGCTACGAAACACTTTTTAACATCGAGGCCGATCTGCTTGCCTGCGACATGCACCCCGAATATCTCACTTCGAAATGGGCGCAAGAGCAGAAGTTAAGCCGCCAAGAAGAGGAGCAAAAGCGACAGGGGCGAGAGCTGCAGCAGCAGAAGCAACAGGAACAGAAATTCAACGACGTGCATCGAAGAGAATTTCAAGAGGGCTTTCTCTCCGAGGTGCAGCACCATCATGCCCATGTTGTCTCCGTCATGGCAGAAAATAAAATTGCAGGGCCGGTAGCTGGCTTCGCATTTGACGGTACGGGATATGGAGTGGATTCGCGTATTTGGGGAGGAGAAGTGCTCATTTCGAACTTATGTGATTTTGAGCGCTTTATAAACTTCAGCTATGTTCCGATGCCGGGAGGAGCTGCTGCTATACGTCATCCTCTCCGTATGGCTTATGGCGTCTTGTGGGCCTTTGACCTTCTTGACCATCCTGCTGCCCAGGATATGCTCGCTCAGCTTGGGCCGACGGCAGACATGTGCGGAACTATGATAGAGAAGTCTCTGAACACCCCCTACACCTCTTCTGTCGGTCGGCTCTTCGATGCAGCTTCGGCTTTGTTGGGTGTATGCACCGAGCCAAAGTATGAAGGGGAGGGGGCTATTTTACTCGAGGCAGCTTTAGGGAACGCATCAAAACCCTTCGAGAGCCTTATGCTTCATGAGGCACGGCGGAAGGAGAGCTACCATATTGATATCATTAAAAACAGCGCAAGTGCCTCGAGTACAGCGCAAGATACCTCCGTCTTGCTTTTCGACGCCGCCCCTGTTTTTAGGGCGCTGCTCGACGACGTGGGGCACGGTCTGCCGACCTCAATCATATCCCAAAGGTTTCATGATGCCTTCGTTTTGGTTGTTTTAGAAGCAAGCCAGATAATCAGAGCTGTATACGACATCAACACCATAGTCCTGTGCGGAGGGGTATATATGAACCGCCATTTGCTCGAGCAAAGCATCGAGGTTTTGACGGCGGAGGGCTTTACCCTTGCGCTTAATCAAGATGTGCCGCCCAATGATGCCAGTGTGTCTTTCGGGGAAGCGGTAGTTGCATGTTGTAGGGCTTTGGGGTAGAAAGATAGGTAGGAGACAGAGGCGAGCGTGCTCGCATCGTGCGCGACGTTTCTCTATGATAATCAAGCTTAGAACAAAGGCGTTTATATATACCCGTACATGTTTTTACACGAAAGGCGTGTTATGTGTCTAGCTATCCCAGGAAAAGTTGAGTCTATTAAGGACAACCGTTTAGCAGTAGTTGACATCTTAGGTGTTAAAAGAGAAATTTCGATTGACCTTACGCCGCATATACAAGTGGGAGATTACGCACTTGTGCACGCTGGTTTCGCTATTGAAGTAGTAAATGAGGAATTTGCGCAAGAGACCATCGATCTCATAAGGCAATTCCCTGAGCTCATCGAAGACGAACTTCCTTTTGAATCTTCTGCAGAGGATAGCCCAAGGGAGACGGGGCCTTCTCCGCGACCCTCTTTCGCCTCCCTTTTTTCCGAAGACTAAGTGAGACGTGATGGACTTTTCCATATTCAGAGATCCGGGGCTTGCTAAATCCCTCGTCACATCTATTGAGGCTTTGGCGCCACGTCAGGCAGCTGTGATGGAGGTCTGTGGAACCCACACCGTTGCTATAGCCCGGAACGGCATCAGATCCCTCATGCCTGGAGGGATTGAGCTGAAGTCGGGGCCAGGCTGTCCTGTCTGTGTCACTTCGAATAAAGATATTGATACGGTCATAGCCTTAGCCCGTATTCCCGATGTCATGATTGCCACCTTTGGGGACATGACGCGTGTGCCCGGCTCAAGCTCGAGCTTGCTTCAAGAGCAAGCTGATGGGCGCTCTATTACCATCGTATATTCTCCTCTGGACGCCTTGAAGCTCGCCCAAAACAATCCTGATAAAGAAGTGGTTTTCGTAGGCGTCGGCTTTGAGACCACCACCCCTCTGGTGGCGATGACCATTAAGCGTGCAGAGGCCCTCGATTTGAAAAACTTCACCGTTTTTGCCGTGCACAAGAATATGCCAGGTGCTTTAGAAGCAATCGTTTCGGATCCGCAGCTTAAAGTGGATGCTCTTATTTTGCCAGGGCATGTTAGCACGATTACCGGAATGGAACCCTATCGCTTTTTAAGCGAGAAATATGGCATACCGGGCGTTATAACTGGCTTTGAGCCTGTCGATATTTTACAAGGGCTCGCTATGATAGTTCGGCAAATGCATGAGGGCCGTGCTGAAATTGAGAATGCCTACTCCCGAGGTGTTATGGATGAGGGTAATAAGACGGCACTGGCCAGCATTGACGAGGTGTTCGAGACCACTACTGCTACTTGGCGTGGCTTAGGAGATATACCTGGTTCAGGGTATAAGATTCGACCCCGTTTCAGCTCATACGATGCCATGAAACGCTTTCAGCCAGATGTTGAGCAGACAGTCGAGCACAAAGGTTGTCGCTGTGGCGATGTGCTGCGGGGCATCATGGAGCCGAACGAATGCCCTCTTTTCCGGAAGCTGTGCTCGCCAGAAAACCCTGTGGGGCCCTGTATGGTTTCCTCTGAGGGTAGCTGCGCTGCCTACTATCGCTACCGTTAAGGCAAGTTCGACACTGTATCTCTGCTCTCACTGGGCAAGGGCGACTCCCACCTTCGCCGCATTTGCTTTGTGCAGGCCGCAATGTTTTTTGCATCGCGATTAGCATTGTCTGCTAATATGGGCATCTAGATAAATAATCGATGTCTTAAGGATACAATGCCATGAGAGAGCTTCCATCAAATCAGCTCAATCCAAAAATTAAGGCAGTATGGCGACTTAATAGCCTGGTATGGTTGAGTATTTGTTTTCTGCTCTGTTTCCCTCCTTTTTTCCTTGCATATGTATCAGGTGCAGGCTCTTGGTCATTTGTCGTTTCACTTACAATCCTTTGTCTCTACGTGCTAGGGCTCATACTTTTTCTTTTGGTGCTTCCTCCCATTCGCTTTATGCGCTGGAGGTATGAGATTTTTCAAGACTATCTCGACATTGCCTATGGAATTATCTGGCGCCGACGTATCATCATTCCTTTTATCAGGGTCCAAAATACAGACACCCGGCAAGGCCCCATTCTCCGTTTGCTGAAGCTTGCGAGCGTAACGGTGGCCACAGCAGCGGGAGAGCATGTTATTCCTGGATTGGATACTGAGGCTGCCGAAGAGTTGCGAGACCGTGCTTCGGAATTGGCCCGCCTTGCCCAAGAGGACGTTTAATGATGGAATCGAGCGTGCAGTCTCCGCAGCCTCCTGAAGAGCAGCCGGTTCGGCATACGGTACACCACAGCTATATCTGGCTGAATGGCCTTCAGATTGTGTTTGCCATCGTTTTCGTTTTAGCGATTTCTATTTGGCCGACGATATATGCCGCCTTAGCAGAAGAAGGAGTGCGCATTTCTGGGCTCGGGTCTTTGGTGGCCATCATACTTTCCTTCCTGGTTTTTCTCATCATAGCTGGCCTCGTACTCGGAATACACATACTTTCCTATAAGAACTTAAGTTACGAAATAGGCATTAAGGAGTTCAGCCTCTATTCAGGTATCTTGAATAAGAAAAAAATGCATGTGCCGTATCAACGTATCCAATCCATTAATCAAAAAGCCAGCCTCATTCAGCGGGTTTTTGGAATATGTACCGTACATATCGACACAGCCGGAGGGGCCTCTAACAAGGCTGTCGTTGTTCCGTATGTGCGTAAGTCTGATGCAGAAGTTTTAAGGGCTGAGCTTTTTATGCGCAAGCAAATGCTCTTAGCGGGGCATATTCCCAGCTCTCAGCCCCTTGTCGCGCCGAATCGCGCGGGCGCACCTCTCTCCCCGTCTTCACAAACCGTATCTCCTGCCTCAGAAACAAACATACTTGATGTTCCTGCAGAAGTCCTTGCCGGCAGTTTTGGTGTGTTTGATGAAGGGGAGGTGTATACAGGCGAGGCTCGTTATGAGGTCGGTCTCGGGAACAAAGAGCTTATCTTTACGGGGCTTTCTAACAATACCTCAGGAGCCCTCATTGCCTTCGTAAGCATCATGGGCTTTTTCGGTTTAACGAATCAGTTTCTTGGTTTTAGGGTAGAGAACTGGTTGGTAGAAGAGGGTTTGTATTACGTTGAAGGCGGAGCTGCGAGTGGGCTGGCATGGCTTACTTTCGCGGCAGTTGTTGGGGTTGCGTTGTTCACCTGGGCGATGTCAACTCTTGGGGTATGCCTCAGGTTCGGAGGATTCAAGGCAAAACGACGAGAAACACGGATTGAAGTAGAGCATGGAATATTGCAACACCATTTTTATGGTCTTGACATCGATCGCGTACAGTCAGTCATTATCAAGCAAAGCCTTATCCGCCGCTTCTTAGGATATGCTGAGCTTTCCTTAGGAAAAATCGACGCTATCGATACCTCTTCAGGGAATAAGAATACACAAGCGAGTGCCGGACAAGGCCTGGTAATCCATCCTTTTGTAAAAATGTCTCAGATCCCTGGAATTCTATCTGGGCTCATACCTGAGTTTGCCGATATACCCCTTGAAAGCACTCCTCTTCCCACAATAGCTTTACGGCGATCAATTATTAGAAGAGGTTTTCTTTATGGCGCTGGTTTTTGGGCTACAGTCGTGATTGCGATTGCTCAAATTACTATCAACCTGTCCTTCGCTACCTCAGCCATTGCCGATGCAGAGTTGCTCTCTTTTATAAATACGGGCGCTATCGTTCTGTATTCTATATGCCTCCCCATCTTCATCATTGAAGTTGTTGGGGCAGTGCTCTGGTATAAAGACTCCAGTTTCGCCTATACTCGCACGTTTATGCAGATCACTAACGGAGGTTACTCTCGAGAAAGTCTCAGCCTTCCGCGCAAAAAGATCCAATTCGCTTATACGAGAACAAATCCCTTCCAGCGACGGGCAAACGTCGGGACCATAAACGTGGTTACGGCGGCTGGTATCGGTGGTACGAAAATAAGCCTGCTCGACGTGAAGGAAGAAGACGCAAGGGCCTGGATGGAATGGGTTTTACCCCGAAAAGGCGTAGTAAGGTAAATTTTATGGGCAATATAGAAACACCTGGTGAGCAGGCTTGTCGAAAAGCCTTGAGGAAGCATGAGCCTTCGAGTCAAGAAAGCCAGGAGGGAGCGCCAGCGCATTGCGATGAACGCGAGTGGGCCCCCTCGCAAGTAAGGCCCCGAGATTATCAAGAAATCAAAAAATGTGCAAAAGGCCCTGCTTCGACCCTTGCAAACGCAAACCAGAAACAACGAAAGATCCGCGAGTATACCCTTGGTGAGGAGATAGCAAACTCAATAAGCCACGGATCAGGTGCGCTTTTCGCTATCGCTGCAATACCGATCCTCGTCAGGAGGTCGCTAGGCGGCGAAGGCATCGTTCTTTTTGCGGTGCTTGTATATGGGATTACCATGTTGCTTGAGTATACGATGTCGACTCTTTATCACGCAATAGCTGTCGAGAAGGCGAAAAAGGTATTCAAGATACTTGACCATAGTTGCATCTATATGTTTATAGCGGGCACCTACACACCGTTTTGTTTGGTCAGCCTCCAAAACGAGGGGGGCGTGTATCTCTTTGCCGCTGTCTGGGCTTTGGCATTGTTGGGGATTGCGTTCGAGGCCTTTTGGGTGTTTCGCCCTCGGTGGATTTCCGCAGTACTGTATTTGCTGCTTGGCTGGTGTATAGCCTGGTATCTTCCCCCTCTGATCCAGGTTTTGCCCGTAGGAGGTCTGTATCTGCTCGTAGCGGGGGGTCTCTGTTACACCGTAGGGTGTATCTTTTATGTCCTTAAAAAAATACCCTATATGCATTCGATATTCCATGTGTGGGTTTTGGCTGGCAGTGTCTGTCACTTCCTAGCCATTCTTCTCTATGTGGTATAACTTATCTGAACAGGCTCATTGGGGGATGTGAGGGCGCTGCTCATGAAGAGCTTCGATACGAGCAAAGTGATAGAAGAGGAAGCGTTGTGATATGGGAAGAAAAACGAACATGTTTAATTTGAGGAATTCGGGATAAGGAGAGAGCAAAACATATGAGTCTTGGAGTAAGTATTATCCTCGCTTTTGCCCTCGTTTTTGTAAACGCTTATTTCTCCCTGTCAAAAACGGCTTTAATGAAGGCAAAGAAACCCCTTCTTCTCGAAGAGGCTCAGGATGGCGACAAGCGTGCGGCGCGTGCAGCAAGCGTGTCAGATAATCCAGAGCAGCTTTTGGCGAGTGTTCAGGTGGTCATCAGCCTTGCTGGCCTGTTTGCAGCAGTGGTTGCAGCCATAGGATTATCAGAGCCTTTCGCTGCTTGGATGGAACACTTCGAACTTGAGTTTTTAAGCCTTATCGCTCCCGGCTTAGCACCAATCTTCATTACTTTAGCCGTTTCGTATTTCAGTATTGTTATCGGAGAGTTGATCCCACGGCGTATTGCCTTATCAAATGTGGAAAGAATAGCAAAGGCGGTGGCAGGCCCCCTGCTTGTCGTTGAAAAAATCGTCCAGCCGATGGTGTGGCTGACCTCCTCCTCCGCTCAAGGGTTTGCAAAACTGTTTCGCATAAAGGACACAGAGGATCACCATAATGTTTCAGAGGAGGAAATCAAATATCTTGTTACCGATGCTGAAGAACTACTTGACGATGAAAAAAGGATGATTCACGAGATTATCGACTTGGGAGACACGCTTGTGCGGGAGGTAATGACTCCTCGTGTCGATATGATATTCGTTGAAGATATCGAAACAGTCGAGCAGGCTCTTGATAGAATGCGCGGCACAGGCTACTCTCGTTTACCTGTATACCATGAAGACTACGACAACGTTGTCGGCATTGTCTATTTCAAAGACCTGATAAGTCCTCTTATGGACAAAAAAGAGCAAGAGCCGGTTTCTAAGTATATAAACGACGTTATGTTTATTCCAGAAACAAAGGAGATATACCCGCTTTTGTCAGAAATGCAAACGAATCGTCAACAGTTAGCTATCGTTGTTGATGAGTACGGTGGAACAGATGGTTTAATAACTATTGAAGATATTCTTGAGGAAATCGTCGGAGAGATAATAGACGAGGCAGATCCTGAAGACAGGTACTTCACCCTACTTTCAGAAAACGAATGGCTGGTTGATGGGCGCTACTCTTGCGACGATGCTGTTGAGATAGGGTGGCCGGTCGAAGAATCTGAGGACTACGAAACGATTGCTGGATGGCTGATGTCGATGCTCGACTCCGTTCCTAAAGTAGGAGAAGAGCTTATGGTAGACGATTACAGTTTCCGAATCCAATCGATGCGCCGCCGAAGAATTTTGTCGGTTCGGGTAAAACTGCTTTCTGAGGCAGAGGTCGAGGCGGCAAAGACCCAAGACGAGAACAACGAGGAGGACGTGTCATAATCTTCCTCTGAGCTGATGCAGGTACATGAGGAGGACGTGTGACGCGAGAAAAGAAACTCTACAGGTCTCGTAACACCCTACTGGGAGGCGTGAGTACTGGCGTAGCGGAATACTTTAACTTTGATCCTATCGTCGTGCAAATACTGACGGTGGTTTTGACCTTGGCTTCGGCAGGCTTGCTTGCCATTGCTTATATAGCCCTATGGATAGTAATTCCCCCAGCTCCGAGCGTAAACGAACCTTTAGAAGTAGAGCCTGATGAAGTTCATTCCGACACCTATGGACCAGTTGCAGGGGGCAGACAGGAAAACATCCAAGCCGTGGCAGCTCATCGAGCGAAGAACGGGCCTTATACTACCTATACCGCTTCGCGCGGTTGTGCCCATGTACCGCCTGCCCCTCCTGCTGGCTTAAGTCAGGCAGCCAGCTCTCCCTCCGCTGGCAATACTTTTACCGAAGAGAAGCACATGCCCCCTTTTTATACGACTGAAGCAAGAGCTGATTTTCCCGTCCAGGCATCGGGGCTCGAGAACGAGGCGCTCAATAAGCCTCCGCGGGCGGCCCTCTGGATAGGATTTGCCTTATTGTTTATCGGAATAAGTGCCCTGCTCGGTACTTTTGTGAGAGGGATTTCTTGGTGGCAACTCTGGCCTCTCGCCTTAGTGGTCATCGGTATTATCTACATGACGGTTCCTGGAGAAAAAGGCAAGCGAATGAACAGGTTCGTAGCTGGCCTTATACTCCTTGCGCTCGGCATAACGACAATATTATTCAGCACGAATATAGTGAGTATTGCGAGTATTGTGCCTATCTTTGTCAACCTGTGGCCCTTGCTTGTTATCATTGGCGGGTTTTTTGTTTTGGGTTCTGCTATGAAGGCGCCTTTATTTGTCCTGCTCGGAGGGTTGATGTTCGTAGTGTTTTGTGTGGTTGCCCTCGGATGGTTCTCCCTGCCTGGGTCTACCGACATGATATCTTTCTTTTTCCCAACAGGTCACGAACATACCTACGTTATCAGGCCTCCCTTCATAGGGTAATTGCGTATTGTTAAAGATGGTCATTTTTTAAGGACAATTACATTCAAGATCAGAAGGTGCACTACATGGGTTCCAAACATACATCCGCTTATTCAAAGGCCGCTCAAGTTGGTATTCTCATCGGCGTCGTCTTAATACTCATTGGGAGCATACGACTTATCGAGCGGTTTTTTGGTTCCAGCTGGTGGGGGATTATTAGCTCGACACTCTCAAGGATTTTTTCTTTTGTTTGGCCCGCACTCCTGATAGGCGCAGGTGTATATATTGTCTGGGCAGCTAAAAAAGGAAAGTTTAAACAGCTTTCATTTGACCGCACGAGACGAATACAGCGAAGTGTAATTGATAAGCGTATAAGCGGTGTTTGTGGAGGCCTTGCTCAATATCTGAGCATCGACTCGAGCCTTGTTCGGATAATCGTGCTCGTGCTTTTCTTTTTAAGTCCGCTGGCCACCTCCCTTTTGTATATTGCAGCTTCAATTATTATTCCAAAAGCATAAAGAGGCCCCAGCCATCTGAAGAAATCTAGGAGCGCGATTGTCTATTGTGTGTCGTCCATACCAGGGGCCTGTTTCTGGGCGGTCTTGCGAATATTCGATCACTACACCAAGCACTCGTGATAGAATACCCTTGCCAATATCTTGAGGAGACGCATACCGTATGCCTACAGCACTAAGCTTATTCCTTGTACTATTCTTTTTGTTGATGAATGCTTTTTTCGTAGTTGCAGAATTTGCCCTCGTTCGTGTTCGTACATCACAGATCGAAGTGGCCCTCGAAGAGGGTAAGAGCGGAGCTGAAGCAGCTAAGCTGGTAACCGACAATATCAATGCCTATCTTTCAGCCTGTCAGCTTGGCATCACCCTAGCTTCTTTGGCCTTGGGGTGGCTCGGCGAACCAGCAGTGTCTCGCCTGATTCAACCGCTACTTGAGCCCCTCGGATTGCCAGAGGGCGCGATATCAGCTATTGCCATTGCCTTAGGCTTCATCGTCATTACCACGCTGCATATTATTGTTGGTGAGCTTATCCCCAAATCCCTTGCAATATTCAGTACTGAAAAGTATGCACTTTTCACAGCAAGGCCCCTCGCTTGGTTTTATAAGATAAGTTATCCCATCATGTGGCTTTTCAATTCGGTGACGAACGGGGTAATGCGCCTGCTTGGCCATGACGTCAAGGAAGAAAACAGTGCGTATACTAATGAAGAGCTCCGACGCCTAGTCGAAGAGAGCGCTGAAAGTGGTAACGTTGAGCCAGAGCAAAGCGAGTACGTAAGCAATATCTTTGATATGGGGGATAAGGATGCTGAAGCCATTATGACTCCCCGCACCGAACTCATCTGCTTCGATTTGGAAGATACGCTTGAAAGTAACCTTAAGCTCGTGCGCCAATACAAGTACACAAGATACCCTGTTATGCGGGGCAATAAAGATATCATCGTCGGCTTTGTCCATATTAAAGACTTGTACAGCCTGCAGGAGGATGCGACTATGGAGGACCTGGCCATCCGTGCCATTGAAGCAGTGCCGGGGAGCTTGTCAATATCCAAACTGATACAGGTCTTGCAGGAGAACCGCACCAAAATAGCTGTGGTAGTAGATGAGCACGGAGGAACAGCGGGTATCGTTACCATGAGTGACGTGATGGATGAAATCGTAGGACGTTTTGATGATGAATATGTTCACGAGGAAGAAGAAGTAAAGAATCTTGGCGAGGGGCATTATCTTGTGTCAGGCTCCCTTCCCATTGATGAGCTCTATGAGTTAATGGGTTTTGAGGCGGATCAAGCTGGCTTCGAAACAGCAGGAGGACTCCTTTTCGACCTCTTCGGTCAAATTCCCCAGGAAGGGGATGCGGTTACTACGAGCAAAAATGGGAAGTCCGCCCTGATGGAGGTAAAGAAAATGGACGGACACCGTGTCGATCGTATTGAAATGATCTTAAGTGAGCAAGTCGTCGAGCCTGATGAATAATTGCTCTTTTGATTTACCCTTAAGATGCACGAACAGAGCGTATGGGCATATGAAGATCTAAACATCTTATCGAATCTCAAACAGGCGTAGATTGTTACATGTTAAAAAATCGTATGTCCTTATGTGTAAGATTAGATTTTTTGCATAGATTTACGACCTACAAACTTATTGTAGACAATGCAGTATAGTATATACGTACCGCTAAATATGCGGTAGCGGCTCTGTATCTTTTTGTCTCTTTCCTTGAGGCTGAGATACCAACCGTTTTACGGGGCCTACGGTATGCGAAGTTTTGCAATCCTACCACCCCTAGGCAAAATACGAACATGCCGTAGGCAACCCAACTGTAGAAACGACTGCTCAGCGCTCCAAAGGTGGGTATTCTAAAAGCTCGTCAATAGTGACAAACCGATATCCTTGTTCTTTAAGCTGTGGGATGGCTATCCCGAGGGCAATGACGGTGTCGCGCCTATCACCGCCGCCATCGTGAGCTAGGATAATGCCACCTGAGAAAGAGTTGCTCATAATGTTATCAACGATAGCCTCGGGCGGGGGAAAAGCCCAATCGTGGGTATCGACAGTCCAGCCGATTTCGGCCGTAATATACGGCTTGAGAATCTGTTGGGTTTCTGGGCTGTAGTTCCCACCAGGCGCGCGCAGGATAGGACTCGGGTCTACACCGGTTACGTATTTAATTGACTCAAAGCCTTTTACTACTTCTTCAATTTGATCAGCGGGATCCATATATTCGAGGCTGAGGCCTAGTCCGTCTCCCGATGCGTGGCTATAGGTATGCGTGGCAACCTGGTGCCCTTCGTTGAAGGCACGTTTAACAAGCGATGCGTTTCGCTCGCTGCTTTCTATCTGAGTCCCAACGAAGAAAAAAGTTGCTTTAACCTGATGAGCGGCTAAGATATCCAGAATGTCTTCAGTAGAGTCGCCCCAAGGCCCGTCATCGAGGGTGAGGGCAATCACTTTCTCGCCCCCTGTGTCGGGATAATACTTTCTACAGACATCAGGCACAGGTGGTGTTATCTCCTCGGTCAGCTGAATACCAGACTGCACTCCGGTTTTGATGAGCATGAGACCTTCGGTTCCTGGCTCGACAACATGGATAGGTCCCGTTCCCTCCATCACAATACCAGGTTGAATAAGCTCAGTGTTTTCGATGATGGGTTCGACAACATCGTTGCCTTTGCCAATATAGAGGGTGTCTCCTGCTGTTAGTCTCGTATCGGGGCCTACTTCATCAAGGCCCTCGAAAGAAACAGCGAAGGGCTCACCTCCACCCTCTACAATAATGCTCCCGTCTATCGCGAGCAGATTACCTGGCCTTGATTTTACGGTACCGTCAGCTATGAGAGAGGCAGCACTGTGTTTGCCCTTCAGCTGTACCTCATGCCCATTGATTACAACCGTATAAGGCCTTGTTTCAGCGAAAAACATACCAGCCCACACAAGAAAGAAGGCCAGCACCAGAAGAGCGAGCAAGCGATACCCTTGCTTCGCATCTGTATTATCCTTATGCAGGGAGCTGTTTCTCATACCTACAATTCTCTGAGTGACATGGCCCCAGCACGTATGCATTTGGGCGGGTGGGTAGTATTGGAGCTTGCATTTTGTCGGATCCAACTTGTTTCTGTCGTGCTAATTTAAGCTAGATTGATTTAAGACGAGGAGCCACCGTTCGTCAAGCCATTATACTAGCTTAATCGGCTGTTTACGAGAAACACTTACTGAGGAGGCGTGAGACACGATGAGCTCTATGAGGGTGAGGCTGTTTGCGGCCAAGCTTGCTTCTGCCCTGAGCACTTGGGGTCTCAAGAGGGTTTTTAAGCGCCCTGCAGCCAGTCTTCCAGGAAGGTTGGCGCTTAAGATAGACCCGCAGGTGATATTTCATGTACGGCAAAAGCTTCGTTCTGGCTCGATTGTAGTCAGTGGAACCAACGGAAAGACGACGGTTACAAACCTATTGGCCGACACGGTGCAGGAGTCAGGAAAAACCCTTATCTGCAACAGGTCGGGCGCAAACTTGAGCTTCGGTGTAGCGAGCGCTCTTTTGCAGAGCCCCGAATCGGATTGGGGTGTTTTTGAATGTGATGAGATGTGGCTTGCAAAAATTATGCCGCAGCTAGAGCCCACATACTTCCTGCTTTTAAATTTATTCAGCGATCAGCTTGACAGAGTAGGTGAAGTGGGGCTCGTTCAAAGCAGCATTGTCTCTGCCCTTACTTCGTCTCCGAAAACGATATTTATATTTAATGCGGACGACCCTCTCTGTGCTGAGATTGCGGAGAGGGTGCCAAACGAGTCCTTAAGCTATGGGGTCGAGGAAGAGATCCCCCATGCACAAGCACCGACAGGCTTCATCCACATATGTCAAACATGCCGCAACAAGCTACACTACCAGTATCGGCAGTATGAACAGCTTGGTTCCTATCGATGCTCGTCCTGCGGCTTTGTCCGTCCAAAACCTGAGTACACCGCAAGAGGTATAAAGCTAGAGGAGGACATTCTTTCTTTTACGATGCAGGTTCCCGAGAGCACAAAAGCTACCCCATCTCATGGAAACGAAGACCCCGCCTCGCATTTCACGGACCCGAGCTCCCCGAGCAATGCATCTTGCCCAAAAGGTCAAAAGGGGGAGAGCCGTCCGGAATACGCTATCAAAGCCCCTTCGGGGGGCAGCTATATGGTGTATAACTTTTTAGCCGCTGGAGCCGGGGCACATGCGCTGGGTTGTCCCTTTGAGTCCTTCGAGCGCGTCCTCACCTCTTTCAGTTCGCACATGGGTCGTTTGCAAACATTGTATGTACAGGGAAATCCTGTCCTTTTGAATCTTGCGAAAAATCCAGCAGGCTTTAATCAGAGTCTGGAGATAGCAATGCGAGACCAAGGTCCAAAGGTGCTTGTCTTCTATATAAACAACAACAAAGGTGATGGACACGATGTGTCGTGGCTCTGGGATGTTCGCTTTGAAGATCTTGCTTCCCAGGAAGATACCACGTTTTATGCAGGAGGACTCTGCAAGGAAGACGTGCGGCTACGTTTAAAATATGCTGGCCTCGATGCCGAGCTCGTCGAGTCTCCAAGGGAAGTTTTCGAGGCTTGTGCGCAAGAGGGATGCAGCTATTACATGATAGCTAATTACACGGCGCTTCAGCCTGTTCAGGAGGAATTAACAAGGCTTTCGAAAGAAAGCCTGCTCTCGCATGAGGGTCTCGACTCTGACAGCAGCGGGCAAGATATAGAAGTCGAGGATTAACTAAGAGAGGGATTGAAAGAATGAGACCAATCGTTCTGGGCCATTTGTATTACGACTTGCTGAAGGCAAATGGCGACAGCGGGAATATCTCTTGTCTGAAAAAACGTTGTGAGTGGCGCGGGTTGCCGGTCCGTGTGAAAAATATTGAATCCGGCTCTCCCTTCGACTTGAACGATGTGGATATTCTCTTTTTAGGTGGAGGCACAGATCGAGAACAAGATCTCGCCCTGCGAGGACTTACGTCTTCCCGCGATGTTTTGAGGGAATATATTGAAGAGGGAGGCGTGCTATTGGCCGTAGGCGGCGGTTTTCAAATTCTCGGAACAACCTGCCTCATAGGCGGCAAGGTATATGAGGGACTATCGCTTTTAGATATGGAAACCAGAGCAGCTTCTGCGACCTCAGATAAAACGCCACGCTTATCAGGACACATAGTACTTGAATCTCCCCTCAGCGAATCCTTAGTTCTTGGCTTTGAAAATCATGCGGGCCGCACGTATCTCGGCTCTTCGCTCGAGTCTTTCGGTAAGGTGTTCTCATCTCAGGGCTGGGGCAATAATGACGAGGATGCAGAAGATGGTGTTTGGTACCGACATACGGTAGGTTCTTATCTGCACGGGCCTCTCTTGGCGAAAAACCCACAAATAACAGACCGTTTGCTGATGTGGGCCGCGGAAAAACGGCTTGACGGCAAAGAGCTGTCTTTTGACGTATGCCCCCTTGACGACAGCATTGAAGATGCTGCACGAAACACCACGCTCAAACGCTTAGGTCTGAAGAATACGTTCTAAAAGCTGAGCCACTGCCTCAATTTTTTGCACATGGAATCGTATTCCTAAAAAGAGGGGAGAGGGCATCCTCGTTGCTGTATCCATCGCTTTATTTGTTGGAATTTGAGTCTCGATGTGTCCTTTCGTTAGAAAAAAATCGATAAGCCTTGTTTGATAGTGCAATGCTCTCCATAATAGGCGGATGCCAAGGAACGACTTTAACAAGCGAAATGGGCGGAGTTCGGGCGCTGCTCGCGGCAATAGCCGCAGAAGGCAGACGCTGTCAGAATCCAGCTATTATACGGATGGTGCTGATGTGTTCGCTTCACAGTCAGATCGCTCGAGGCACTCTGCATCTCAGGACCCTTTTCAGGATAGAAGGGCGCCTGGATCATCGTATGCCGAGTCGTATTCTCGAAGGCTTTCCCAAGCCGACTATATTAAGCAGAGAAAACGAAAGAAAAAAAAGAGAATCGCCACCGTTGTATCGGCTATTCTGCTGAGCGTAATTCTCGGTGGTGGCTTGTTGGCGTATGCCTACATGAGCTCAGTCTCCTTTAACCTCCAAAAAGGACTTGATCCAGAGCTGAAGGATGCCCTCGTTGAACCAAGCTATGACGGAGATCCCTTCTATGTCTTACTCATGGGCGTCGATGGATCTGCCGAACGAGAAGATTCCGCGGAGTATGAAGGAGATGCATTCCGTTCGGATAGCATTATGCTCGTACGCGTTGACCCGACAGATCTTAAGGTGACCATCGTCTCCCTTCATAGAGACACGCTTGTCGATATGGGAGAGTACGGCCAGAATAAACTGAATGCAGCACACGCCCTTGGTGGAGCCGCCCTAGCCGTAGAGGTAGTTAGCGAGCTTGCCGGTGTGCCCATATCCCACTATGCAGAAATCAACTTTGATGGATTCGTTGATTTGATAAATAGCATTGATGGTATAGATGTTGATGTTCCCGTAGAAATCGATGACGCCTATGCAGGAGGGTATGTGGCGGCAGGCCCCCAGACCTTGACTGGTGAAGAGGCCCTCATTCTCTGCCGATCGCGGCACACGTATGACGACTATGGGCCAGGCGATGAGTATCGAGCAGCCAATCAGCGCCTTGTCGTTAGTGCGATTGCTAAGAAAGTACTTGCTTCCGATCTTATCACCATTGCCACGACGGTGAGCACCATGAGCAACTTTATTACAACCGACTTCACGCTCGACGAGCTTGTAAATCTTGCACAAGTGATGCAAAACCTTGATCCGGATACTGATATTTATTCAGCTATGGAGCCTACGGAATCTGCCTATATCGCGGATATATGGTATGAAATTGTTGACGTGCAAGCTTGGAAAGCGATGATGTCGCGAGTTGACAAAGGCTTGCCACCCGTTGAAGAGACCGTCGTTAATGAGCTCGGTATTACCCTGTCAACATCGGGCGATGGCGCAACTGGTTCAAACGGATCGTCAAGCCTGAACGGTAAAAGGAGCGGATCTATTGCCGTCAGAAACGGAAGCGGAGTGGCTGGTGTTGCGGCAGAGGCAGTAGAAAAGCTTGAGTCTGTTGGTTATACTGCGGAAGCGGGCAATGCCGATTCCGATAGCTACACCACAACTATTGTGGTGTACAACAGTGAAGACCAGGCAGCGGAGGCTCAAGAAATAGTAGCCTTGCTTGGCAAGGGAACGGTGTTTCTCAATGACGGAAGCTACAATGTTTCTAAAGACTTCCTTGTGGTCATTGGCTCCGACTGGTAGGACTTGAATTCCAACTGGTAGGGCTTGATACGATAAGATGCGACAACGTACGAGAAGCACGCGGCAGCGTTTGGAACTGGATATGATATACAAAAATATGCCCCTCAGTTTGAAGTCTGAGGGGCATATCCGTCTAAGCCTACTACTTGAATCGCTGAGTGCAAGCCAGCACGCATATCTCTAGCGTTAGAGTGCTTCGATGTCTTTTCCAACAGCGTTCATACCTGCAAGACGACCGAAAGTAAGCGCTTCTCCGAGAGAAATACCTGCTACCGTAACGGGGTATTCTACCAAGTAGCGACCGCCCATGGTGTTGCCTGCTACATACAGGTTTTCAATAGGCTCGCCTTCATCATTATAGGGCTGCAGCTTCTTGTTGCACTCGAGACCGCCCATGAGCACCAGCATGCCAGCACTGCCGAAGGGGTATGCATAGAAAGGCGGGGTGTTGACGGGATTCAAGCGACGTGCATCTTTGCCAAAGTCATCATCGTGACCTTTTTCACATAGCTCGTTGTAGCGTTCAATCTCAGCGGTGACGACATCGACGGGAAGGCCCATTCCTTCAGCAAGCTCCTCGATGGTGTCAGCAGCAATACCGCCTGCAGCAATAGTGCCTTCGACCATCTCTTTGGTGGTGTACCCAAGCCCGAAGCCCGAGAGAACGGTTTGGTACTTATCGATTTCATCCTCAGCGATGAAGTGATTTACATAGCCATGTCCGTCAGGCATATTGGCTATCTGCTCTGGCCATGCCGCGTCAAATATTTGCCACGACTTGATTCCTGCGGCAGCCATTTCTGGATCCTTTGAAGCTGGTTGGCGGGAAAGTTGGTTGGCGGTAGGCTGACCGGGGATGTCCTCGTTCATAAAACGCTTGCCCTCCATATTCAGCTGCAGGTAGGAGTCGACTCCGAGAGGCCCTCCCATATGGTGGGTCATAGGAGCAAGCGGGCCTAGTTCCATGTGGCCGCCGGCCCATATTCCCATCAAGTGTCCGTCCCCCGTGTTGGCAGGAACGCCGGACGCATCCATAGTGGTGTAGAAGCACATAAACTCATTAGCCCAAGGCACAAAATGATCGCGCATGTCCATATTATTACCGATATCGCCAGTACAAAGAACAACTGCACCTGCATTGATATGGGTGTAATTACCATCGACATCATGAACGTAGGCTCCCTTTACAGCCCTGAATCGCCCCGACTTTACCGGAGGCTCCAAGTTTGAGAAGATGGAGCCATTA
>CAYFQW010000015.1:0-1183 GCA_964345475.1 uncultured Raoultibacter sp.
GGTGTAGTCCGTGGGAGGATAGGACATCGTGCTCATAGAGGATTTTTTTATTTACATCAAGTCAAGTAAGGTTACTTTTTCAAAGCGACCAATCAAAAGGAAGAGTCATCCATACAACACGCCCAATAATAGTGATAGTGGAGGGATTATCGCTATTATAATCAAGTATAAACGGGCGAAATGTTGGGTCTTTAGAATCTGGCAGTAAAGAATACCCGTGCTCAAGCTTTTTTATACGCTTGATGCTGGCATTCTCTTCGTCGACGAAGAGTGCGTAAATCTTCCCGTCATATGGCTCAGTCTGTTCAGGATCGATAAGGGCATACGAGCCGTTCGGCAAGATGTTGTTCATGGACTCGCCCTCTACACGCAGAAAAAAAGCCTGAGGGAAACGCGTGTGCATTTCGAATGGAACAGGATGCGTATCCTCTACTGGAATAACCGCAAGGGGAAGGCCTGCTGCGATAGATCCGTATAAAGGAATTTCAACGGATGCCCTCTCAGGAGTGGCTCCAAGCCCATAAGACTGCTGCTCTGAGACAGTATCAGGATAGAAATGGGAGACGGGTACATCAAAGATGCGGCTTAATTGCAAAAGAGTGTCGGCCTTAGGTTGTGTGCGGGCAGTTTCCCACGAGCTAATAGTCTTGCTGCTTCGTACGGGGTGCAACATATTAGCCAGCTCTTCGCCGCTTAACTTAGCTTTTTCTGTACGGAGAGTTCTGATTTGTTTTGCTATATAATCTTTTGTGTTCATGCAAACTCCTATGTTTTGTTGGAATAGTATACCAAAATATAGTGACATACATAAGAAACAGATGAGCTCTCACGCATTAGCCTTGCAAGCCTACAAAATATAGATATACTGAAACAAAGACTACAAAATGTAGAAATGGGTGGCTCTATGCTTGCGTATGAAGTTATAGACAGAAAAGTAAAAGAGATAGGTATACCGAAATCTGAGCTTGCACGAAGGGTGCATATAGACGGAGAGCTCCTACGGCGTTCACTTGCAGGGAAGAGAAAAATCACTGCGGATGAGTTTATTCGTATTTGTAATGAGATCGGGCTTAAACTAGAAGATTTTAAGGCTTAGCAAGACTATGCCATCTTCATCCCTGTGACCATCTTCATCCCTGTGACCATCTCCATCCCTATGCTCGCGCCTATGCTCATGCTTATG
>CAYFQW010000015.1:1283-25207 GCA_964345475.1 uncultured Raoultibacter sp.
TATGCTCATGCTTATGCTTATGTCCGTCTCTATATTTCTATGCGTAAGAGACTAGGTTTCGCGAGTCTACACACTTCAACACGGACAATGTGGATTTTGGTACTCTGCCGTCATCGATATTGAATCGTTGCATCGGCTATGACGCTCATGCACATTGGCTTCAGATTGTAAGGGAAGTTATTTCGTGGGTCCCAGTCGCCTAGTGTTGTTTCTGCGATCCCTGGGTCAAATAAGCCTAATCACCTCGAAAGACAGTATAATAGAGGTGGATATCTATGTACACTTGAGCTTAAGTACTGTATTTCTTTTACCTTAGCTACTGTGTATGCAGCTGTAAAGATTGGAGTCTGGATGCCAGAAAATCATGCTTCTGAAATGCAAGAATTAGCCGATAGGGCAAGCGAGGAACAGTCTGTTCTAGAAGAGCTAGTAGATAATCTTTCTGGAGCATCTCGAAGGGAACGACAGATCTCTGCATCAATCCTAGCGCTTGTTGCAAAAAAAGACCCTGCAATTGTAGCGGAACACTCACAAGCCTTTGTCGATGCTCTCAACAGGCCTGAAGCACAAACAAGATGGGAATGCCTTGATATTCTCAGTGAGATTATTTTTGTTGATTCCCGCTCATGCGATAAGGCTGTCGCTGGAGCTGAGCTTGCACTCTTTGATGAAGACAGTGGCCCGGTCCGCCTGGCCGCTATGCGCTTTCTCTGCACCCTCGCCTCAACGACAGAAAATCGGTCGGAGAAATTATGGCCTTTGATAGATGAAGGCATCCAGTGCTATCACGGAGATCTAGAATTCCAAGATATGCTCGTTGCAGTTATTGCATTTTCTGAGGGAAAACTCTCTTCTTCTGTCAAAGAAGAGCTTGCAGAACGTATGCTTTTCGATGCAGAAAATGCCAAGGGCAGTCTAAAACGACGCGCGCAGACCATAGTTGAGAATGTCAGCCCGAAAGCCTAGATATCAAAGAGCGAGCACAAAGGCTCAACCCTCAAGCAAACTTTTATATGCAGACAGGCATGCATGAGTTAAACTAACTTTTGTAACTAGGCTTGCATGATCTACGCCTGACATTAGTACACGGGCGTGATTAAGCTGAGGTTGGTGCAGTGCCTCGAAGGAAATCTTCAAGGATGCTAGGACTTAGCCGAGCTGCTAGCAGCAAGATCGAAACAACAAAGAGAAAGAAACGACATGGCAAAACATACAGTAACTTTAATTCCCGGAGACGGCATTGGCGCAGAGACTTCTGCCGCTATGCAGAGGGTTCTCGAGGCATGCGGCGCAGAGATTGAGTGGGAGATTGCAGAAGCCGGAGCCCATATGATTGAAAAATACGGCACACCACTTCCCGACGAAACGTTGGAAGCTGTTAGGCGGAATAAAGTTGCTATTAAAGGCCCTATTACCACACCGGTGGGAACAGGGTTCAGAAGCGTCAATGTTGCCTTAAGAAAATCCCTCGATTTATATGCCTGCGTTCGCCCGGTCTACTCGATACCAGGAGCGGGCGGTCGGTATAGCGATGTTGATCTTGTTATCGTAAGGGAAAACTCAGAGGATCTGTATGCGGGAGTAGAATTTGAGCAGGGTAGCAAAGAGGCCAAGGAGCTCATCGACTTTTGCGAGGAAAAAGGAGCTGGTACTATCAGGCCCGACTCTGGCATTTCCATCAAGCCTATCTCGATAACAGCTACGGAAAAAATAGTGGAATACGCATTCCAATATGCCCTTAAGCACGGGAGAGAAAAAGTTACGGCAGTCCATAAGGCAAATATCATGAAATACACCGATGGTCTGTTTCTCGAGCATGCTCGAGAAGTTGCTGAAAAGTACGAAGGGCAGATCGAGCTCGATGATAGGATTGTCGACGCCTTTTGTATGAACGTAATTATCAACCCAGCCCAATTTGACGTTGTGGTGCTTCCTAACCTCTACGGCGATATCGTCAGCGATGTTGGGGCGGGGCTTATTGGAGGGCTAGGCATTGCCTCTGGGGCCAATATCGGGGATGAATACGCTGTCTTCGAGGCTGTGCACGGATCTGCGCCTAAGTTGGCAGGAAAAGATGTAGCAAATCCAACAGCAGAAATACTATCTGCTACCATGATGCTCGACCATCTTGGAGAACAAGCATGTGCTGATAAGCTGCGTGCAGCTATTCGTCGGGTGTATGAGAAGAGTGAGTTCCTTACCAGGGATATTCGTCGGGCAACCGGTTCGGATTTGCCTGCAGCAAAGTGTTCCGAATTCACGAATGCCCTGATTGCAGAGATTCGCTAATCTGCACATGTTGTGCAGGCGGGGCGTGTACCCACGGCACGCGGTTTGAAGCCCTGCCTGACGCGGAGGAGCCCAGAGCCGCCGAAGCCTGCAGAAGCACACGAGGGCAGAGTTTATGCATAGCCTGCCATACGGTAGGCTTGTTTTACTACCATATCGTACGATAGCAAAGAAAGAGGTATACGTTTTGAGCCTTTCACGGAGCGCCATACTAGAGCTTGGAGCGAAAAAGTATCAGTATTATCCTGTTTCACAAATCGAAGGCGTCGAGAAACTGCCGTACTCCTTGATTGTTTTGCTTGAAAACGTGTTGCGCTGTGCTGAAAGTGACGAGGAGGCCCAGTCTACGGCCTCAACTATCATTAAAGCTGCGCAGCAAGGCAGTACAGGCGAGGAGATTGCCTACAGTCCTGCACGTGTGCTGCTACAGGATTTTACGGGCGTTCCCGTGTTTGTTGACTTTGCCGTTATGAGAGAGGCAATGGCAGCATTGGGAGGAAACTGCTCTCAGGTGAATCCTCAAATACCCTGCGATTTGGTTATAGACCACTCGGTTATTGCCGATGAAGCAGGTTGCGAAGGTGCTCTCGAGGCCAATATGGAGATGGAATTCAAACGCAATAAAGAGCGTTACACCTTCCTGAAATGGGCTCAATCATCTTTCGAGAACGTGCGTATTGTTCCTCCTGGAGCAGGAATCTGTCATCAAATCAACGTGGAGGAGTTTTCTCGTGTCGCTATGACGAAAGAAAGCCCCGAAGGGGATCTTGTATACTTCGACACCGTGGTGGGAACAGACAGCCATACTACAACCGCCAATGGTATAGGAGTTCTCAGCTGGGGTGTGGGTGGAATAGAAGCGGAGGCAGCAGCCTTAGGGCAGCCCATCACGACGCTTGTGCCCCGCGTCGTCGGTGTCGAGCTTATAGGCGAGCTGTCCGATGGCGTAACAGCCATGGATCTTGCCTTGAACTTCGCTCAGATCCTCCGTGCGACAGGGGTGGTCGGCTCGTTTGTAGAATGCTTCGGTCCCGGCTTGGCTTCGCTCAGTGCAGCGCAGCGGGTCTGCATTGCAAACATGACTCCTGAGTATGGGAGCACCTGCACTTTATTTCCTGTAGACGATATTACGCTTGACTATCTGCGTCTCACCGGAAGAAGTGATGAGCAGGTCGAGCTTGTTGAGGCTTATGCAAAAGCTCAGGGCTTCTGGCATGCACCCCAAGAGAAAGATAAGCAGTATGCAGAAACCATAAAATTGAACCTTTCTGAAATACAGCCAAGCCTCTCAGGGCCGTCGCGTCCCCATGATCGCCTTGACTGGCGCGATTCGAAGCAAGTATTCCAGTCGATCTGCGAAGCTCGCGGGCTCGATAGGGGGGAAAGGTTCGATATCGAGATAGAGGGTCAGGAATATAGCTTGAGCCACGGAGCCTTGGCCTTAGCTGCTGTTACAAGCTGTACGACGGCTACCGATCCAGCAATGATGATCGCCTCGGGGCTCGTTGCTCAAAATGCGGTCGACGCTGGTTTGTCTGCAAAACCGTGGGTCAAACGGGTGTTTGCTCCCGGCAGTCACGCAACTGAGCTTCTGCTCGAGCACGCAGGTTTGGGAGACGCCTTGCGAAAGCTCGGCTTTTATAACTGCGGCTTCGGATGCATGAGCTGCATTGGTAATTCAGGTCCCATAGCCCCCGCCCTACACGATATAGCAGGCTCGTGCGAACTCGCCAGCGTTTTATCAGGAAACCGTAATTTCGAGGGCCGCATTTCGCCAGATGTTTCACAAAATTATCTTGCTTCACCTGCTGCGGTAGTCGTGTATTCCCTTGTGGGAACGATGGATTTTGATTTTGAGAACGAGCCTTTGGGAAAAAATGCACAGGGAGAAGACGTATACCTGAAAGATATCTGGCCCAGCAAGGAGGATATCGAAGGCAGGCTCGCGCAGCATCTCTCTCCTGAATTGTACAAGGAAGGAAAAACCGGTCTGTACGAGGGGACTCAAGCTTGGAAAGATATCGAAGTTGATGCAAGCGAGGTCTTTACTTGGGATGAAGCCTCGAGCTACGTGCGCGAAGCGCCGTATTTCCAGGGCATGGGGATCGAGCCAGCTCCCCTTAAGCCGATTGAGCGGGCTCGCGCATTGGTGAACCTAGGCGATTTCATAACAACCGACCATATTAGCCCCGCCGGTTCAATAGCTGCTGATTCTCCTGCTGCAGACTATCTGCGCATGCATGGCGTGTCTGAGGATTTCTTCAATACCTACGGTGCCAGACGAGGCAATCATGAGGTAATGATGAGAGGCACGTTTGCAAACGTTAAGCTCCAAAACAAGCTCGCTGAAGGAAAAATGGGCTGTTGGACCTATGATTTCACGCAAAAGCGTCTGACCAGCGTCTTTGACGCTGCTGAGTCTTACCGGCATGAGGGGACACCGCTTGTTGTCCTAGCAGGTAAAATGTATGGAAGCGGCTCATCGCGTGATTGGGCTGCGAAAGGCCCTGCTCTTTTAGGCGTTTCTGCTGTACTCGCTGAGAGTTATGAGCGGATTCATCGTTCAAACCTTATCGGTATGGGAGTTCTCCCTCTTCAGTTCGAGGAGGGTTCCTCGGTTGATGTGCTCGGCTTAGACGGGACAGAGCTTTTCACAATTGGAGATATCGACTTTTCTCAAGGGCTTCCCAACCCTGTAAAAGTTATGGTCAGTGCCGTTTCGGATGATCGCAAGGAGAAGGTGTTTCCTATGATTGTCCGCATCGATACGCCAACTGAGGGTCATTATTACGCACATGGAGGTATCCTTCATTATGTGCTGAGAAACCTAGCGAAGGGATAGTTGCTGGACAAAAGCTCATGTGGGCTCGTGTGCTTATCAGGTTTGTTTGTCCTTGCGAGACCCCGGGCTTTTAAGAGCAAGTAAAATAATATGTTCAGCCCAGCAGCTTTAAAGGAAGGGAGATGCTTTGGCGGACAATAAAAAAAATTCAGGCATCAATTCATTAATAGATGCCCTGCGTCAATCAGGTGTAAATTTCGAGCGGGGTGAGAACCCCTTCGGCGCCGAAGAGACACCGCATCGGTCTGCATCGGCATCGGGCGGAGGAACAAAAACTCCTGGAGGGGGAGCTTCTGGAAGCCAGCACGTCGAGTTTTCGTTTGCAGAGAACATGGCGTCATGGGGAAAAAAGGCACTTCTTGTTCTCGCGATTGTTATCGTTTTGGTGGGTCTGGCGAGCTATTGGTGGTTTCATCCCCCCATCAGCATCAACAGCATTGACACATGGAACTTCGTGGGGCTGTTTGTTCTCCTGCCTTTGTTCCTTATATTTTGGTCACGCTCAATCACGTACAAACGAGGTTCGGCCAAAATAAAGAAAAATGAGGCCAAAGCTAAAAAGTTTAAAATATTGACTTTTATACCTATCGGCGTCGTTGTTGTCGGTCTTCTCGGCGGGCTGCTCTCTCTGAGCTTTTTCCCAGGAAATGCAGCAAAATATGCAAGTATTCTCGAGCCCGACACCCTTAAGTTTTCAGAGGATATCAAGGAGGTAAACTACTCCGAAATACCTATTATCGATCATGGCTCAGCAGAGCTTCTAGGAAACCGTGCCATGGGCTCTATCCCCGAGTATGTGAGCCAGTTCGAAGTCTCCTCGCTCTATAGTCAGATTAATTATGAAGAAACCCCGGTACGCATAAGCCCCCTCGGCTATGCCGATATTTTCAAATGGTGGGCAAACCGCGGGACGGGTATTCCCGCCTATGCCGTCGTTGACATGACTAATCAGGATGCGGAAATCGTCCGTCTTGGTGATGAGGGTATCCGCTACTCTGAGTCGGAGCCGCTGGCCCGCAACATCCATCGCTATGTGCAGCTTAAGCATCCCTTTTATATTTTCGACGCAAAGTCATTTGAGGTGGACGAGTCGGGTCATCCCTGGTGGATCTGTCCTGTTAAAGAATTTACTATTGGCCTGTTTGGGGGACAGACTATATCTCGAGTTGTTCTTTGTGATGCTGTAACAGGCGAATGCCAGGACTTAGCTGTCGAAGACTGTCCTGAATGGGTTGACAGGGTATATCCTGCCGACCTCCTGGTGCAGCAGTATAATTGGCATGGAGCTTATTCAAGCGGCTGGCTGAATTCGTGGCTCGGTCAGAAAGGTGTTGTACAGACAACGCCTGGAACCAACAATATCCAAGGATATAACTATATCGCCAAAGATGACGATGTGTGGATGTATTCAGGTGTCACCTCGGCCACGGCGGATAGCTCTATTGTCGGATTTGTTTTGGTTAACCAGAGGACAGCGGAGGCCCATTTTTATTCCGTACCAGGCGCTACCGAAGATTCAGCTATGCGTTCGGCTGAGGGGCAGGTACAGCATTTGCACTACAATGCAACTTTCCCTATTCTCATCAACATCAACGGTCAGCCAACCTACTTTATGGCCCTTAAGGATCAAGCCGGCCTAGTAAAGATGTTTGCTATGCTCGACATACAGCGCTATCAAAATGTTGCAGTGGGCGATACTGTTGCAAAAACGCAGGAGGCCTATGTGCAAATGCTGGCCGTCAATGGCGTTATCGACGAAGAAGAAGCCGAAGGCTTGATAAACTTTGTAGAGATTGAAGGCGTCATTGAGTCGATTGGCCAAGCGGTTATTGATGGTAATACGCATTTTTATGTCAAGCTTGAGGATTCTCCAAAGGTGTACGAGTTTGCCCTTCCCGAGCTCTTAGAAATTGTGTTGTATGAGACAGGAGACACCATCAGCTTCAACTATATTGAATCAGACTCAATAAACATAGTGCAGTCGATAAACTCTGATTTGGAAATATTTTCAAGCGTTCAAACAGACGGGGACGAGTCAGCTTTCACGCTTGATGAACAGGATGTTTCTGCAAGAGACACGGAGGCGGGTGCAGTATAGCCAGGATTCGTTGCTCGAAAGAGAAGGTTTGTGCGACTTTGTCGCCAGCCTCGTATCGTTCTAGGCAAATCCGAGGCTGTGTGATTTAGTTATTTATGGAAATCTGTACAAATTGCTTGACTCGTAAGGAGTCGTGTTCGAGAATAGTACTGTTGTAGGACTAGTTCCGCTGCCCAAGACAGCAGGTACCGAAAGGTTTAATCGCTGAAGCTCAGACTTCATGTGGCCCGCCGAGGTGGTTTGCATATAGTTATTTTGCGACCCCTTATGTTTTAGGCATGAGGGGTCGCTTTTTTTAAAGCAAAGACCCACCCTCATATGACGGGGCGGAGCTCGATATGCTTTAAAAGGAGGTGTATGTATGCCAAATCTAAAGAATCAAGAAACGTTAGCCGAGATTAAAGAGAATCTTGCAGACATTAAAGCTTTATGGGTTGTAGACTACCGCGGTCTTACGGTTAAAGAAATCCAGACCTTACGGAGATCTGTTACCGAGGCTGGTGCAGAAGTAAAAGTTTATAAGAACACTCTGATGAACATAGCTTTGGAAGATCTCGAAATGCCTTCTTTAGGCGAGGTTTTGGAGGGCCCTTCTGCTTTTGTTTTTTCGGAGGAAGACCCAGTTGCTTCTGCGAAAGCCCTCAAAGATTTTACTAAGAAAAACAAGAACCTTACCATCAAGGGCGGTATGATGGACGGAGCCTTTGTTGATGCAGCGCAGCTCGGAGCAATTGCCGCACTGCCTTCACGCGAGGAGCTCATGGCGAAGCTGCTTGGTACTATTTCCAACCCCTTGGTCAAGATGGTTCGTGTTGCAAATGGCCCAATGGAGGCGTTTGCGCGTTGCGTGTCTCAGATTGCCGAGCAGAAGCCGGCGGCTTAATGCGGGTACTTCGTTTGTATGCGCGTAAGACTGGAAGAAATTAGCCCAGAATGGGTAAACTGAAGGCCTCATGATTGCCGTCAGAAGAGTTTATTGAAACCCAGACCGTAGGGTTGGGTTTAAGAAAAGGAGTTTTATTATGGCTGTCACTCGTGAAGAGATTGTAGAAGCTTTGAAGGAAATGCCAGCACTTGAGCTTTCCGAACTTGTTAAAGAACTTGAAGAGGTATTCGGCGTTTCTGCTGCTGCTCCTGTAGCTGCTGTTGCTGCTCCTGCAGCAGGCGGCGATGATGCTGCTGCTGAAGAGCAGACAGAGTTTGATGTTGTTCTCGAAGGCTTTGGCGACAACAAGATTGCTGTTATCAAGGTTGTTCGTGAGATCACCGGTCTTGGCCTGAAGGAGGCCAAAGGACTGGTCGAGAGCGCACCTGCTCCTATCCAGGAGGCTGTTGCTAAGGATAAGGCTGACGAGCTCAAGGCTAAGCTCGAAGAAGCCGGTGCTGCTATCACCATCAAATAAGCAAGCGCTTAAAACATAAACAAGGTGACTAGGTGCCGCTCAGAAGCTTTTTCTTTGCGCCACGAGCTGAAATAGTTTACACCTAGGAAACGATTGCAGGGGAGGATCTTGGTTCTCCCCTGTTTTATGTATAGTGTAACCACGCAGTAGGGGTATGCACGACTGCCTGGAAGAAAGGAACACCGTTATGCAGATGGGATACTTTAAGTCAGCATGGAATGATGTCAAGGGGTCGCCGGGCTGGGTGGGGAAGATGTTTATACTCACACTGCTGCTTTTCATACCCATTTTTGGACAAATCGTAGTGTACGGATATTTGTTCGGCTGGGCTCGCGATGCAGCATGGGGTCTTCAGTCACCGCTTCCTCGCAAGATATTCGCAAACGAAGATGGAAAGCTATATAGTCGAGGATTCTTTATTCTAGTTCTTGGATTAGTACTGTCTATTGTCCCTGTCGTATTATTGTTCGTCACTCTCTCCTTGGCGGGCGCTATGGGAGTAGGCGTGGCGCATGATCGCGGTGCTGCCTTTGCGATAATTATCGGACTCCTCACGTTTGTGGCGGGAGTAGCCACGTTCGCTGCGATTTTCGTCGTGATATTTATTAACTGGGTCGGCTCGATGCGTATTAGCATCTACGGAAATCTTTCGGCTGGATTCCAATTTAAAAAAATAATCGCAATGATTAAGAAAGATTTTAATGGACTGCTTCGTATTTTTGGCATGTATCTTATCTTGTCTATCTGCCTCTCCATCATATCAAGCATTCTCAGTTCTGTTATAGGATTTGTGATAGCTGCTGTTGCAATAGGCGCAGTAGGCAGCAGCATCGGCTTATCGAACGGCGCTGATACTTCATCTATCGGCATGATAGTAGCTGCGGGAGGCGTTTCCATTGTCCTGTCACTCATGCTCGCCTACATAACAGCAGTGCTGGGAGTTTTTATTCAGACAATGGTTACGCGTGCGCTTGGTTATTGGCTTCGCTTCTTCGATGTTCCGTCCTGGCGTGGACAAGATGACCCGATGCCTTTCGAGCTACAACAGGCAATGCCTCCCATGTATCAGACCGCACCTCCGGTCTATCAGGCTACGCCTCAAGCTCAACAGGCAGTCCCTATGTACCAGCAGCAGTACGCACCTCCCGTTCAGCAAGGGGCACCCATATATCAAGGAGCTCCCATTCCGCAGGGAACACCTGACTTTTCTCAGGCGACGATTCCAGGGCAGTATCCAGGCCCCGAGTCGCAACAAGGTACGCCTCCTGCGTACCAGACAAGCCCCGAGGCGCAGCAGGGTATGCCTCCTGCGTATCAAGCAGGCCCTGAAGCGCAACAAGGCACGCCCTCTGCTCAGCAGCAGATGAGCCCTGAGATACCGCAAGCAGAGAATGATGTAGTGTCAGCTCAGCAGGATATACCCTCGGATCAGCAAGGAACACCTCCCGCGCAGTAATAGAGGGGGAGGCCTGTACGGGGTCAACCAGGGTCACGAAAACGAAAAGGAGGGCAGGGAGCCCTCCTTTTCGCTTCTCTCAGGCTTCTGTATGCCTCTCCTCGTGTTTCAACCCTCAGCTGGCTTTTATCATTGTGAGGGATATCCTTTCTCTCTCCTCATCCTTATCAAGAACCCACACCCGCACGGTGTCTCCGAGTGAAACCACCTCGCTCGGGTGTTTGATGAAGCGATCAGCCATTTTGGATATGTGGACCAGGCCGTCTTGCTCTACACCTATATCAATAAAGGCACCAAAATCGACGACGTTGCGAACGGTGCCGGAAAGCTCCATACCCGTCTCAAGATCGTCGAAGCTGCGGATATTTCTGCTGAATACCACCTCGGGAGCTTCATCGCGCGGGTCCCGCCCAGGTTTCTCTAACTCAGAGACAATGTCTTTCAAAGTAGGCAATCCGACCTCGAGCTCAAGAGCAAGCCCTGAAACATCGCCGAGCGCCTCTTCGATTCCTTGAATGCCCTCGTTTGTCAGCTCTTCCAACTTGGTGTCACAGCGCTTGAGAACCTCACGTGCTATGGGGTAGCTTTCAGGATGGACGCTCGTTGCGTCGAGAGGGTTATGGCCCCCCGAGATGCGAAGGAAGCCAGCACAGTTTTGGAAGGCTTTTGCGCCTAAGCCTGGCACCTTCTTTAACTCCCTTCGATCAGTAAATGCCCCCTGCTCTTCACGATAGCTGACGATGTTTTTAGCCACACTCGCATTGATGCCTGCGACGTAGGTTAAAAGGCTTGCGCTTGCCGTATTGAGATCGACACTGACGCGATTGACTACACTTTCTACAACGTTGGCGAGCGCATTTTCGAGGGCGCTTTGATTCATATCGTGCTGATATTGACCGACACCGATAGATTTGGGCGATATCTTGACGAGCTCTGCCAAAGGGTCCTGTAAGCGTCTCCCCAGGCTCATGGCGCCCCGTGTACTTACATCGAGGTCAGGGTATTCTTCACTCGCAAGCTTGGAGGCTGAGTACACGGAGGCACCAGCCTCGTTGACGATGGTGTATTGCAGGGCTGCATTCGACTCTTCTATATAGGAGGCAACGAACTCTTCTGTCTCACGGCTTGCTGTTCCATTGCCTACAGCGATTAGGTTTATGTGGTGTTTTTCCGTGAAGTACGCCAACTTCTCCTTTGATTTTTTCACCTCGGAGCGGGGAGGAGTAGGGTAGATAGTGGTGTAGTCGAGAAGGTTCCCATACTCGTCGAGTACGGCGAGCTTGCATCCTGTGCGATACCCTGGATCGATAGCGATTATCCGGGCATTGCGCACAGGGCGCTGCAATAAAAGCTTTTCGGTGTTTTGAGCGAATACCTTGATGGCTTCCGAGTTAGCGCGCTCGCTCAATTCTGCTCTCATTTCTCGTTCCAGTGAGGGGGCGATGAGACGCTTGTAGCTGTCCTCTATGCTTGTCCGGAGAACTTCGCTAAAGACGCTTGGCCGCTTCACGATGCGTCGTTCAAGCTGCTCGACAGCATAGGCGCTGTCCATCTGCACTTTGACACGAAGTTTTTCTTCTTTTTCGCCCCTATTGAGTGCAAGGATGCGATGGTTGGGGATACGGGAAAGGGGTTCAGAATACCCGTAATACGCACTGTAGCTTGCCTTTTCGTCCTTGCAGATTGCCTCCGACACCAAGAGTCCCCTTTGTCGGGTAATACGGCGCAGAAAGGCCCGATGCTCGGCATCATCCGAAATCATCTCCGCAATAATATCGAGCGCACCTTGGAGAGCGGTTTCAGGGGTTGTGTAGCTTCCTGTATCACACACATACGCAGCTGCGACTACGAGAGGCTTATTCTGGGTTTGCCCCTGGGCTAAAATCTGCAAGGCTAAAGGTTCGAGTCCGGCATCGCGTGCTTTTGATGCACGAGTGGTGCGCTTCTTTTTAAAGGGCTTGTAGAGATCCTCCACACTTTGCATTATCGATGCAGACTCAATTTTAGCCCTGAGCTCGGGGCTTAATGAACCCTGTTTGTCGATAAGGTCTATGACCTCCACTTTCCGAGCTTCAAGCTTCTTGAGGTAATCGATTCGTTCATCAAGTTCTCGCAGTTCAAGATCGTTGATGCCGCCGGTAGCCTCCTTGCGATAGCGAGCAATAAAGGGTATGGTATTCCCTTGCTCGATGAGATTCATAACTGTTTTCACTTGCCCAGGCTCGAGTTTGAATTCTGCAGCAATTTGTCTTTGGATATCCGACACGTTTTCTCTCTTTCGGCTTGAATCTTCAGTTCTGGCGTGAGTGCTTGAGACTCAGTTATTTTATGGCATAATCAAAAAGTAGGCTATAGGAAAGGGCGGATATGAGCAAGGAAAGCCCATCGACAACTCGACGGACACTTCATTATTATTGGCTGGTTACAAGCAAGCATAAGGGCTTGTTTGCGACGCTTCTCGTTTCGACGGTAGCTTTTTCAGCCCTTCTCTCATATGGAAATCCCTATGTCATGAGCTTAATCGTGGATAGGGTAAGTGCGGGGCCCGTAGCCTCCGACAAGGTGTTTAGCGTCTTCGGTCCCTATATCATAGCCCTTATTGCCCTCAACTTCTTCGGGCAAGTTGCAAGCAAGCTGCAGGATTACACGATGTATAAGCTCGAGATTGCCGCTGCCTACGACTTAGCGACCATGTCTTTTGATGCTTTAAGCAATCAGTCTATGTCTTTTCATTCCAATCGTTTCGGCGGCACTCTCGTCAGCCAGACCACCAAATTTATGAGCGCATACCAACTGCTTCTAGAAACAATAACATTTCCCTTTTTGCCGGTAATATGCTCCGTAATTTTTACCTGCGCCCTGCTTATACCTCGCGTACCGGTCTATGTGGCCATCCTTATGGTGCTTTTAGCCATATATGCAGCCGTTTCGTACTATATGTACAAGCGGATACTGTCGCTTAATGAAGATGCTGCAGGCGCCCAGAACCTTCTTTCGGGTGAACTGTCCGATTCTGTGGGCAATATATTAGCGGTGAAAACGTACGGACGGGAAGATTACGAACGGAGCTTGTTCGATAAGGCGAACCGGGAAGTGGTCAAGAAGGATTCCAAGCGTATGTGGGCCTCCCTGACGCGGGGGATTGTCACCGCAATTATAGCTCTTGTTATTATGTCGGTGGCTTCCGTCTTTATCGCAGGGGGAAATGCCTGGTACGGCATAAGCCCTGGCACTTTGGTGGTTATGTTTACCTATACCTATACCGTTACCAATCAGTTCAATTTTATTAACAACGGTCTTCAGCGGTTCAATCGGGCTTTTGGAGATGCGAGTGGCATGACGAAGATCCTTGACGAGCCGCGACTTGTTGCAGATAAGCCCGACGCCCAAGCTTTGGAGGTGCGAGAAGGTGAGATATATTTCAAGAATATCGGCTTTTGGTACACCGATGGCGATACTTGCACGCAGGTCTTCGATGGCTTTGACCTTTATATCCCCGCAGGTCAACGTGTGGGTTTAGTAGGAATGAGCGGCGCAGGAAAGACAACGCTCACGAAGTTGCTTTTGAGGTTGTCGGATATTCAGGAAGGATACATTTTCGTAGACGGGCAGGATATCGCAAGCACGACACAGCAGTCGCTGCGCAGGCAAATCGCCTACGTTCCTCAGGAGTCAATTTTATTTCATCGAAGTGTAGCCGAGAATATTGCCTATGGACGGCCTGATGCAAGCATGGAAGAAATTCGGGAAGCAGCTCGACAGGCCAACGCCCTTGAATTCATCGAGCGTCTGCCAGAAGGCTTTGAAACAATTACGGGCGAGAGGGGAGTCAAGCTTTCCGGCGGACAGCGTCAGCGCATAGTGATAGCACGGGCTCTGTTGGCTGACTGCCCCGTGCTCGTACTTGACGAGGCTACCAGTGCCCTGGATTCAGAAAGCGAACAACTTGTACAAGATGCCCTCGCAACACTGATGAAGGGCCGAACATCCATAGTCGTTGCCCATCGTCTTTCGACTGTCGCGAGCCTCGATAGGATAGTCGTGCTTGGAGACGGCCGCGTTGTCGAAGATGGCCCGCATGAAGAGCTTATTGCGGCAGATGGGGAGTATGCTCAACTTTGGAGCCGCCAAACAGGTGCCTATCTCGAACAAGACTGATACGCGTTTCCGTAGCTTGTTGGCGATGGAGAGCAAACGACTGTTAAGAGCGTGTCAGACGTCCATCAAACGTTTGCGTATTTCAGCTGCTCGGCTTTGCCCCAACAAGCCCGCTTAAGGGGGCAATGGCTTCAATCGCAAGGCTTCGTGCAGCTCGATTGTCAGCTGCATCAGCCACGTGAAAGTACAGATACCCTTTTATGCCGAATTCAGAGATTTCCGAAAACGAGACATCCGGCGTATCAACTGGGGCACAGTTGCCCTTAAGCGAATTTAGGCAGGCTTCTACCATAGATTCGCTGATTTCGTCGAGGGTTTTTTCGTTCGGCCTGATGACGAAGTTCGCCACTACTAAAGTCGCTGGCGAAAGATGGATCAGAGGCCTATTGTTTATGACGGAGTTAGGAATGACAATCTTCTCGCCAATTGGGGATATGAGGGTGGTGTTTCGCCATGCGATGTCTGCAACAACGCCCTTTCGGTCGTCTACCTGAATGTTGTTGCCAGGCTCAATAACCTTGAGAAACGACACCTGCAGCCCACCAATCAAATTTGAAATGGTATCCTGCAAACCCAGCGATAAGGCGATACCTCCGATGCCCAACGCCGCTATGGCCGCACTTATATCCACTCCAAAACAAATTGCCAATATGGCAGAGAAACCAGAAAACCAGATGATGCCTCGCACGATATTCAAAAAAATGGAAGTAGAGGGAATGAAGTCGCTGTGAGTTTTATGGACGAGCTTCTTAATGAGGGAGGTAGCCAGGTAGGAAACGAGAGCTGTGACGGCGATGATGGCCAGCATGGTAATAGCCGTCAGAACCCAATCGCTTTGAACGATAGTTTCTAGATCGCTGCCTGAGCTCTGTAAGGTCTCGGAATCCATAGGCACATGATAGCAAAAGTATTGAAGCAAAACGGGCTTCTACATGATAATAGGAATCTCCATACCAATAGAATCAAGCTTGTTGCTGATATAGGCATAGTCATCACCCACGTCGGGGGTTCGTGTGTTCGCATTGATGGCGGCCTCGTCCATATTTTGCAGAAGGCGAACATAGGTAGTCCCCCCGTCTGACCATTCTATCGTGGGGTACCAGGCTAAATTCTCAATCTTGATTTCCTCGCCAGGACCTTTCGTTGTGAAATCGCAGGTAAATATGCCACTCAAGATGGTGTCAGTAATAGTCCACCCACTTATGAAGTCAGAAAGGCCGAAGACAACAGGGGTTACGTTGCTATCTGCGCCAGTGATGTATTTGGTGGGCTGCATGATGTGGGCGTGTGTTCCCAGCACCAGGTCAACCTGAAGGTCTGCCAGGAACTGCGCATATTCATATTGCTGCGAATTCGGTTCGTTGACATACTCGCTTCCCCAGTGCATGGCAACGATAAGCACATCGGCAACTTCCCGTGCCCGCTTGATTTCAGTCTCCATAAGCTCTTTGTCGAACACGCAGAGATTATATGAATTGGGCATGGCATATGGATCGGAGCCGTAGTTGTTGTCGCCATAGGAATAAGCGAGGAAGGCGAAGGTGATACCGTTGCATTCTATCATTTGTACGGTGTCGCGGGCCTCTTGGCTCGTATAGCTTCCTGCAACCGTAAGTTGCGGGTAGCGTGCCCAAACCTCATGGCTCCGTTCAACGCCATAGAGGCCCATGTCATATATGTGATTGCTCGCAAAATTAACCATATTGAAGTCGACCTCGGCTATGGCTTCAGCGCATGCGTCGGGGGAGTTGAAGCTTGGATAGCCCGAGTACGAATAGCCATTCTCGTTTCCGGCCATGACGGTCTCTTGATTAATGAAACGCAGGTCGTAGCCCTGAATAAAGGGTGCGACTTCCTGGTAAAAGGGAAGGAAGGAGTATCTGCCATCTCCGATGTCGCCCTCGTAGCCGTCAGCAAGCTTGAGAGAGTCGTCGCTTGCTATTTGATCGCCCACGGCGCAAAGGCTTATCTTCGCAGGGTCTGCTGCGAGTGTATCGCGTCCATGAATGGTATAGCTGATGCCGCTTTGTGTCGTGCCGTGTACGATTCCATGTTCGTCGATCGTCTCACTTGCTCCTTCTAGCTTGTTCGAATGGCGCGTAGGGGTATTTGTGGGAATACTTGAGGAACTAGATGCGCTCTCAGCGCCGATATCGTTAAGCGAATCGAGAAGTACCTGGTCATTGGTGTTTGCCGCATCCCCTGGAGAAGGGTTGTCCTGTGAGGAGCAAGAGCTCGAAAAGAGAAGGAGGATAAGGCCCAGAAGTATGAGGCATGTGCCCTTGCGGAACTGAAACCAAGATTTCCGTATCATAGTTCGCTCCTCCATTATCTTGCCTGTCGTTGAATGCACCTAAGACCCCGAGCATCTCTCTGTCCATTTTAGATTAAGAGCAGGCTTGATTCTAGCTTCTATAAGCAGATTAACAACACGACGAAAGCCGTTTCTGCCCCTCTGCCTCCCTACTTTTTTCCGTACGCCGAGCGGGCAAATCAGTCACATGTTTGATAAGAGCAGGCCAGCCGGTACTACTGATTTTTGACACGCTATTGAGCCACGAGCCGCTGCGCAGAGCTTTAATTAAAGGAATAAGTCATGTTCTCCCGCAATTTTTAGGAGATATAGATAGAGGTGCTCGACAGGGAGGAGACTCTCTGAGTTCTCCTGATACGCGTAACAAAGCGGTATGCGCAAACGCTCCGTTCCCGCGAGGGGCTTCAAAACGACTCTAGGATATAGTTTTGAAAAGCCTGTCGTCTTCAAGACGAACATGCCGCAGGCATGCCTGTGCAATGCCGCAAGCCGTGCTTCGATACTTGGATCGACATCGACAAAGCTGTGTTTGTACCCATGGCGGCCGAAATGCCTGCAAATAATCCTCTTCTTAATACAAATATCGTAAGGCTGGACAAGCTTTATATCCTGCAGGTCGCTCAATCTCAATATGTCTTTAGAGGCCAAGGGGTGGTTTAAGGAAAAAGCCACATGCATATCGAGCGATGTAATACGGCGGCATTGGATGCCGGGGGAGTTCATGTGTCCAAGAAATAATGACGCATCTACATGCCTTTCCACAAGGGCTGACCGACAGTTTTCATTATGCTGGTGTATGAGATCAAGCTGTAAGCTTTGATAGGATTCTTTGAAGAAAGAAAACAGGTTCGTGTCGAGCTTCATGCCCAGAAGGGGAGAGCAGGTAGCCGCAAAGCTCATGCTTTTTGCTTGGCTATACTCACGAGTGTACATTTGGGCCATCTCGCGTAGGTCGACGAAATCGGACACAAGCTCCCAAGCCCGCTCAGCAAAGAGCAGGCCAAAAGGAGTGGGCTTGACATGCCCCCGCTTGTGATTAACGAGGACAATACCAAGCTCCACCTCAAGGGCAAGAACAGCTTTCGAAATCGTTTGTGGCGAAACAAAAAGCTTTTCTGCTGCCTTCTTGTAGGTTCCTTCGCGTATAGCCTCGGCGGCATACGCAAGCTGTCTGATTTCCATACACCCCCAACCATTCGGAAGAATCAAATGGTTGATAAGATGATAATACATCTTCTGTGGGGTAGGCAATCTCAAGCTCCAATAGGTAGACGATTGTAACAGCAGTATTACCGAAAAATGAAGAACTATGTGTGTCGGTTATACTCAAACCTATGCACAATTAATTATAAAGAGTATCGGAAGGAGTAGGTTTATATGGAAGAAGTTCAAGCAACAAGCATGCCCCTTATTGGAGACGATGCGCCAAGCTTCAAGGCCGTAACTACACAGGGAGAAATCAACTTTCCTGAGGACTATAAGGGTAAATGGGTCATTCTGTTTTCCCATCCCGCCGACTTTACCCCTGTCTGCACGACCGAGTTTATGACCTTTGCTTCTATGGCTGACGAATTTAAGGAGCTCAACACCGAGCTCGTCGGGCTTTCTGTCGATTCACTCTATGCGCATATAGCATGGTTACGTAAGATTCAGGATCTTGAGTGGAACGGAATGAAAGACGTCGAAGTCAAGTTCCCCCTTATTGAAGATATCCGCATGGAAGTTTCGAACAAGTATGGAATGGTTCAGCCAGGGCAGTCTAATACCCAGGCGGTCCGCGCAGTGTTTGTGATTGATCCCGATTCCAAGGTCCGCACGATTCTGTATTATCCTCTTTCAACGGGACGTAACTTTGACGAAATTAAACGTATCGTTCTAGCCCTGCAGAAAGCAGATGCCGACGGTGTAGCAACTCCTGCCGATTGGCGTCCTGGTGATGACGTTATCGTGCCTACGGCTGGCTCTTGCGGAACCGCTAAGGAGCGCATGGAAAGCCAAGACGAGGATCAGTATTGCCTCGATTGGTTCATGTGTTTCAAGAAAGAGCAATAACAAGCACTTTCTAACGAATGCTTAATACGAAGTAATTACAGGCGAGGAGTCCAAGGGGGCTCCTCGCCTTGTTAATGAGCAACCCGACAACAGGCATATCTCAGCTACCACTGGACATTCAACTACCACTATGACCGTGAATCCAAGCACATTGATTCCTGCGCTCACAAATCCCCAGAAGGCACTTACTGCAGCAATCAGCAACATGATTGGAGCCAAGGCCCTGCCTAAAAGCACGAGTGAGCCAATAAGCAGTGACACACAAATCAGAGGTATTTTAGCGGGATTTTTTACTCCGAAAAAGCCATATAGGGGCATTGCTATCAAACCTAAAATACTACCGACAGAGATAGCGAATATATATAAATGACCATCAATAAATTCCAACTGGGCGGTACGCAGCCAACTTGAGAAGGTAACTGAAGGTATCAGCTGAACTACTAAACCGGTATATATGCCAGCTAAGGTATGATTCTTTTTAATCTGAGGCGCTTCTTTGAACGCGCTCTTCATGGCACATGACACATTTCATACGTTGAAAAACAGGCTACTTCGAAGGCGTGGTGGCCTTTCTGCGCCAAAGGTGTACGAGCATAGAGATTATCGGTAGTGACGCAAAGAGTAAGAACATGCCCGCATACCCCAGAAAGGTTGCAACGAGCCCGGAAACTATGCTGCCAAGTCCGATGCCTAAATCGAAGCCGAAGAAGTACGTGGCGTTTGCTGCACCCCGACGTTCAGGAGGAACGGAAGCGACGGCCATGGTTTGTAGGCTGGACTGGAGCGCTCCAAAGGCTACGCCGAACAACGCGCCGACTACGAGAAGCGTCGAAAGCTTGCTTGCGAAAGCAAGGAGGATAAGGGCGAATGCAGCAAGCAAAAACCCAGGTACGATAATGGAGTTCGTTCCCTTGCGGTCGACAAGTCTTCCGAAGTAGGGGCGTGTTATCAGGAGGGCGATTGCGTATACGGTGAAAAAAATGCCGATATCATGAATGCCCATGGATGCGGCGTACACAGCGACAAAGGAGACGATTGAACCATAGGCTGCCGTTAAAAAGGTAATAAGAAAGGCGGGGTATATCGCTTTTTTCTCAAAAAGGCTTTCGCGCTGCCTTTTTTCTGCTGCAGGTTTTTTTGGGATTTCCCTGTAGTGTATAACCTGTGAAAGTACGAGGCTTACAACAAGGGCTGCTGTGGCAATATACGAGACCGTCGCCATGTCGTAAGACTGGAAGATAGCTATTCCGACCGCAGGTGCTATTGCTAGGGCAAGGCTGCCCGACAATCCGACAAAACCCATTCCTTCGCCGAAACGTTTTAAGGGGATTATGTCGCTTGCGATCGTGCTCGTTGCCGTGCTTGTTATACCCCAGCCAATTCCATGAACGAAGCGAAGGAGCAAGAGGACTCCAAAAAGGGGAAGGAAGGAATAAGAAAAAGAAGCTGCCAACATAATACATAAGCTCAGTATGAGAATGCCCTTACGACCGAATTTATCGACGACCATGCCACTGATGGGGCGGATTGATAGTGCCGAAATAGTAATGACCCCAGCTATCCACCCGATGGCCGCATCGGATACGCCCAGTTCTTTTACATAAAGGGGGAGAGCTGAGGGGAAGAGCTGAAAGCTGCAGAAAATAGAAAAGTTGACAATGAGGACAACAACGAAATCCTTCGTCCACAGACGTGCTGTTGCAGAGGATTTCACATCTCCCTCATTTGTGTCCAGCGGGTTTTCCCGCATTCTGAGCTCCTTGCTGACAAGATTCTGTCCCTTGCAATCACCTTAGACTTTAGGGCGAGATATGCCCAAAGGTTATTTTCTCCTTTTGTCCTAGAGCAGTGTATCGTATCAGTGCTCTGTTTGGAAAGGAGCGAGGGGTCTCGGATATCTCAGAAGCCCTATTTATATCGCCTAATACGGTGCGCACTCATGTGCATAACACGTATCGAAAGCTCGGAGTCAACACAAGGGAGCAGGTTGTAAATATTACCCGCTCTGCTGAATAGCTGGCAGCCGATAGGCTGGTCTATCAGAAGCCCAGAATCGTGATAACCGGTCGGCTTTTGTCGCGCACCTGAAAGAGGGTGGATCTCCTCCGTAGCTCCATATAAAAGAAAAAAGTAAACCGCTGCTAACAATAAATAGACCGCATGCCGTCCTTCTCCTTGTTATGCTCCATGCGATCCTTTATAAGTATCGTGAACCAAGAGACAGACCTCGACGCTGTGGTTCTTGAGGGCGTCCCCATAAAGAGTGAAACGCACAGCCGAAGATCTACCATCGAGATTTCCGATGCAGAAGAAATGATTTTACAATGAGCTACGAAACCTGGAAAGAGAACGTATCCGAGTTCAAAACAATAGACGTACGGAAACTGCGGGGGAACTTCTTCCCCGGCTTACAAAGGCAGGCTGCTGCCCTTGGGGTGGGTGAAGGCTTGACGATAATTCAGTCTTTCGAGCCCCATCCTCTCTACGAAGCGCTTGCAGAGTTGGGCTTCGAGCATCACACTGAGCAAGTTGGAGACGCAGAATTCCATGCTCATTTTTGCCGCATAGAGGCAAAGGATGACGAAGATGAGACACCCTTCCGCCCCCTCGCCTTGCTCAACTACCCGATGATCGATGAGGAACTTGGAAAGATTGCCGTTGATTTCTGGAATCTGACCTGGAATGATGATAAGCGTACGCTTCCTTACGAAACGAGGCTCCTTCTGTCTTTAACTAACGCTGTCGGTGCTGGAAGGATGCGCCAGGCCTCCCGCGAGCTCATCAAAGCATATACGGTCGGCGTTGAGTCTGCTGTTCTAGATGATGTATTTGAGCTGCTCGCATGGAACCAGGGCATCGGACACTTCAGTTCGGAAATTGGACCCTCCGCTTTGTTCCAGGCGTACAAGCTCATCAAAGATCAGGAGAAAAAGGGCACTGACCGCGAAGAGATAAAGAAAATGCTCGTTGAGGGCTTTGGTGAAAAGAATAAAGAGGTCGCAGTTTTGTAGCCAAGGTAAAAGAAGCGCTGCAGCCAGGCGTAGACAGCCAGGCGCAAGAGACCGAACGCAGGGCAGCCAGGACGTACGCCTGGCTGCAGTCGTGCAGGTGAGGTGTGCTGCTCACGACTGTCGGGATGGGCAAGTTCAATCCCAGAATAAAAGAGGCCGGAGCTGCCATGAGGCAGGCTCCGGCCTTTGCCCGTCGATAGGTGGTGGGAGGAATCTGTCGACGGGCAATAAGGGAGGGGTGTTTATACAAACTCGCCGTTTGCGAGATCGTGCCCGAGAAGGTAGCCAAAGGTGATGCAATTAATCCCATAGCTGTGACCCGGAACGGCGAAGTTGTAGGTATTTGCATACATATCGCCAACCATGCAGCCAACGTTGAATAAGCCCTCGATGGGAGTGTCATCCTCTTCGCATACTTGCAACTTATGGTTTGTCCGCAAGCCGCCCATGACCGTCATAAACATGGCCATGTTAGCAGCAGCATAGAAAGGACCAGACTCTTCAATAGTTACGAGGAAGTCAGGGTCTTTGTAGAAGTCTTCGTCGACGCCCTTTTCGCAGAGCTCATTGTAGCGTGCAACTTCGCTCTTAAGTTTTTCGGCGTCAAGGTTGAGCTGCTCGGCAAGTTCGTCAAGGGTGTCGGCCTTGTAGTAAGAGCCGCCTTCCAGACCGTCTTCCCACTTAGCAATAGCTTCTTCGGCAGTAGCTGCTTATACGTCGTACTTGCTGCCAAAGTAATACCAGTCGTGACCTCTGTCAATCATTTCTTGCGCATAATTTTCTGTCCAAATTCCGTAAGCGGTAAAGCCCGGTTGTGAAAGAAGGTGGTTTGCGCTGTAAGGTGCCGAGCAGTCTTCACGCTGGTAGCGCTCAGTATTCGTATTGACATTGAGCCCCATATGGAATCCGAGAGGTTCGGTTGAGCCGCCCCAGCTTCCTTGCATCATTGGAGCAGTGGGAAAACTCCTTTGCCATGCGGCACCTACCCACAGGCCCATCTTCTGGCCGTCGCCCCCAAAAATACCGTTGAGAGAGAAACCGGTATTGTAGTCGACCTCTCCTTGCTCGGTACCGACAAGAGGGATGACTGCAGGGCAATATTTTGCAAGCATTTCCTTATCTGCTGAGAAATCACCCGTAGCAAGAACTACGGCCTGGTTAGCCACGAACTTGACGTAGCTGCCATCGGCATTTTCAGCAATGACGCCGCTTACTCTGCCCGTATTATTATCTTCACGAATAAGTTGACGGGCGATGGTGTCATAAATTATCTCGACACCGTACTCCAGGGCCTTTTTCTCAACAGCTTCAACGGCAAACTGCTGCCCAAGGCTTGCCGAGTCGGCTCCTTCGGGTCCACTGAATCCGATAGCGTAATTTGGTCCAGCACCTTCGTCGTTATCGCGCTCAAGAAACACTTGAACGTCGTCTTCGCGGGCTATGTCGATAACCCAGTTCATGGCCTCTTCGGAATTATTGTGTCCACGGAACCATTTTCTCTGGTCGACAGCGTACGAGGCGGCGCGCAGCTCACGGCTATAGTACGGCTGTGGATCAAAGCGTTCGATGCCATACTCTTCGATGACCTTGTTATACGCACTAAAGTTTGAACCGCCGCGTGAAATTGGTTGGCTTGAAGCGGAGAACAGCGTAACATTGGCTCCTTGTTCAGCGGCGGAGCAAGCTGTTACCATACCCGACATCCCTGCACCGACAACGATTATGTCGTTTTCAATCGTTTCAACAATTTTATCTTCTGATATCGGTTCTGGGGCAATTTCAAAGCTCCATTTTCCTGTGCCTTGCCCAAGACCGGCTCCCTCAGATCCTGAAGAAGCATTTCCGGAAGCAGTCGACGAACCATTTCCTGTACCTGATGAACCGCATCCGCTGAGCCCTGCAGCCGCTGCAACGATTCCCGACGCTGCTGCTCCCGTCAAAAAACCACGACGTGATACATTGCGTTTTTCCACAATACCCTCGTATCCTAGACATCGTCACCTCCCGGTGACTTTCAGTCTCGTATTTTGACTTTTCTGAATATGGGACATAATTACCGGATGGTAGAGGTTGCACTATGCATTCCCTGAAGCTTTGACTTCGTCGAGGAGACTGGCACCTCTGCCTGACGGAATTGCATCAATAAGCTGGATAGCACAGGTTCTATGCCTGTTGCTCTATATCGAACGAGATTGTGCGCCGTCAGGTTTTGAGGAACCCTACCAAAGTCGCAAAAGGGAAATACCCAGCAGAAAGACCTGCTATATGAAGTCAAGAGCTAATTGAGTTTTTTATAGGAAC
>CAYFQW010000016.1:0-22924 GCA_964345475.1 uncultured Raoultibacter sp.
TTTGAGTGGTTTGCCCAGTGCTTCGGAAAGGGCAGGCAGTAATTCACTCAGCGTTTGTTCCAGCTGTTTTTTCTGAAGTTGGCATTCCCATACAATAAAGACCTTCCATCCGGCTGCCTCAAGGAAGGAGATATCTCGCCTATCCCTTTCTATCTTTTTCTCGAATTTGAGAACCCAGTACTCGGTATTACTTTTCGGTATAGGCAGTTTGCAATGTGGGCATCTATGCCAAAAACAACCGTTAACAAAGAGGGCAATTTTCTTTCCTGGCCAAGCTATATCAGGCTTGCCTGGAGCTTTCCAATGGAGGCGATAGCCGGTCAGGCCAGCTTCGCAAAGGGCTTTTCTCATAAGAAGCTCAGGCTTGGTGTTAGTGGATTTGTTTCCCCTCATGGATTTGCGTACGGCCTCTGATGTCATGGATATGCTTCCTGTGCAAGAGTGTGACAAATAAAGTTTGTTGTTGAGTATACTCTACCTCATGCTGTCTGATATGTCTCAAAACCAGCCATCCTCCTGCAGAAGCTCTTTCAACATATGAAAGATGTATCGCCGTTCCGCCTTGCCGTTTCTCAGTATCTTCGTTAAGCTCTAAGGGATGCATAACGTGGCATTTTGCCTTGGACTGATCGGAGGTAAGGAACAATGAGAGAACGTATTAAAGTACTGAACGAGTTCGATCCGAAGTTTTTTTCCCAAAGAAAGGGCCCGCTGGTTTCTATATATCTGCCCACCAATGCATACTCACGCGAGCAACAGCAGGACAAGATTCGATACAAGAATCTTCTTGCGAAGGTCGAAGAAAGTCTATCACAAACGTATAAAAGAAGTGAGTATGCATCTATGCTCGAAACACTGAAGGCAATAGAGCAGGACATGAAGCTGGGGCTTTGGACGAATACGAAGAAGGGTCTTGCCATACTTGCAGGAGGGGATGAGGTTGTAATCTACCAGCTTGACTATTCTGTCGAAGAGTACGCCTTAGTATCGGATAATTATCATATCCGGCCTCTTATCGAAAACTTTCAATATGGGTCTCACTATTACATTCTCGCACTTGAGTCTGACAAGTTTTCTCTTTTTCACGGAGATTTTCATGGCTTTGAAGAAGTGCCTATGCCTGAGGGTGTGGAAACTGAATTCAAGAAGGTATTTGACGATTTCGATAATGCTCATTCGGGAATTTCTAATAAGTCGAGAGGATCGCAGAGCAACTATTTCGGCTACAAGGAAAAAAGTAGCCTTGTTGAAAAGGATGTTCTTAAGCATTTCCGCTATGTCAACGATGCGCTCGTAGAGCACTTCACCGGTGAAAACGCTTGTCCTATTGTGCTGGTCAGCCTGCCGGAGCATCAGTCGCAATTTCGCGAAGTTTCCTCCTTGCCAACGCTTGCAGCCACAGGCATTGAGAAGCCATTTAATTCGTTAAGCGAGGGGGAGGTGCTCGAACAGGTCTCGAATATCGTGCGAGATATTCAGCATGCATACATCAAAGGACTCATTGGCAGATTTGACCTTGCCTTTTCAAAAGAGAGGGCTGCATCTGATCCAAGTCAGATAGCGATGGCTTTAGCGGAGAGAAAGGTTGAGACCTTACTGCTTGAGCGGGGACGTTTGCTCGAGGGGTATTCTGATATTGGGGGCGGCATTCTGCGTCACTCGGATGAGGAACCTGCACAGACTGACGATCTAGGCGACGACTTTGCCCAGGCGACCTATTTGCAAAACGGAGAAGTGTATATCGTTGACGCAGGGGAAATGCCGACAGAGACTGGCTTTGCTGCCCTGTATCGCTACTAAGACTGGCTGTCGTTGATGACTGTTTGCTTTTGGCGGCCGCTTTTGGAAACCATCGACAAGCTGCCTTTGATGGAAGCCCTTGATACCCCTGAAGGCTCTTGGAAGCCTTTGGGGTATTTGGGTCCTCGTAAACCTACCTGACACGGGGCTTCAGCGTAGTATTGCTAAGCCTCGATGTCTCTTTTCCGATAGCCTATAAAGCCAAGGATTGAAAGTAGGAGGGCGGCACCTATGAGGACAAGGCTCAATGTCCAGCTCACTTCATCTATCGGCCAAGCAGGCAAAACATTGAAGGGGGAGAGCTTGAACAAGCTTTCTAAAAAGTCGAAGAGGCTGTGTTCTGCAAGGGAGGAGTCGATAATATTTCCTATGTAGGATACGAGGGCACAAAAGCCAAGATAGACCCAAAGAGCAGGGCTGAACCGAGGAAACGCCCCGACGAAAAGTGTTGCCAAGGATATAAAAATGAGGAGCGCAGGCAGATAATTAAGTGAGGCCTTCACCATCATCGAGAGCTCCGGCGGCGAATCCATAACAAGGGCAGCAGCCGAATACATGCCTATCGGGGTGGCAAGCAGTAGCAGAACAGCTAAAGCAAGCGCTATCAACACAAAACCACTCATGAGATACGAGCGGTCAACACTTTTTGCCAGCACCTGCTCGAGATGGCCTTTTTTCTCTTCGCTCCACAGCTTTAGGACGACCATACATACGGGAATAGCTGCGATAACGGCCATCAACATCTCAAGGTAGGACGTGAATGATGCCATCAACTCGGCTTTTGCTACAGCCCCACCTGTAATCATTGCCGAATATACGTCATTGTTGTCCATAAAGCTTGCCATCTCGTTAAAGATAGATCCGTAGGTGAGGCCAAGAAAGAACATCACGAAAAACCAGCCAATACAGATGCCGCGCGTGAGGCGCCAGGCTAAACTCCATTCTCCCCTCAGAGTGGCGGAAGCGTGGGCTGAGCCTGTTTTCTGAGGGAGTATTCCAGTGTCGATATCGCGTATTGATGAGAGCACGTAGGCTATTGCCATCAGTGCAAGAGAGAGGGCGAGCAGTACAAAAATCGGCCAAAGATCATTGCTGTACCAGGCTTCAGTCCTTTCAATTATTCCCAAGGGCGAAACAAGGGCGAGTATCTCGTAGTCGCTTTCCATATCTCCCGCAGCTCGCAAGAGATAGAATGCTCCTAAAGCAAGAAATGCGGCTATCGTTGTCGATCGCGAGCTATTGAAGACTTGCACAAACAAGGAGCTCAGTGCAGCAAAAAATAAGCCGCAGACAGCAATGGCGGCGGCAAATACGGCGGCCCCCTCAGCATCTATGCCAGAAACATTGAACGCAGGGATGATGACCGCCGTCAAAAGACCAATGATGAGATTAGCAATAAATACCACAATGAGAGCTGCGGCCAGGCCTGCATTTCGTCCGAGAGGCAGCGAGGAGATAATTTCCCTCCTGCCTTCCTCCTCGTCTTTCCGGGTGTGCCTAACAATGAAGAAGATGTTGAAAATAGCGATAGCCAAAGCAGTCCATACCATCATAAACAAGGAGAATAAGGGCCCGTTTCCCTCATCATAGGGGAGTCCCATGATGGCAATCATGGCAGGGTTTTTCATCATCTCTATGAGTATGAGACGCGATTGCTCATCTCCCAATACATCAGGCATCATCGGGACAAAAAAGGTGGCCAAGGAAACGAGGCCCAGTATCCAGAGCGTCAAGTACACCCTATCTCGCCGTAAGATAAAGCGGATCATCTTCGTAGTGTTATAGATGCTGTTCATAGGGCATCATCTACAAATCGATGTCGTAGTGGCTCATGAAGAGCTTTTCGAGTGAGGGCGGTGTAGAGACAAAATGAGTCAGGTCTTTATCTGCCAAAAAACCGAGGATGTCGGAAGTGTGCTTATTCTCCATATCGAAGGTGACGCAGTCCCCGTCACTTGTCAGATTGTATACGCCGGGGATCTGCTCAAGGCCTTCAAGAGAAGCCCTTGCCGCAAGGCTGACTTCGTTGCGCGAAAGGTGGCGCATTTCACTGAGGGTTCCTGAGTCGATTATCCTGCCCTTTCTAATAATGCTGATTCGATCGCAGAGCTGCTCCACTTCGCTTAATATATGGCTCGACAGTAAGATGCTTGCCCCACGTTCTTTCGCCTCAGATATGCATTGCCTGAAAATTTGTTCCATAAGAGGATCGAGCCCGCTCGTGGGCTCATCGAGGAGGTACAAATCTGCCTTGGCCGAAAAGGCGGCAATGAGGGCAACCTTTTGACGATTGCCTTTTGAGTAGGCCTTGCATTTTTTAGTCGGATCGAAGTCGAAGCGACGAATAAGTTCGTCGCGATAGGAGCTTTCATGAGATTTACGAAGCCGTAAGAAGAGGTCGATAACTTCGCCACCTCTGAGATTGGGCCAGAGATTGACATCCCCTGGCACATACGCAAGATTCCTATGGATCGCAACAGCGTCTTTCCAGGCATCCATGCCGAACACTTCTGCGCTTCCGGCATCTGCCTTATACATGCCGAGAAGGCAGCGGAGGGTGGTTGATTTTCCCGCACCATTAGGGCCTATAAAGCCGTAAACCTCGCCTTGCTCAAGTTTTAGGTCGACACCCGCTAAAGCTTCTGTCTTCCCAAAACACTTTTTCAGTCCCTTTGTCTGCAAGATCGTCATCAGGGGCCTCTTTCTAAAAATGCTGTCACAAGGGGCAAAACATCTTCCAGTATATATTGTTTTAGCGCTCCGAACCTGAAAAAGAGCCAGTTTTAGAGGAATTTTAGGGCATGAACTTTAGAATAGAGAAGAGGGGTGTGTCGGAGCCAGAGAGCAGGTACCAGAGAAGCACCGGGTATGGGTTTTAGGAGGGTAGATCTTAAACGGGGAAGTTTAAGATCATTCCCGCAGACAGATAATCGATGCGGTCACCCATGACAGCCTTCAATTCTTGATACGCATCAAGTCCTGTGCAATGACAGGTGTAATACTTCGAGCCCGTCTCTAAAAGCCTTTGTGCAAGGGCTTCTACGTGCTCTGAAGGTTCATTTTTTCCCGAACCGCGGCTGTAAAGATGGAATCCACCAATGACAAGATCGGGAAAGTGGCCCTTGTTGGATTGAAACTGCTCGACAATGTTAAGGATTCCCCGATGGGCGCATCCAGCGATTAAGACGGACTGCCCGTTTTGCTCGATGATGAGGCTTTGTTCGTGGAGGAAGTAATCTGGAACGAAGGCATCCCCTTCTTTTTTATACAGATCCTTATTGCCGGAGGGAGGATCTTCGCGTTCCGTGATTTCCGAGAGAATTTCGAGCTCTTCATCGAGCTTACGGTCTGTATTGCAGAATATAAAGCGATTGCGCTCTAAAAGATTCCTGTCGAGGCCGATGTAGGCCTTAGCCCCGTTTGGCTCATCAGCGAAATATGATCCGAATGCTTGTTCATGTACGTATACTTGAGCCTGGTCATTTGCATCCAGGAAGGTTGCTAAGCCTCCGCCATGATCGTAGTGTCCATGAGAGAGAACGAGGGTGTCGACAGTCGAAATATCCACTCCCAGCTTTTTGGCATTTTCAGCGAATAAGGAACTGGCGCCCGTATCAAATAAGAGGCGGTGGTGAGCCGTCTCGACATAGATGCTTAAGCCATGCTCACATCCAAATTTGTCTGACAATGCGGTATTTTCCGCTAATGCCGTGATGATCATACTGCCTCGGTCTCCTCAAACATAAGGGCTCTCAAATTTTTATATATATCTCGCACGGCACGTCCAGAAGGACAGTCGAGTTCCACAATGCTCTTCCCGCTGTTAATGGCCTGTACAGCCTCTGGGTCGAAGGGGATTGTACCCACAAAGGGGATTTCTTCCCGTTCGCAAAACACGCGGATATCCTCGGCTTTGTCGGGATTGGTGTCAGCTTTGTTGACACATACTGCCACTTTGACTCGGAGATGTTCCGCGGTCTTTAGAATACGTTCCATGTCGCTGAAGCCCGACAAAGAAGGCTCTGTCACGATAAGGGCGGTATCAACTCCGGTGACGGAGGCGATGACAGGGCAACCGATACCGGGAGATCCGTCTATAATGGCAAAATTAACATCCTGAGCCTCAGCCTTCATTTGTTTTTTCACCTCAGTGACAAGTTTTCCTGAGGTGCCGCTTCCCATATTGAGTTTTGCAGTCGAAAAGACGCGTTTTTCGTCTTTATACAACGTCAACTCTCCAGCGCGGGATGCTTGCAAGGAAACAGCTTGTGCGGGGCAGACGAAAACACAAACGCCACAGCCCTCACAGGCAAAAGGTTTCACCTGGTAAAAGGGCTCATCCTCGATAGCATCAAACCGGCAGTGTGCCAAGCATATGCCACAATTGATGCAGGCGTCCGTATCGATATGGGCGAGTGGCATGCCAAAATAATCACTATGCTTCGGCGGATTTTCCCAGGAAGAAATAAGATGGAGGTTTGGCGCGTCTACATCACAATCGGCAAAGGCTTCTGCCTGAGAGAGGTGAATGAAGGCGCCGGCAACGGTTGTTTTGCCTGTACCGCCCTTACCACTAAGAATGAGAAGCTGCTTCATTTTGCGCCTCCTTTTCTATCCGTTCCCATAAAGAAGTGAAGACTTCGCGAAAGCCTTCGTTTTCCCGAACGGCTATACGGCCTTCCGAATTCAGGATGGCTAAGTCCTTGTCGAAGGGTATGCGCCCCAGTATGGGAATCGCGTGTTCAAGGCAGAAGGCCTCTGAAGGATTATCTCCTTCCTGGCATTTATTAAGGACAACGCCAAAGGGCTTCTCAAACAACATTACCAATTCGTGTACCATAGCGAGGTTATGTGCCCCGAAGAGGGTGGGCTCAGCTACGAGAATACAAAAGTCTGCATCTTGGATGCTTTCCATCGCTGCGCAGGCACTTCCAGGAGGGCAGTCGATAAAAACATGCAGCTCCTCCTCGGCTCGTGCCTTTTGAAGCAGGCTTTTGATAAGAGGGATGCCTGAAGCCTCTCCGATACGGAGACACCCCGTGTGGGTTAGAACAGTGTCCGACCTGCCCGAGAAAACTGTTCCAACAACCTTTTCCTTCTCCCGAATAGCCCCGCTTGGGCATACGAGTTTGCATCCGCCGCAGGAATGACAGATTTCATCGAAGAGCAGTACCCTATCTAGTACGTAAGCAAGGGCGTTGAACGCGCAGAACTCCACACAGCTTCGGCAGCCAGTGCATAAATCAGCATCGATATCTGGAATCTTAACGGCAAGGGGGGTCTCTGTCGGTGATTCTGGTTTAAAGAAAAGATGCCCGTTCGGCTCTTCGACATCGCAGTCGAGGTATACCGCTTCCTCGGCTGCCGCCGCAAGATTTACCGATACGAGCGTCTTTCCTGTGCCGCCCTTGCCGCTGAGTACTGCGATGATGGGGGGCTTACTCGGCATGACCATGAAAGCCAGGATGGAACTCTGAGAGCTGGGTAAGCTTTCCTTCGCTCAAGGCCTCTATATTCTCGAGGGCAGTTCCTTCGATACAAATGTATATTGCTACATTTCCACTGCTCAGGATTTTTCCCGCATTCTCACCGAGACGGGGAGCGATAAGGGCGTCTGCGCCATTATCAAGAATCAGTTGGGCTGCGGCGATGCCTACTCCGCCAGGTTTATCTGCGGCGGTGTTTACGATAAACCTGTTCTCTTTTGTGTCGGTATCGTAATAAAGAAAATAAGGAGCCCGCCCGAAAGACGAACATACACTGGATTCCAGATTTTCCTCACTCATGGGAATGATTAGCTTCATTAGTGCTCTCCGTTTCATGTGTCTCGTTTTTAAAATTCTTATTGTGGTGATGTCGATTGCAGCCGGAACCACCACAGTTGCGCCTTTGTCCATCGCAGAGATGGTATTTCCCTCCCGTAATATGAAGGGTCTTTCCGTTTACCAGCGACTGAGCCAGTTTTCTCCTAGCGCTGTCGTAGATGCCCTGGACGGTGGTTCGGGATACGTTCATTTGGTCCGCACATTCCTCTTGGGTAAACCTATCCACATCGATGAGCCTGATAGCCTCAAATTCGTCAACTGTCATGGTGATAGTCTCTTCCGAAGGAGCATCTAACAAACCGAAACGATTGTTTTCCGGCAAGCGGCATATCCTTCTCCATTTTCTCGGCCTTGGCATTAATCCATCTCGTTTCAAAACAGGACTGGGCGAAGCATAATTCGACCACGTACTTTATTCTACAGTGTTTCAAGTCTAGCATCGATATCGTCGATGTGCCTTTTGAGCATACTTTTTCTCGACTGGAGGATTTCTTTTTCTCTTGCGGCTGGTGTTTCGGTGTCGGCATCAAACTGTTTGAAGCCACGGCCAAAACCGCGCTGGCATCCTAAGCCAGCTCCGCGGCCTGCACCTCTTGGGCAGTCGTATGAGCCCATACCGTAGCCGCGCCCTCTTCCGCCCATACCTACATCTCTCATCGACCTGCGTCCGTTCCTTTTCATCATTGCACTAACCTCCTTAGGCTATGTACGTCCATAGTTATTGACATATGTCATTACACTTGTCACTATACGCTATTATTGACATATGTCAATAACCTGTAAAAAGATTCGACGACTAAAAAGGAGAGGTGAAAAGATGAGGCATGAAAAAAGAGATATGCCGGGATGACATATCTCTTAATCCTGATTTCCCGTTCATGCGTCGAGCCACTCCAGGAAAGCCTTGGCGATGCCAGCTGCATTCCGCCTGCCTGCTGGAGGCTTCGGTATTGTCAGGTACATTCTGCCTTGCTGCTCGCTTCCATATCGTACTTCGCAAAGGGGACGACAACAGGGACGCCCATGTGCTCAATGATATGAGTGTGTATCCCGTACACATCCTCAATATTTTCCGCCGTCATGGTTTCAACGCCGCCGAAAGAGTACACCTCTGAATCTTTGAGGAATAAAAACTTGTCACAGTACCTGATAGCCAAGTTCAGATCATGGATTATTATAATGACACTCGTCGAGTGTTCTTTTGCGATCATCTTGACCAAATGCAGCATCTCATGCTGATTATAGGGGTCGAGGTTGCTTGTCGGCTCATCGAGCAGCAAGACTTTCGGCTCCTGGGCCAAGGCTCGGGCAAGCATAACCTTTTGGGTCTCACCACCCGACAGTTGCGCTGCATTCCTCAGGGCAAACTTTTCGAGCCCCATCTTCTCGATAATATCTAAAACTATTTCTCTATCTTCTGAACTCGCGTCCCATTTTATATAGGGTCGTCTCCCCAGAAGTATTGAGTCGAAGACGGTCATCGAATTGTGCACAGTGTTGGCTTGGGGCACATAGGCGATATTTTGAGCCATCTCCACCTTGCTCATATCGAAGACGTTGTTACCCTCTACTAAAACGACACCTTCTTTTGCAGGACATATCCGATTGATGCATTTGAGAAGAGTGCTTTTTCCTGCGCCATTATTGCCCAAGACGGCAAGGCACTCTTGATTTTCTATAGCAAAACTTATTCCCTGCAAAATATTTTTTTGGGAACGGCCGTAGGCAAAGTTGATGTTCTCAACCTCAAACATTGGTTTTGAATCCTCTCAAGAGAAGGAACAAGAACATAGGGGCCCCTAAGAAAGAGGTGATGGCTCCGATAGGCAAAATGACCGGCGCTATGATAAGTCTGCCGAAGGTGTCGGCAACAATGAGCAAAAGGGCGCCTGCAGCTGCTGAGCAGGGAAGGAGGAAGCGGTAGTCATTGCCTACAAACCTCCGCATTATATGGGGGGCGATAAGGCCGACAAAGCTAATAATCCCAACGAAGGAAACAGCAGCCGCTGCGGAAAGGGAGCATATGCCCAAGCTTATAAGCATCACTGCCCGAGAGTTTACGCCGAGGCTTTTTGCAGTATCGGCGCCTGCCTCCATGGCATTGTAGTTCCATCTGTTAAGGAGGTAGTAGATAAGGGATGCAAAGAGGACGGCAGCCAGGATTGCAATCTCTTTCCAGCCAGCGGATCCGAGGTTTCCGAACGTCCAAAACACTATGGAACTTATCTTAGTCTCGTCTGCAAAATACTGTAGTAAGGTTAAGCCGCCGCCGAACAAGGAACTTAAGGCGACACCGGCAAGGATGAGCCCTGCCGGTCCGATGTCTTTTCTCACTTGGGAGATGACCATTATTACCAGGGTCGACAGTGAGCCGAAAATAAAGGCACAGAAGGTAACGATGTAGGGGTTGCTGATAGAAATTGCTGTTGCTGCCGAGTCTGAATTAACGACTCCTCCGCTAAAGACAACAAGCCCTACGGCAGCACCGAAGGCAGCACCCTGGGAGACCCCGAGCGTTGAGGCGGAGGCTAAGGGATTTTGCAATACACATTGCATAACGGCTCCCGATGCGGCCAAGGTGGCCCCTACCAAGATAGCCGCCAGCACGCGGGGGAGCCTTATTCCTAAGACAGCAGTTTGATGCATTTTTTCGCCACCGCCAAGCAAGACCTGCACAACATCAGACAGAGGAATGTTCAAAGATCCCGCACTTATGGCAAAGAGGGCAGTTATCGCGGTCACAAGGACCACGATAAGGAACACTGCCTTCTTGCGTTTGATGAAACTATTGTATTGGCGCCTCTGTTCAAGACGTCTGTCGTGGGGCATCGACACTCCCTAGAATGTAGCCTTGGCGTAAGCGTAACCGCCGTCTTCAAGCGTTTTCAAATAGGTGGCATCGTTTAAAAAGAACTCGAATACCTCGCTTGCTTTTTGCTCGAAGTCTATATCTGCAAATTCATCAGGATATAGAAGCGATGCTATATAATAGCAGTTAACGATAGGTATCTCTACGTTTGAATAGTATGAGGTGGAGTTAGGGTATGTATACACTTCTCCTTTTGTGAAGGCCGAGAGTTGGCTATAGAAATCGGGGTTCTCATCGTAGTCGAGCCGTACGAGGTCAAGGTTGCCTGCGTCCAAAAAGATAATATCGGGATTCCATCCGAGAATCTGTTCTTTGTCAACCGTAACTCCCGATGACCAATCAGGTCCAGCTTGCTCGCTCGCGATATCCTTGGCGTTAATGGCCATAAAAACGGGGTAGTTGATATACACCCCATCGATTCCGTGCTTCCCTTTGAAGGTTGCAGCGGCACCGAGAACTGTCGGCTTGTTGCTATCGGATATGTTGGCCGTTCTCGTATTGAGATCCTCGAGGCAGTCCTCAATGTAGGCAATTACTTCTTCGGCACGGTCTTTTGCTCCGCAAACATTGCCTAATATACGCAAAGCCTCGTTGTAGTCCTCCTCAAACAACGTGCCTTGGGCAACGGCAATGGTAGGAATTCCCGTCTTTGCCTGAATCTCGTCGGCAAGCTCCAGGCTATAGGAGCACAATATGACATCGGGCTGAACGCTGATAATTTGTTCAGGGTAATAGTCGGTCGCACCGGCTGCGTCAGTTCCGACAATCGGGAGGTCGGCCCAGGTGTCCATCATTGCATAGGCATAGGCAGTTACTGGTGCGACTTGGTCAAAAGCCATGCCTCCAATGCCGACGACCTTGTCGGCAAGCCCAAGATAGGTGATCATCCTCGGAGTGTTTCCGAGGGGAACAATTCTCTCCACGTTTGCGGGTATCTCAATGATCCGGCCAAGCTGGTCTTCTATCGTTCTTGTTTCAGATGTGGTTGTAGCATTCGAGCCAGAGTCATTCGTATCAGTTTCTGACGATGAATCGGTTTTTGCCCCACATCCAAAAAGCATTGCAGCTGCTAACAGCAGTGTTGCAAGAAGTGCTGCGGATATGCCCGCCCTGTATATTTTTTTCACAAGCGTTTCCTTTTACCTTTGTTTGATCGGTTGCGGTCATGGTCTCGTCCATGCTATGTGGCTCTACGCAAAACCTGCTCTTACTGTCTATGCTTGGTGGTATGCCTAATGATCATGCCCTGCAGGCATGCTTGGCAGCACACTTAGTGGACATATTTACCAAGTTCTTTTGTAATCCTCGAAGCAATCGAGGCATACTTTTTTTCCGTCCTGAAGATGCATTTTGTATTCAGGCGAAGCCTCTTCGCAAAGCTCACACACGACGCTTTCGAATAAACGAGCTGCCTCGGGGGGATTGAATTCCGGGGTTCCTGTCTTAAAGACATCTTCTGCAGGGGCTTCTAGAATAAACTGCATACTTTTTGCACGGTCAGCGCCAAGGTTGAGTGGCTTTAATAGAATCCGGATAGACTTGCCGCTTTTTCTGTCGAAAAAGGAAAATGCCATTTTCCCCGTTGGGCGGTAGACCAAGTTTCCCTTACCAAAGGTACAGCCTGTCATTACCTGGACAGCATCTACGCCGCAGGCATCGTTCTCAGTAACACAAACGACCATCTCATCGCTTTTTGCGGAGGGCATTTTTCCAAAGAAATCTGCCGCTACCTCCGATGCCCGATATCCGATGGCAAGCCCTGGGCATTCATGCCCATGAAAGGCGACGCACTTTTCCCACAGTTCCTTCTCCATGTAAACCCCTTCCGTAAATACGGTGTTGAAATATAAATAGCTGTTTCATAATGGTGTTACTAATTTAAATATCGTAACACAAAACATGCTACCACGCCTCTATTAGTCTGTGCGCATTGCTCGGTAAGCGGTCTCGGAGCGAGGTCGTGTACATTTTTTGGCAAGAGCGGAAAACACCGATAGTAAGCCCCGCGCCCCGATGAGGAATTTCACGTACGAGCCCCGCGCCCCGATAAGAAAGCCTACACGCAAGCTCGCGCTCCTATCAGGCAACCTATACACTTTATCTAGTGTATAGTGAGAGAGTGATGTAGCGAAGAGTGCCTTCCAGGATATTTTTCGAAGTACTTGTTTTGACGATGGGGAATGCTATGGAACTATGCATGTCTTTGATTAAAGATGCCTTGCCCTTCGAATCTGAGTTGCACTGCATCGAGGACCTTCCGACGATACGGCATTTTATGTTTCTTCGCGAAGGGCAGCAGCTTGACCCAGGATATGCATATCTTGCTCGTGCTGAAGATGTACCAAAAGATCTGAGCTGTATAGATGGTGCGTCACTTATCTGCATCGGACAGCCTTCCGACATGTCGTTGTGCAAAAAAATTCCTCTTCTGATTGTTTCCGCAGGCATCGATGTGTTCGAGCTAGCCAATGAGCTTGTTTTAATATTCTCTCGATACAACTCGCTTGAAGAACAGTTGAATACAAAGCTTCAGGAGGGGAAGGGCCTCCAAGAAATGGTCGAATGCATAAGTCCCTTCTTTATGAACGAGCTTACGATTGCTGATGCTGGGCACCGAATTTTAGCCCATGCCCCCTTTTCTCATAATTCTCACGAAGAGCTTGGTTTTAAGACGATTGGGGGGAAGGAAATGGTGCCTGTTGATATCATTGCCTTTTTCACCAATAACAAGCGATGGATCGATGTTGCCACTGAGACAGAACCCTTCATCTACGATGAGGGAATCCTCCCTTTCCGCTTGCTTTGCATTAATATAATGGAAGAGGGTAGATTTGCTTGGCGTGTGATGCTCAATGAAACTGACCGCATGTTTCGCCCTTACGATGTGTATCTCCTGCAGTTTTTTACTACCTATATCCAAAAAATATATGACCGCTCAGGGGTGGGGAGAGACGCTGAGAACGTCGATCGTCTGAAAGATATTTTGCACGTTTGGCTTTCAGGGGGACAGGTTGAGGCTTGGAGGATACAACATGCCTTGCTTGTTGCTGGACATCCCGAAGACTCACGTTTTGTCTGTCTCTGTGTCAGGCCAGAATCGTGGGACGACTCAGCTGAGTCACTTGACTATTACTGCCTGAATATTACGAAAACGTTCCCAGGCGTAGTAGCTGTTGATTTCAAAGACGACATAGTTTGTTTGGCGGGATTGTCTCATTACGGGGAATCGGTCGAGAAGCTTGCAGAAAGTGTCGTCCCTTATTTGAGGGACAGCAATTTCCGTGTTGGAATATCCGAGGTTTTCGACAACCCTTTAAAGCTGAGGAACCACTATCTACAGGCCGATATTGCCCTTTCCTATGGCTCTGAAAAAGAGCCTTCTAGGTGGGTGCATCGGTTTCATGAGGAAGCGGTCTCCTATATGCTGAGCTACGTAGCAGAACATATAGGTGTAGAGACACTGTGCGCCGAATGCGTGCAGCGTCTTCATGCCTACGACTCGGAGCATGATGCTTCTTACATAAGAACGATGAAGGCTTATTTCGATAACCATTTAAATATTTCGAAGACTGCGCAGGTCCTCAACATCCATCGGGCTACTATGATCTACCGACTGAGAAGGATCGAAGAGCTGTCAGGTATCGACTTTCAGAATGCAAGCAAGAATTTTTACTACCTTATTTCGATCAAGCTTTTAGACCTCATGGATATCTGAGCGCACTCTCTATTCTGAAAAATTTCTACTGCCCTGTTCGGCAAGGGGAGATGAACAGGGCGAGAGCGATACTTCTATCAACTCTCGCCATGCGTGGAGAGGGCTTGTATGCAAACCGCAACTCACAGTAAATAAGCTAGAGCTGCGGTTTCTGGGGCAAGAATTTTCTAGAACAAAATCCGTCTAGAATAAAGCTTCTTAGGAGAAGGGCCGCCTAGAACAAAATCCGCCTAGAACAAAATCTGCAGATCAAGGCGCTGGGCCGCAGGATCGCCCACACCGAAGGTATCCATGTTGTAGGCGTCAATGGCATCGACAAGCGATTGGTAGACACCGGGGTAGCATGAACCTGGGCCTCCTTGGACAATGCAGGGGATGAAGTATTTGTTGCCGCATTCTTCCATAACCCGAGTAGCTACTTCCATATTGTTTTCGTAGCTCCAGTCTTCTTTGTCGACAAACTTGTTGTCTATGCCGCCCATGAACGAGATTTGCCCGCCGTATTTCTTAATGAGCTCAGGAATGTTATTTGTGCTGAAGGTTCCCTGCCAGATGTCTATTCCCATTTCAATCATATAGGGAACCAGTGTGGCCGCATAGCAGTCGGAGTGGTGGACGACAAGCTCTACGCCGTGGTCGTGGTAGTAGCCATAAATCTCCTTGTAAGGCTCGACGAAGAATTCGGCGAACATTTCAGGGCGGAGGAAGGTGGATTCTTCGGTTCCCCAGTCGTCGTGGTGGAAAAGCATATCTGGCTTGAGGTTTGTGCAGATACCCTCTGCAAGTTCAAGTTCCCACTCGACCAGGTACTTGATAAGTTCGTGCATCTCTTTTTCGTTCGTCATATAGTAGATAAGTGCGTTGGTGATTTCTGAGAAGTGATGGGTTTGTTCGAACAAGCCAGGTGCTATGAATGCTGCCTTGTAAGCTTTAGCCGTGTCTACCGCATTGTATTGTTCCTTGAATATATCCCACTGATCTTGGGAGAATTTCAGTGAGGGTGCCTTAACGTAGTCACGCCAATCCTCAATATCCTTGATAAGGATTTTTTCAGGTGTATGCACGGGGAATGCACCAGGAGTTCCTTCAGGGAAGGAGTTGTATACGCCCCAGGCATTCTGTATGTCGTGTTGGCCTTTTTCGACAAGAGGAGACGCCATCATAAAGGGATGGAACAAGAGCTGGATGGCCTCGTATTGATTTACAAAACGATCGGGCTTGCCGCCAGTGATTACTTCTTTCATATTTTCTCTTGCGGTTAACATAGGCTAGTCCTTCCTCACGCAGATACGGTGGACGAGGCTGCAGCATACTGAGCGCAGCTCCATATTGAGGCAACAGCTTCGTATTGCCTATGTATCCAGTGTAAGGCCTGCAACTTTATTCGTACATTCTATACTTTCGTTGAGTATTGCGATGAGAAGCTATACAAATTGTATAGGGAGCCGGCGAATAGCTTTCCTTGCTTCGACCTTGGGGTGTATCTTTAGGGAAAGAGAGGCCTGTCTACTGCAAACACCTTGACACCCGGGCAGCAAAGACGGCATAGTTCTCCCTTGTTTTTGGGTAGGTGCTTTAGAACAAGTATAAAGATCCAGATCGCCATGCGGGCCATGATGTATGTTAGCATCCGTAGATAGAGAAATATTCTCAAGAGCGGGGAGGATGTTGTGTCTTTAATACGATGAGAGGAGTGTATTGTAATGACTGCGAATGACGTGAATGTAGGGTCGAACGACAAAGACAAGCTTAAAGAAGAACGGGACAGGCGTCTCGAGACGGCTATTTCCCTGAATGAACCCGATAGAGTTCCCTTCGTACCTAAAATGAGTGGTTTTTACATGCTCGGATACGATATTTCCTTTTATGACGCCATGATGGATGCTCGAAATATGGAACAGGGTTTTCGTGGGTTCATGCGCGAATATGAGCCTGACGCCGTCAATATCGGAGGCCTCTACGGCATTCCGGCACTTGAGGCTTTAGGAACCGAGTATCTCAAATGGCCAGGACCCACCTGCGGACTTTCCCTTGATTCGTCGTTTCAGCATATTGATGACGAGTATCTGCACGACGATGAGTATGACGAGTACATTGCCGATCCTACCCACTTCACCCTCACCAAGTTGCTACCGAGAAAGCATAAGAAGCTTGCAGGACTCTCCAAGTTATATCTGCGCGAAGTATACGATTTCGGGTTTTTCTCTGATTTGGCTGCCTTCGCCGATCCTGAAGTGAGGGATGCTCTGGATGCATTGATAGCCGCTGGTAAAGCCTCAGCCGAGCGGGGGGAGCAAATGGCCCATGTCCGTTCATGGATAGCTGATGAGGGATTCTCAACATACTGCCAGGGCACCTTCTTCATTCCCTTCGACGCTTTTGCCGATTCCCATCGTGGGATTATCAGGACCACTATGGATATTTACGAATATCCTGATGAGCTTAAGCAGGCAGTGCAAAAAATTACCGATATGAATGCTGAACGTCTAGTCAAGCTTTATAAATCCCGTGGGGCGAAGCGAATATTCCTTCCCTTACACTGCGGCGTCGATGAATTTATGAGCTGCGAGGCCTACGAGGAGTTTTACTGGCCCAACTTGAAGCATTGCATGATGACTATCATCGAGCACGGTATGACGCCTGTCGTATTTTGTGAAGGCAATTACAACACACGGCTCGACATTATTTCCGATGTGCCGAAGGGGAAAGTCGTTTATATGTTCGAGAAGGTGGACATACAAAAGGTGAAGGATACGGTTGGGAAGGTTGCCACTATTTGCGGGACGATGCCAAACGCCCTGTTGGCTTTTGGAACCGAGGAGCAAGTGATAAACGAAACGAAACGCCAGATAGACATCCTTGCCCCTGGAGGCGGGTTTATTATGGATTGCTCGATTATGCTGGATAACGCTAAACATGAAAACATGCATGCGTGGCGTAATACGACACTTGAATATGGGCGCTACTAAAAAGTCTTCATAAGCAGGTGTACTGCCAATAATAGCAGTATTGATTAAGGACGGGAGACCAGACTTGTTTTCGGCTTGGATCCCTTAACTCCCGTCCCATCTCCACAAAGTTAATACGCATGTTTTATGGTTGCGCAGTAGCGGTTGCGTGAAAAAAAGGCGTGCTGCTTTTGGCTGCTGTATGTTTTGTAGTACAAAGCATATTTGACAACGAAGCAACACGATACAGCATATTGGCTAAGCGTATGATTTTTAAGGAGACCAAGCATGGCAAATGAAACTGATGCCCGAGATCAAAAACCTGATAAAAAGGGTTTGTTCGACGATCTCTCTGTGGCTCAAGTCATTGCCGGTGCCCTTGCTGCGATAACTTCCATGCTGCTCGCCTCTAAGATTGGTATTGCGGGTTCAGTAATAGGCGTTGGCTTCGGTTCTGCAGTCTCCACTATTGCGTCGCAACTTTACAAAAAATTTCTTTCTGCATCGGCAGAAAAATTATCAGAACTAAGCCCGGTCGATCATACTTCAAACGATGGGCAGGGAGGGACAAGCAAAGGCAAAGCTGTGCATACTTCTACGGATGCATCTGCATCAACAGATGCAGCTACGGTAGCCATTGCACCGATGGAGGCTGCCACATCTGCATCTACGACGAAGCCGCTGAAAGATCTTCCGACGCAAGAGTCATCTGAGGGAGAAATTGAGCAGACAGCCGCTATGCCTCCAGTCAGGTGTAGGAAGTCGAATACACCGCGCATGAGCGACGTTGCGCTCCAAGAGGACGCTACGGTCATCTTGGCACATGCTAAAAAGCGCCGAGACAAGAGAAAATTCCAGCGGCGAGCGGTACTCGTCGCGCTGGTATCGGCATTGCTAGCCGTGGCAGTATATGCACTTTTGGTAGACACCATAACAGATGGGCAGGGTATCGGTACGAAGGCCTCTGTTTTCCCTACGACACAGCTTCAGGACAGCCAAGTAGGGGACGGGTCTACATCGGAGTCGTTCCCGAGCGCCCCAAACCCATCAGATTCTAAAGAAAACTCTGGAAATCAAGAAAGCGACTCCTCTTCGGACGAGGCTTCAAAAGACGATGCTTCTTCCTCACCAGGTGAAGGATCGGCAGGGTCGAGCGATGAGGGAAAAACCGACACGCCAACAGATTCGTCTGGCGACAAAGGTACGGGCAGCGGATCGGGCAGCGATAATACGGGCAGCGATAGCGATGAATCCTCCGGCACAGGATCTTCTTCCGAGTCAGGCTCCTCCACGAGCTCTGGCTCAGGCTCGGGAACTAAGCCAGGGACGGATAGCGGGCAAGGCGCGAAATCAGAAGGCAGTCTCGGACTTGAAAATAAAACTGCAGTGGTGCAGTAGCCGTATAACCGTAAGACAGGCAAGTGGTCATTGCCCCATCCTATCCCATGCTTCCGTTGAAGTAAGACACTGGATGCACGGTGTTATCCCCCTTGATATCGATATCCTGCAATGTGTCGTCCACCATTTCTATTCCTCGGACTAAAATTTTATTTCCAAAGCGTCGCCGTAAATCGTCAATGGCATAGTCGAGTTCTTCGTATTTCGCCTGATCGTCTTCAAAGAGAGAAAGCTGTTGGGGCTTATACATGGGTTCAAGATCGGAGGCACGTACCGATAAGGCTCTGATGGGGTGTTGTCTGTCGAAGCTTTGCTCGTAGGAGAGCAGTCGCCATGCGGTTTTTGCGAGGGTCCTTGTACTTGCGGTGGCATCATTCAGTTTAGTTTGACGCGAATAGACGGTGAGATGCCTCCCATCACGTACGGAAATTGAGACAGTTGCAGCCCGCATATAATCTTCCCTTAAACGCTGTCCGACTGATTCGGAAATCAGGAAGAGCAAGGCCTTAGCGTCCTTCTCGCAAACTATATCGTGTGGTGAGGTGAGGCCGTTTCCGTAACTTTTAATAGGGCGTATCACATTGTTTCTGCTGGGATCGAAGGCCTTGACGGGTGTTTGATCCAGGCCTTGCGCAAAATTACGCAGGACAAACCCGACTTTCCCGAAGCGTTTCTTCAGGTAGTAGTCTCCAGCATTCGCTAAGTTGCCTATTGTCATGTAGCCGCTTGCATTAAGCTTTTTCTTGCTTGCAGGGCCTACGTATAGCAGGTCTTCCACAGGCGAATTCCAAAAAATTTTTTCAATATTATCATGGTTTATTATGGTGATGGCGTCAGGCTTTTGATAGTCGGAACCGAACTTCGCGAGAATCTTATTCCAAGACATTCCGATGCTTACCGTTATGCCCAATTCAGCCTTTATGCGCACACTGATCTCCTCTGCAACGAGGCGGGGATTCCCGCCATGTAAGCTAAGGGTGTTGCTTATATCACACCACAGTTCATCGAGACCAAAGGGTTCAATCAAATCGGAATATTCATAGCAAATTTTACGCAGCTTCATTGAGTATTTTTGGTACAGCCGGTAGTTGGGGGGAAGGATAATGATATTTGGACACTTCTGCCGCGCTTCCCAGAGGGTTTCAGCCGTTTTGACACCATATGCTTTAGCTTCGATAGACTTAGCTAGAATAATGCCGTTCCTGGTTTCTTCCTTCCCTGCGACAGCCAGGGGCTTATGTCTGAGAGAAGGACGTTCTGCCTGTTCAACACTGGCATAAAAGCTATTCACATCAATATGGAGTATTGTTCGCTCGGTCATTGCTCTCGTATTATCTCTTCCACAAACCAGAGGGGATCCTCAAAGAAAAGAAAGGTTTCTTTGCAACAGGTATCGTTGTGTTCATCGGTGTATGAGACGCGCACAACATAGCGGATGCCGTTGCCCCCAACCTTACGGGATGCAGCCTGTTGGCTATCGAGAACCTCTTCGACGATGAACTTACGGCCATCCGGCCACCTGATCCACAAAGGGGTTATTCTGCCCTCATCATCAGTTTCGGCCGCAACGGCTACATACCTTTTTTCGCAATAGGCTATCCCTTTCATAATGCTCCTTTTAGATCGTGTGGAAAATCAATTATACGCACATTAGTTCGTATTTCAAGCGAACAAAAAAGAATATGATGAATTTGGCAGGAAGCGTTTTGGTGGAGGCAAGTAACGGGGGTTAGTGCTAGAAAACGGCAACAGGAAACATTTGGGTGAAGGGGCTTGAGTAAACAAAAAGGTGACGAGTTCGGGGAATGCATTCCCGTCACGTCATGATACTTTCAGTTGAGTTCAGAAGTAAAGAGACAGCTTCAGAATGGGACGAGAGAGAATACAGGAGACCACTTGAATACGCTCGGAAATATTTTATGGTTCATATTTGCAGGACTTTGGCAGGGATTAAGTTGGGGATTCATCGGCATCCTGTGGTGCATCAGCATCGTGGGCATCCCTGTGGGTCTTCAGTGCTTCAAAATGGCTCGCCTGGCCTTTTTCCCTTTCGGCAAAGAAGTGGTGTACGGAGGAGGTGTCCCCTCGGTCTTTGCCAATGTATTCTGGCTTATTTTCGGCGGTGTCGCTCTTGCCTTGGAGGCCTTTCTCAACGGTGTTGTCCTTTGCTGTACCATCATCGGGATACCCTTCGGCATTCAATGTTTCAAGCAGGCCAAGCTGGCGCTCGTTCCCTTTGGTGCAGAGATACTAGAAAAGTAAATTAGCTCAGGTGGAACCATAAACTGCGACCCAAGCTTGCGCGTCTAGTATGCCTGTCTGTATGTCTGCAAACAGGTAGGCTTCAGCAAAATCTCCTTATCTCCGTCAGTACTTGTTCCTGCGGTACTCACAAAACTCTTGACTATTCACTTACGTGATAGTTTATGCTGTCAGCAGACATGCAGTATGGGTTTCTTAATGAATCGTTAAAGCCAAGTGTGCGAGATAGGAGCTGAGAGGAAACTTAAGAATGAACGGATATTCGATACATGAAGTGGCTGAGCTCTCGGGCTTGAGCGTGAGAACCTTGCAGTACTATGACGAGCGGGGTCTTCTGAAAGTGAGGAGGAAGGCAAATAACTATCGAGTCTATAGCGCTGAAGAGCTCGATCGCCTCCAGCAGATTCTTTTGTATCGAGAGGCAGGGGTACCTCTTCGTAAAATAAAAGAGATTTTAGACGATCCTGTTTTCGATGTTGAAACATCCTTGGAAAACCACCTCGCATCATTGCTCGCACAAAAAAGCAGGCTAGATGCCCTTATTGAAAATGTTAAGAAAACGCTTGCAGCCCAACAGAAAGAAGAAAAAATGAACGACAAAGAAAAGTTTGATGCATTCAAAAAAGAGCTTGTCGATGAGAATGAACGAAAATATGGGCAAGAAATTAGGGAAAAGTATGGTGACGACACTATCGATGCGAGCAATGCGAAGCTCATGGGTTTGAGCGAGGCGGAATACAGGCGCGTAGAGGAGCTGTCAGAAAAAGTGCTCGAGGTGCTTGCCCGAGCAAAACGAGATGGCGACCCTGCAGGGGCCCTTGCTCAAGAGGCTTGCGAAACACACAGGCAATGGCTTATCAGCGTGTGGCCGGAAGGGACGTACAGTAAAGATGCACATCTTGGTCTTTCGGAGATGTACGTATGCGACGAGCGTTTTCGCTCTTACTATGACAAAGAGGAGCCTGGGGCTGCCGAATTCTTGCGAGAGGCCCTTAAGATTTATTACAAAGCATGAGTCTGGCGGACGGAAAAGCTCCAACCTCCCTCTTAGCTTTAGCGAGGTTTTGACTCAAGCTTTTAACCCAGTCTGTCGAAGCTTATTCGCCGCTTACTTGCCAAAGTAACCGCAATAATGCAGGCGGCCGTTGCTCACTTCTATCTTGAGGCAATTCGTCCCTTCAAAACAGCTATGGACAGAACGGGGAGGGCTTTTTGCCATATGATAATAAAAAGACGACACCTATATGCTCACTTGGTTCCCCCTATTGCTTTGGTGCCCGCAATGAATATACCCATCCATGCCGAGCTTCTCTTTCCCTATAAGCAGAACAAACCCTTAATTGATAGGATGTCGCCAATATCAATGATCAGCGATCTCGATCATTGATATTACTTTTGTATTTAGGTCATAGAAACACTTCTGAGGGGTTTTCAGGCTGGCAAGTCATCTCGTCTATCACGAAAACACAAAACCATCCCGAGATGATGCATGCGTGCATAACAAGGAAGAGCAACTGACAAAAAACTTCTAATAGGCATGCATAATACATTGTCTTGGCGTGTACAATCAGTTAGGTGCATATTTGCATTCTGATAATTTCGCCATTGCCGCTCAAGGAATTCTTTTCATAGCGACAGAGGGCATTTAGTTCTGTTGTTTATGATACGCATGAGGAGAATATTTGGACATGCTGAATGACTATATACGGCCGGAGAGAAACTCGGTTAAGGCACTCAAGAAGGATGTATTCGCTCTCTATAATAGCCTTCACGAGCTTGCATCCAGCGATGTGGCAACCGAGCAATTGATAGCACAAGATATAGGATGTTTTCGCCAAAACTTAATACTGCAAGAAATGGCTCTGATCGGAATAGAAAATCTGAATGCTGACAAGCGAGGCATTCGTGTCTCAGCCTTGAAAAACGCAGGTGTAGCAAACATGTTTCAGCTGTATGGGCTTAGCATATACGAGATCATGAGAATTGATGGCATTGGCGAACAATCGGCTTGCAGCATCAAAGAAGTTGTTGATGGGGCCTATAATGCAATATTTCATTCAATAAAGATTCGGATAGACCTAAAAAACAAAACACACATACAAGACTC
>CAYFQW010000017.1:0-5406 GCA_964345475.1 uncultured Raoultibacter sp.
CTGGTACAATCGGAGCCACAAAAACGCGAGAAAGCAAAGTATGAGTTTCCTGAAATTAATAAAACCAAGCTACCTTGGATTGATGACAGTGCATATGTGGATATACTGCACCGTGCACCGTCCCATCAACACTGGTGGCGTCTCTATCATGACGATTATGTACGTGTTCCTCTCCCTGTATCTTTTTTGCCTTGCTTGGCTTGCCCACAAACAAAAACTAGGAAGCAAGGCAAGGGGGACCATGGATGTCCTCACTCTTGCTTTTATGGTGCCCTCTACCCTCTTCCTGACGTTTCCCCTCCCCTTCACTGGCTCTCTTACCACCATTATCGGATCCGCATTAGGCGGCATAGGGATAGGCTGGCTGTATATGCGGTGGGGGGAATTTTATTCAAAACTTGAAATTCTCCAAGCAGCACCTTTGATTTTTCTCACAATGGCTCTTGGCTCTTTAGGCAAAACCATTATCGATCTGCTCCCTGCAGGAGGGGCAACAACAATCCTTATCTGCCTCCCCTTTGCCTCTCTTTACCTTGTTGCACAGGCCCAAAAAACGTCTCCTTCACATGTACCTGCCTCCCTGTATTACAACGCACGCACTATTAGGTCACTCTGGCGTCTGGCTTTAGGTATAGCTGTCTACAGCTTCGTGGTAGGTCTACTGCAGTCCATGCCCCTTGAAATGCCTCCGGCAGCCTACGAACCCATGGTGTTTGCCCATCATGGAGGAGAAATCCTTATTGCGCTGGCATTTTTTTACTGGGTTGCCTTCTTTAAGCGAGGGCTTAACTTCAGCCGCACTTGGAGAATTATCCTTCTTCTTATGGCCACCGCCCTTATTTTTGCCTCCCAACTAGGGGAATTCATTGGCGGGTATTTTTATGTCATAATTGGAATTGCCCAAACTGTACTCATCATCCTGCTCTTCTTGGCCTTGGCTGATATTGCGCGCCATAGCGTCTATCCTGCAATAACAATATTCGCCGTAGGCTGGATTGCTTACTCCCTTCCTTTTCCTTTGGGGGATATTGTTGGTTCCTCCCTTCAAGGTATTGAGTCGGACGCCTCTCTCATTATGTCGATTATCGTGTGGATTTTAGTTATTGTAAGCATGTTCTTCCTTGACGAAAGAGCTGTTGACAAGCAACCTATTTTTCCTGAGCTTAATGACGTAGGTGACGATGATGCCTCAGCCCAGAGAATCGGGGCAATCCAGGATTCATTGGACAAGCTCGATACCGCCGATACTTTGAACTTACGCTGCTCTTTGCTCGCTGAAGAATGTAAGCTCACGCCGCGCGAACATGAGGTGTTGGAACTTTTAGTACGCGGACGCTCGAAGGTGTACATTGCGGAAGCTTTTTTGTATCCGAAAACACCGTGAGAGGGCATGTGAAAAGGCTCTACACAAAGTTGGACGTTCACAGCAAGCAAGGATTGATTGACCGTGTAGAATCTGTTGAAACGTAATCACTTGCGCTGCCTATACTCCTAGGGAAACATGGTATGACCGAACCACAAAATATAAATAATAAAGAATACGTCCTGAAGACGAAGCCTTCTGCGGCACCAGACGAGCAACAGCGGACACAGGAATCGAATATTAAGAAACAGGGCAAGGGCCCCTCTTCAAGCCAAGCCTTCGACAAGCAAGGAAAGAAGGGGGCTCTGCCCAGCATCATTATTGTTACTGCAATCGTAGTGGTGTCCCTTGTTGCACTTATCGGCATTAATATATACACTACGCAAAATGCAGGAAGCTACCGCGAAGCAGTGGTCTATGATGGAGACGGTGGCGTACACCATTTTCCCCTTGATGAAGACGGCGTTCATCTCATTACAAGCTCGTATGGAGAAAACACAGTAGAGATACAGGACGGCACCGTGCGTGTGACCAAAGCCGACTGCGCTAATCAAATCTGTGTCGAAACGGCTCCTATCAGCCAAAATGGCGAAACCATCGTATGCCTTCCGCACAAGCTCTATGTAACGATAGCAGATTCGAAAGATGATTCTGGTCCCTCCGTCGATGCCGTTGCCAGTTAAGGTGCATGCCGCAGATTGAAAAGACCTCATATTCTTTACCTGCCATAGCGCTCGATATATGCTATCCTATCGTACCGTAGCGCTTAGGTATCTGCCTGACAGCAGTGATGGAAGAAAAGCGTCTTGGAACACTCATGATAGAAGGTGTTTGACGGAACATAAGCGCATTATATGCGGAGGAATGGCCGAGTGGCTGAAGGCGGCAGTCTTGAAAACTGTTGTACCGCGAGGTACCGTGGGTTCAAATCCTACTTCCTCCGCCAGACTAGTTTTGCACTATCTTCATGATGAGTCTATATCTTTGTTGAAGCCAAGGTAGTCCTTTATTTTTTTTCAGTCCCCATGCTGAATTAATGCCTACGAACTCTAGGCTTTTGCCTCTTGCCGTTGCAAATGCAAAACGAGAGAAGCCCTACCTGTAGTATCCTTGTCTTGATATTCGGTTCAAGCGTCAAGGAGCAAGATGGTCCCCTTCGTACCTCAATTCATACCTAATCTTTTACAAGTCGCCCCCTTCGTCATAGCCTTTTCTATCCTTTGCGCGAAACCCTTACGGAAATACGCAGGGGCTTTTTATCTTGTTGTTGCCATAGCCGTATGCGCGGTAAGTTGGCCCAGTCTGGCGAGACTCGTGCTTCAAGACTCCGTCCCCAACTTTGTAGCCTCTTACGATGAAGGCCTCCTTCTTCTCAGAAGCTCGTTTGCTCCACTTGAGTTACTGATTCAGCTGTTGACTTCCGCTTATACGGGTGTTTGCCTATACCTCATCGTCATGTTTATAGGCTGTTTCGAAAAAACGCCCCTCGTAAAAAAGCTCTTCTCAATCCGCTCCGAGATTTCTGTACTAGGCGGAATTATCATACTGGGTCATGTGGTTCGTACCATAAGCTTTACATTTCTTTTTTTAAATGAAACTTGGGTGGAACTATGGGGCCACCCAGCAGCTGAATATATGTTTGTGGCTGCAGTAATTATAGGACCTCTCCTCACTATATGTTTTTTCATTCCATGGCTTACTTCGTTCAAGGCAATCCGGCGAAGAATGAAGCATCGTACTTGGAAAAAAACGCAGATTTTAGCCTACCCCTTTATGGCTCTTATGGTCGCGCAAGGATTTTTCCTCGCCCTCGGCCATGCGCTTTATGGATATCCCTTCGACAGCTCGCCTCTTAGCACGACGATTGCGCTTGACCCTCAGTCTTGGATGACATTTTTTGCTCAAGAAGTTGCGACTGCCTGGATGTACGTACTCCTGGGTGTCTCATATTTGGTACTCCGTCTGAGAAAACGAGCTCAAGACAAGAAAGAGAAGCCGGCATAAGAGCACGGGAGCCTTGAAGTGAAGGAACGAAGCAGCAAGCCTGAATTACCCCGTTTATCAGAATTCTTCGTGTAAGAAGAAAACTCGTACTATACTAAGGTCAGAATATTCATGGTTTACAAGCTGGGTTTCGTATGATTGGATTCGTATGATGAACAAAGCAAACCACCCTATGGATCTAAGGGTTGAGAACGTGCCTCTTCTGGAAGGCATTTCCTCAGACAAGCTACATTCGGTATTACGATGCATCAATGCCCGCATGATCCATTTCAAAAAAGGCGATCTTCTTTCAAGTCGATATCGAACAGATGACCTCAACCGTTACTTGGTAGGGGGAGAGGCTTCTTGCATCAAATACGATACCCATGGCATAAAATCCATTCTGTACACTGTTTATCCTAATTCCGTTATAACGAGCGATCTGCTTTCACTTGCGGAAGAGCATACGCCGGTAGAAATTGTTGCGGATTCCGACTGCACGGTCCTTGAGTTTTGTTTTTCCTCTGAGGCTGATCTCTGCAGTTGCTGCATAAAGTATATCGACCGTATTCGCAGCAACCTCGTAGCCTCGCTTGCCGCCACTAATGCAGACTTGTTCAAGCGATTAGACATACTAGCCAATCGTTCGATTCAAGAAAAATATTAGCCTACCTGCAAGAACAATCACTCCAAGCCAATTCTTCCTCCTTCAGCATCCACCTCAATCGTCAAGAACTGGCTGATTATTTATATATCGAACGCAGTGCTCTCTGTCGCGAGCTCAGCAAAATGCAAAAGAATGGGGTCGTTTTCTATAAGAAAAATTATTTTTCTTTGTCTGAAAAATATTCTCCAAAAGTTCTTTAGCCTCTGTTCTCCTGAAGAGCACTCTATATTGTAAGCGTGGTTTCTAGCAATTTCCTCTGAATCTCGTAGGGAGCTGCACCGGCGTCACTTTAACTACGTCCCCTTTTTGAGCACCTCTGTCTCCGATGGGAAGAAGTAATCAGCCCCCGGCTACGCCGGGGGATGATTACTTATCGATGTCGTGGTCATGGGCTCCATATCTCAAGCTGATTTCTTTTCTGGCCCGTCGCGCGATGCCTTTGATGATGCTGGCGAACTTCTAGATCTTCTGGGGATATCGTATCTACGCGATCGTGTGTACACCGAAATCAGTGGCGGGGAGCGCCAGATGGTTCTCATTGCCCGGGCGCTCATGCAAAATCCCGCTTTCCTCATGATGGATGAGCCGACGTCCAGTCTTGACTTCGGCAACCAAATGCGTGTTCTTTCTCAAATCTGCGCCTTGTCCCAGCGCGGAGTAGGAATCATCATGACCTCGCACTTTCCTGATCACGCTTATTTGTGTTGCGATAAAGCAGCTATCATGAGTCGCACCGAGCCATTCAAGGTGGACGATGTCGACACTATCGTGACGGAAAGTGCCCTCAAAGACGCATATAACATTCCTGTAAAGATAACCTCTATTGAGGTTCCCGAGCACCCAGATGGCGCAGTAACGACGTGCGTCCCGCTTCTGAAAACAAAATCCAACCCGTGCCCCTGCGAAGATATCGTAGCGCACACATCGCGTAAAGGAAGAGCCGTATGAAAAAAGTAAGCGGCCCAGAAAATTTGCTTGATCTTGCCGAATTGTGTTTGGATCTCGCCTGCTCCGCCAACAATGTGCCGAACGTTGAGAGAATTGGCTTTGTCTCTCACTGGGCAATAGTTGAACTTTCTGATGGCAGGGCGGGGCGCGCCTTTGTGTTTAACGGCCCGCACGCCGTATACGGAGCTCTTGATTTTGAAGGGATGAGGGCTAAGCGAGAACTCATCGGTCTTCCGGTAGACGAAGCCTTTACTCTGCTGTCTGAAGAGGATTGCGCGGATGCAGCCGCAACCTCCCTTAACCACAGTCTCATTCTCGCATTAATAAACTCTCTTTCGAGTGAGCTGAATATGGCGAGCAACCTAAGGGAGAGGGGGTTTGATATGGGAGAAAGCTCCGACGTATCGTTTTTCCGCCCTGACGACAATGTCGTGCTTATTGGCGC
>CAYFQW010000017.1:5506-16579 GCA_964345475.1 uncultured Raoultibacter sp.
AAAGCTCCGACGTATCGTTTTTCCGCCCTGACGACAATGTCGTGCTTATTGGCGCCGGCATGTTGCTGAAGGAAGCATCCTCTCTCTGTTCGTCCGTCGATGTACTCGACATGCGTCCGCGAGCTTCACTACAAAGCCTTTTGTTGGATGCCGATGGGGAGCGCTATGGCCCAGCGAACGTGAGATTCCACAGCCAAGAAAAAACCCAGGATCTCTTGGCACAAGCAGACGTGATTGGCATCACAGGATGCACGCTTGTAAATGAAAGCATGTTTGAAATAGCAAACATGCCCCGAAAAGCACGAGAATTCATTGCCTTTGGCCCCTCTGCACAGGCCCCTATGGAGCTCTTTGAGCAGATGGGCTTCACAAAAGTCGTAACTAGCCGCATCGTTCGTGCCACTGTCTTCATGGATAGTGTTTTGGCTGGTTTTCAAGCGCCCAAAACACATAACGGAACTGAAGACTATCTTGTATGCATCTCGAGCAATACAGGTATTAAAGGGGAGGAGGCCTTCGATTCCTTCTAGTCAAAGGCAAGTTCTATCACACAAGAGGCACCGCATCGCGTTTAAAAAACTCACGCAAGAAAGATGAACCCCAGGAGTATGTAAAAAGGAAAAAGAAAGGATGTTTGCGCTATGGTAGAAAAAATCAAACCTATGAGCCGCCGTAACTTTGTTGAACTCATGCTCGTTTCCGGACTGAGCGCCACGGGAGTCATGAGCTTAGGTGCCTGTTCAAACAAGGAGGAAGAGAGCCCCAAAACCGACTTAGACGAGACAACAAACCAAGCCCCAGAAGAAGTCTCGAATGTCGTCATCGATGCAAAAGGAAATGAGTTTGTTATACCAGAAAAAGTTGACCGGGTTGCAATCACCTGCCAGGGAGGTACCACCCATGAGGTAGCAATCTTCGGTGGGCCTGACAAAATTGTTGCCCAGCCATCTATGGAGAAGTTCCCCCACCTTTTAAAGATGTATCCGCAGTTTAAAGAAGTTGTGAATGCAGGCTCGTTTGACGATCTCAATATCGAGGCCCTCGTTGCGCAAGAGCCCGATGTAGCATTAGTAGGAGTGAGCTCTGATAAGGGCAATGCCCAAATAGCCGATGTCGGTATCCCTACCTATGTAATGCTCATAGGCTGGGCTGCTGTCGACACGCTTAAACAAGAGTTTTTGAATGTTGGAAAAATTTTCGACAACGAGAAAAAAGCACAGGAGCTTGTCACGTATTGGGATGACATGCTCGGTGAATTAGAGCGCAGGGTTGCAACAATTCCTGAGGACGAGAGAAAGAAGGTCTATTACCTGAGTGGTGCCGACATAACACAGGCCAACACCGGAGACTGGGGTCGTACTTGGATTGACGTAATCGGTGCTGACTTTGCTGTTCCGGAGACAGATCTCAACGGTGATGTGTCGGTAGAAAAAGCATTGGAATGGGATCCAGATTTGATCGTAATACAAGGCGGCAACGATTTGAATGAGCTGTACGCATCCGAGCAGGTACAGGACATGCAAGCTATCAAAAATAAGGAGGTCTATTCAGCACCTATCGCCGGTTTCTGGTAAGATCGTCCCAGCCCTGAAGCTATCCTCGGCTTTCTTTGGCTAGCTCAAACCGTGTACCCAGATTATATGGGTGATATTGATCTGCAATCAGAAACCGAAAATTTCTTTAAAACATTCTACGGCTACAGCATTTCAGAGGAAGAATATCTTTCGTTTTTCTAAAAGGCTCGAAACTCGAGACGAGATGTTTTAGTTTTTTAATCCCGACGCAAAGGCAGAATCCTCACGGCATCGTCTTTGCGTCGGCTACACCAGCAGAAATACCTTCCTAGCGCTCTTCCATAGGAAGGTACGGTCTCTTCTCAATCGAGCTTGGTTTGTAAGCAGGGCGAATTATCCGTTTGCCAGACACTATTTCCTCGAAGCGGTGCGCCGCCCATCCAGCCATACGGGCACAGGCAAATAAGGGTGTAAATAAATCTTGGGGAATCCCCATCATGGTATATACAAAACCAGAATACATATCGACATTCGCACACATCTCCTTCGATGTACCCTTTTCCTGTGCAATAACCTCAGGCGCTAAACGTTCGATACTTTCGAGAAGTCTGTATTCCGACTCAAACTCTGTCCCTCGAGCCAGCCCTTCCGCAAACTTCTTGCATATAACAGCACGTGGATCAGATTTCGTATACACCGCATGTCCCATGCCGTATACCAAGCCTGTATTGTCGTATCCTTGCTTGTTAACTATCTTTGCAAGATAGGCCGCTACCTCGTCGTCATTTTCCCAGTTGCCTACGTTTTCCTTGATGCACTCATGCATTGCAAGCACTTGGTGGTTCGCGCCACCGTGTTTTCTTCCCTTAAGGGAACCGACAGCACCTGCGTACGCAGAATAGGCATCGGTGTCGGAAGAAGAAAGAACACGACAGGTAAAGGTCGAGTTATTCCCGCCTCCGTGCTCGACGTGAAGGCAGAGCATGATATCGAGCATACGAGCCTCTTCGGCAGTAAATTGCCTATCGGGGCGCAGCATCGAAAGAATTGTTTCAGCCGTCGACTGACCAGGTATAAAGCGGTGCATTATCATTGAGCTTCCGTGGAATCTTGCCTGCTTCGCATAATAGGCAAGTATCATTATGCGAGGAAGGCGCGATATAAGAGATACGGCAGTTTCAACCTCATGATCAAAGGATCTATCTTCCGCCTGTTCATCGTAGCCATATAATAGGAGGATGGAGCGGGCTAAAAGATTCATGATGTCGGGCGGTGTCTGCTTCATGATCATTGAGGCAGTGAACCCGTCAGGAAGCTCGCGCTTAGAATCAATGAACTCAATAAGGCTATCTAGTTGGTTTTGTCTAGGCAGATCCCCCATAAGCAGGAGGTAAGAAATCTCCTCGAAGCGATATCGTTTATCAATGTCGTCATCCCGAAGGAGATCGTATATATCATAGCCACGATAACGCAGGAGTCCTTTTTCAGGGCGTTTGATTCCGTCACAGAGCACGTAGCCATGAACATCAGAAATATTTGTTACACCAGCTATTACGCCCGAGCCATCAGTATTGCGCAGACCGCGCTTTACATCAAGCTGCGCATAACACTCGGGATCAATAGCGTTGATTTTTTCAAATCGCGAGAATAGGTCGATTTTTTCACCATTCATCATAAACCTCCTGTAACTGCCGATAAGCTAACAGACAGCCGCTCTTGTACAAACGGCAGGGCAAGCTCTTGTGAGATAGCTTGATACACTGAAAGAAGTACCTAGAGATACCGATATATTGTATCTTTTCTCAAGCCCTATTACAGAAAAATCTTGAAATAAGGTAAAGCTCAGACGTAGGTAGGCAGCCGCGCTTCAGGCAAGCCGCAGACAGATGCAAAAAGGTGCACTGCAGGCAGGCGCTCGTTTCAACATATGTATTCCGCTCTGCGTAATGTAGCCTTAGGCCTAGCTGTACCCTCTGTCGAGCATCCTTTGAGGATTGCGCCAATAAGCCATGCCTGTTTTCATGTGATGGCAACCCAGCTTCTCGTAGAACGGTTGCTGTCCTAGGGATGAGAAGAAGATGATATTATGGCCCTCGCAGGTATTGATAATATCCTCAACAATGAAGCGCCCGAGACCTTGTCCCCGGTAAGCGGGCTCAACAGCACAATCGTACAGCGCCGCCTCGTAGGCACCATCCGAGAGTGCCCTGCCGCAGCCAATAAGCTTTCCATCAGCCTCATCGTCAAAGAGGTACACGACGACATCACTGCCCCTAAATGCACGCTCCCGCATCGATGCATCATAGGCTGCCAGGTTGCTCTTTTCTAAAAGATCGGCCAGCTCTTGCCAATTCACCTTGTCGTTGTTACGCTCAATGCGGTATGTGAAATCTTCCACCTGTCCTCCATCCCCCTGTGCTGTCTAGAATAATCCATACTTATTTATTGCCAATCTCGCAGCAGTTTCCAGAAAACATTTCGACAACCTTAGTATAATTGACGGGCTTATGGTCGCACAACATACACGGAGGGCTATTCCTTTCCACACTACAGTTTTCAACCTCTGGGTCTGAGCGGAGGCGCCTCTCATTAGACTGACAAACAATACACCGCGTATCATGTGGATTTTGCTTAGGGTAAGTCTGTTTTTTTTGACAAAAGGCTCACCGACAAGAAGCCTATCTTTTCTGAGCTCGCGTATGCGCATATGATACGTATTTGCCTACGATGCCTAAGTTGAAGCTTCTTGACGCCACCTAAGCATGTAGAATCAATCGAACTTACCCGTGCAAGCCATGCGAGAAAGATGAGGTGTCTTATGCGTTCGCGGATGCATGCCATGCCGAGTCGCAGGAAATTTATAAGCCTTGCAGCCCTAGGAACAGTCTTCTTGACCTTTCCCGGCTTAAGCTCATTAACTTCGTGCAGCGACGATTCTCAAAACGAAGAGCTTCCTTCTGACACGCCTGACATGGAATATGCCACCTTGGTCACTTTTTTGTTTGACACGGTTATCGAAATAAAAGCCGCTTGCAATCAGGCTCTTTTAGATGGTCTTGAGGAGCGATTAGTTTTTTTCGAAAACACCCTCTCTCGAACCATCGAAGGCAGTGACATTTATACCATTAACCACGCACTCGGAGGTCCTGTCACCGTAGAGCCTGAAACTGCTGAGCTTATTTCAATCGCTCTCGATTACAGTGAGCTTTCGGGTGGCCTGTTCGACATCACCATCGGATCGGTTATCGAGCTGTGGGACTTTGAGGCGGGCATACTGCCGAACACAGACAAGCTTTCCGAAGCCCTTACCCATGTTGATTATCGTACTGTTTCAGTGGACGGCTTGGAGGTACGTGTTTCTGACCCCGAAGCACAGCTTGACCTCGGAGGAATTGCCAAAGGATATATAGCCGATGAAGCAGCTAGGTTTTTGAGAGAAGGCGGATGCACCAGTGCTTTCATAGACCTGGGTGGAAATATATATACCCTTGGGGAAAAAAACGATGGCAGTTCTTGGCGTATAGGAATACAGGATCCCAACGATGTGCGTGGCTCGATTCTTGCCATAGTTGAAGAGTCCGACAAATCAATTGTGAGCAGCGGCATCAACGAACGTAGTTTTGAGAAGGACGGCGTCCTCTATCATCATTTGCTCGACCCTAAAACCGGTATGCCGGCGCAAACGGGTCTTTCAGGGATAAGCATCGTGAGCGATCTTTCGGTAGATGGGGATGCCTTGAGTACTATCGCCTTTCTTCTAGGGGAGGAAGAAGGTGCCTCATTCATCGATGGACTTGCGTCCTCTCAAGACAAGGACTTACAGTGGATCTTTATCGCGAATGACGGCAGCACCTCATCTTCGAAAAACCTCGAGCTCAGTGAAGTGTGATAGAGGGCAACCCCTGCAAACACTGGTATCATTGCAGGCAAGCGTTTTACATCTACAAGGGCATGGCTTCGTCGAAGCAGAAGCTGTATGTCTTGCGTGTTCCTCGTCGGTAAGGAGCTGATAAACACAAGTTATGGCTTTCAATACAAAACGAATAGCCTATCTCTCCCTTCTCGCTGCGCTTACCTTGGTGCTCGGCTATCTTGACGCCATGATACCTTTGCCTGTTCCCGTGCCGGGAATAAAGCTTGGCCTTGCTAACATAGCTATCATCATTTCCCTCTATCTTCTAGGCCCACGATACGCCTTTGCCCTCATGCTTGCCAAAGTAGCCATAGCTTCCATGCTCATCGGCTCCCCTTCGATGATTCTGTATAGCTTCGGGGGCTCATTCTTAGCGTATCTAGGAATGTACGGCCTGTGGCGCACGCGTCGTATACATATACTTGCGATCAGCGTGGTGTCTGCAGTCCTTCACAGCTTGGGGCAGTTGGGGGTGGCGTCAATCATGTTGCAGACGCCAGCTATCCTCATCAACTTCCCTATTATGGCAATAGCCGCCTGCGTTACAGGATGGCTCACCGGCACTATCGCCCAACGCGTACTAGAAGCACTGGAACCCTCTATGGGAAGCAAGCTCCGAGCAGTGGAATCAGAGAACGACCCCATCCCGCTATCGACTTCGTACCGCAACAACATCTCGCCAAACCCTGCAAACGGAACGGGCGACTTTGCGCAGGAGGAGGCTTCTTCCCTCATATTCGATGAAGTTTCCTTTACGTATCCCAACAACGAGATACCAAGCCTTCATTCCCTCAGCTTCAGCCTCTCACCTGGTGAAAGAGTAGCCCTGCTTGGCTTGAACGGCTCGGGAAAATCAAGCCTTGCGCAACTGGCCAACGGCTTGCTCATTCCCAGCTCTGGAACTGTACAGGTCGGCAATCTGAACACCGCCGATACCGCCCAAGTGAAACGCATCCGAAAGCTTGTCGGGCTTGTTGCCCAAGACCCCGACAGCCAGATCCTAGCCTCGACCGTGTTCGATGACACAGCCTTTGGTTTAGAGAACCTCGGTATCGAAGGCCCCCTGATTGCAGAGAAGGTACAGGAGGCTCTTTCTCAAGTAGGTCTTGAGGGCTACGAAGAGCGCGACCCTCATTTGTTGAGCGGAGGCGAGAAGCAGCGTCTCGTTATAGCGGGCATACTCGTGATGGAGCCGCAGTTTATTGTGTTCGACGAGCCTTACTCAATGCTCGACATGCGTGCGCGAGGCGAAGTACGAAAAGCCGTCGATGCACTCCATGCAAAAGGGAGGGGCATCCTTCACATCTCACATGATATTCAAGACGCCCTTGTGGCCGACAAAGTCTTAATTCTTGACGAAGGCAAGCTCATTTTTGAAGGAACGCCGTATGAACTGCAGGAACAGAGCGCCCTCATGCAGCAATACGGAAACGTTGCCGTACCTGAAAAGAGTCGCGCCCAACAGACGCCCGTCGAGTTGCGTACGGCAACATCTGCCCTCGAGCTTTCTGATGTGGGGTTCAGCTATGCGCCCGAAGCTTCAGGCGAGCATCGAACGCTTTCAAGCATACAGCTATCCCTCGAATCAGGGTCGAGCACCTTGCTTGTCGGCCAGTCGGGCAGTGGAAAATCGACCCTCCTGCGTCTTGCGGCTGGATTGATGACTCCAAATGAGGGCAAAGTCGCCATAGATGGCAGGCCTTTCGCAATTGGCTCAGTAGGCCTTGTGTTTCAGCGTCCCGAGTCGCAGCTATTCGGACGAACAGTTTTTGAGGATATCGCCTTCGGCCCTCGCAACAAGGCCTCTAAAAACAAAGCCACGCTTTCCGATACTACACTTGCTGAAACAGTTCGCGAATCCTTGGCTCTTGTAGGCCTTGACTACGAAAGCTATAAGGATCTTTCGCCCTTTTCTCTTTCAGGTGGAGAGGCCCGTCGCGTGGCTATAGCAGGCATTCTCTCCATGAAACCCCACTACCTGCTTTTTGATGAACCCACAGCGGGGCTCGATTATCAAGGACGTGCATTTTTCTATCGTTTAATGGATGCCTTACTTGAACAAGGGGTGGGTTTACTCATCGTCTCACACGATTTAGAAGAATTCATTCCTCGTGTTGACCGGGCTCTCGTGCTTGCCGAGGGAAAGATTCGTTGGCAGGGTGTGGCTACAGATTTATGCGATTACCCTGAAATTCTTCGAGAAGCTAAGATTTTGCCGTCGAGAGCGGAGGGTGCAGCATAATGTCCTTTCCTGTCCCCTTCGGGCAATATTTGGCAAAAGACAGTCCCATACACCGCATTGACCCCCGTATCAAGATCGTGCTTATTTTTGCTTATTTTGTTACCTTGTTTGCTAGCAGCAGTTGGATAGGGCTGAGCTTTTGTGCCGCCCTGCTCGTAGGAAGTTATCTGCTTGCGAAGCTGCCCCTACGATACATGTTCCGGGGTCTCAGGCCCATTCTGTATATTCTCGTCTTCACGCTCCTCTTCAACACCTTCACCTTTCAAGCACAGGATTTACTAGAACAAGGAAATAGTGATGTCTTACCCCTCATAGCTTCGTTTGGCTTGAGCGGAAGCGGCTTCGTTAAGGGCTTGTTTTTCTCTCTCCGAATTTTATTTTTGACTTCAATGGCCTCACTTCTCAGCTATACAACTACTATGGTAAACCTTGCCTACGCTGTAAGCTCACTCCTTAAGCCCTTCAAAAGATTTGGATTAGCAGTCGACGACATCTCGATAATCTTCACCATCGCCCTTCGCTTCATACCCCTCACCGTAGAGGAAGCGGAGCGCATTAAAATGGCCCAAATGGCACGGGGGGTAGACTTCGAAGAAGGCGGGCCCATAAAGAAAGCGAAAGCATGGATACCTGTTATAACTCCCCTCTTCGTCAATCTCTTTAAGAGGGCTGATGATCTGGCTGCGGCTATGGAGACACGCTGTTACACAAGTGAGGGGCGCAGCAGTGCGAGGAGCATGCAGCTTCGAACAAGTGATATTGTGCTTGGCATCGTAGGGACAGTCTGCCTGATAGCCTTGGGGCTTCTTTTTTAAATACCTGCGACGCACTCTTGCGTGTTCGCTGGGCTCAATTGCCTGTCTTGCTGCTCCGCTTTTTGGCATCTCTCGTACCTGCGTACACATACACAGCAAGGGACACGATGAAGAGCGCAGTCAGAAACGCAATGGGCACGGTGTGGACATTGACATCGAACACAAGAGGAAGGCTCAGATCTTCTAAAAGGAAAAAGGCGAGAAGCGGCATCAAACCTAATGCCGAAGCGACGAGCCCTACTATCCTTGTTCTCCAGCTCGGCTTCGCGTATCTGTCAGAAGACGGCTCTTCAATTAATGCAAGGAAATCCTCCTCGACGTCTCTCTCATCCTGGGGCGGGTTTTCTTTTCTCTTCAAGCCCAAAGCCTTCACCAAGCACCTGATTGCAACCAAACCTGCGATGGCAGCCACTATAAGATTGATGAGGCTCCAGGTTTTGTCCGTAGAAGTGTGGGAGGCCTCTCCGTCCTTTGGGTCATCCGAGGCTGTCCCTCCTTGATGGAAGCCGAGGGAAGCGCCTCCCTCTTTGGGTGTATTCTTAAGTGTATCTTTCTGCATCTGGTTCTCAGCAACAGGCTGTCTTATTCCGGTTACCACTATCCTGATAGAGTCCAGGTCTTTTCTGACATCGTCTTTTTTTGTGTCTTCCTGTTCGGGAGCAGCTTCTTGTACTAATACAGGAGCGTTTTCAGATTCGCGTTGTGATTCCGAATCTTCATGAACCGTGCCGTTATCTTTCGGACTCGTGCCTATAGCAGGCGGCGATGGCTGCTTTACAGCCTTTTTATACACGTATGTCAGCTCTCGCTCTTCGGCAAAATCTGCTGCAAGGAAATAAGTATGAGGCGAGGACGCTTCGTTGATGTTCTGGTCAACATAAAAATCAGCCCAGCAGCTGTAGGAGATAGATTTCCCCTGTACCGTATACAAAAGCTGTTCGAGCTCATAGCCTGCAAGCTCCTCAGGTCCCTCGAACTCTATACGATTGTTTCCAAAAACGGGTTGTTTATAGTCCTTTTTACACGGTGCGGAACTTGAGTCTATCCCCGAACAGCCCACATGCAGAATAGAGGCCTCGTAGATTACCTCTGGAACAGGGAAGTCTATTTCCACAGGAGTGGCGTGCGAAGCGTCCGTATAGGACAGATATGCTCTTCCATTAGTTTTACATGCAGTATTAACCTGGCACGTATCTTTCATTTTCACATAATACGTCAAGCTCGCTCTTGTGCTTGAGGGACTCAGCTCCCAGTTGAGCACCTGAGGTGAACCTGGCACTATGTCTATATATCCCCCATCGGGGCACCCTTCAAACTCGATATTGCCCAAGGCATTGTCGAGACTTCCTGTTTGGGAGGCAAGAACAAAATCATCTCCCATCGGATCGACAACTCGTGCGCTTGTTAACCCAGCGCTTCCAATCGTTTCCTGAATGTCACTCATAGCCTGAAGGAAGCCTTGCTCATCACTACATTGATAATATCCTGCATCTTGAATAGATAGCAGGAGGTCCACTTTTTCGAACATGCTGATACAGATAAGCTTGCTGCCAGCTTCCTTTAGGGCAGTTGCAGCATGCTCAGTGGAAGGCCCCGTATCCCCCGTAGGATCGCCGTCCCCCAACAAGATAGTATATTTGATGGAGTCCGCACAAGAGGTTTCAGGATTTTTAAAAAGTTCGAATTTTGCCTGGTCTAGACCCTTATTGATATACGTGGACGACTCCGTAGCAAGAGAATTGATCATTCCTATACACTTCGTGCCATCTCCTATGTCTTCGAGGGGGAGGATAGTCTTTGCGTCTTTTGAAAAGGTAATAAGACTTATCCTTACCTTGCCGCTGACCGGAGGATCGTCTACAAGTGACTGCACCAAAGAAGCCGCAGCCTCTTTCGCCATCGCTAGACGAGGTTTCTTTTCCCCCTCGACCGATCCGGATACGGGCACGAGGGTATCCATAGATCCTGATACGTCCAGAACGATTGCTATATCTAAGTCGGCAACGGCTGGTGTATCGGGGTTCTCCGTCGTAACTTCAAGCTTAATTTGCCACAGGCCATCGCCCACCTGTGTCGCAGTCTTGCTGAGCACGGGCCCCTTGCCTGCCTGCTCTTTGTCCAAAGTATGTGATTCTCCCATGGACCCCTCAGATAAAGCCAAGCCCTCATATTGTTTTGCTGCAGAATTGCTTGCTTCAGTATCGGCAAAGGCCGATACGCTCGCTATGAGCGACAATAAAGTCAGCATCAAAAAGAGCAGGGCAGCCCTTATTAGGCTCTCTGATTTCTTTTGAACGCATCCTTTTCGAAACAAGCTCATATAAGTACTTACTCCAAACTTTTGAACGCACACGCTACCCGACTTAGCCAAATCTGACAGGGCATAGTTTTATCTAGCATGGCCTGGTCTGGCCTTGATTCGCTATATGCAGAACCTCGATCAACGACAGCTTAGCAACATTATAGGGCTTTCTCCATACTCTTACAGCATTTTCAACTTATTAAAACCTCATACATTGATCATATCCCGTGTTCTATACGAGTCTTTTTCAAGAGTTTTATGTGATAATGTCCTTGTCTATTGTATCT
>CAYFQW010000017.1:16679-21859 GCA_964345475.1 uncultured Raoultibacter sp.
CTATACGAGTCTTTTTCAAGAGTTTTATGTGATAATGTCCTTGTCTATTGTATCTGCAAGGAGGCGCTTCATGTATTTGCAAGAAGAGAACGTAATCTGGGTTGGTCAAGATACCGGTACGGGTGAAAAGGAAGGACAGGTACTTCTCAGGCTCGAGAGGGTGAACCGGCACGGCATTATTACCGGAGCTACCGGTACGGGAAAAACCACCACAATGAAAACGCTTGCGGAAGGCCTCTCAGACGCAGGGGTTCCTGTCTTTCTCTGTGATATCAAAGGCGATGTTAGCGGCATGTGCGTACCCGGTGAGCCAGGGTCATGGGTAGAAAAGAGCGTGGCCTCATTACATATAGAGGATTGGAGCTATGACTCATACCCCGTTCAATTCTGGGATGTGTTTGCAAGAAACGGTATTGCCGTGCGAACTGCCGTATCGAATATGGGGCCTGACCTTTTGAGCCGCCTCTTAAACCTAAATGACGTCCAGACACAGGTGCTCACGGTACTATTCAAAATTGCAGATGATAAGGGCTGGCTTCTTGTTGATATCAAAGATCTTAAGGCGATGCTTCAATATGCTGGCAACAACTCAAAAGAATACAGCTTGGCGTACGGAAACCTTGCGCCACAAAGCATTGCTGCGATACAGCGATCGCTCGTACGCCTTGAAAGCATCGGGGGCGATATATTCTTCGGTGAGCCAGACCTCGACATCAATGACTGGATGACCTTTGACGAAAAGGGACGGGGTACTATTAATATTCTTTCTAGCGTCGAGCTCGTCAAGAATCCCCTGCTCTACTCAACTTTCCTTCTTTGGATGCTTTCTGATTTGTACGAGAAACTCCCCGAGGTCGGAGATGTGCGTAAACCAAAGATTGCTTTTTTCTTTGACGAGGCCCATCTGCTCTTTAGCGATACCCCGAAGGCCTTGCTCCAAAAAATAGAACAGGTCGCCCGCTTAATCCGTTCGAAAGGTGTCGGTATTTTCTTTGTCTCTCAATCTCCAAGCGACATCCCCGATACGGTTCTCGCCCAGCTCGGCAATAAGTTTCAGCATGCCTTGAGGGCTTACACTCCCAGCGAACAAAGAGCGGTAAAAGCCGCAGCCATGAGCTTCAGGGCTAACGAGGCTTTCGATACAGCTCAGGTGATTAGCGAATTGGGCATCGGAGAAGCGCTCGTTTCCGTTCTCGATGCAGGCGGTACACCAAGCATCGTGCAACGTGCACGCATCCTGCCTATTCGAAGCTTCGATGGCATGGCTTCGGACGAACGTATTCAAAAAAGTATCTTGGAATCTGCGTTTCACGCTAAATACGCTACAGCAATCGACAGGGAATCTGCCTACGAAGTTCTTACGGAACAGGCCGAGGAGGACAGTCGCGAAGAAGAGCAGAGGCGACAAAACGAACTCGAGGAGAAAGAACGTAAGCGTCAAGGCGAACTCGAGGAGAAAGAGCGTAAGCGGCAGGATGCGCTAGACGAGAAAGAGGCTGAACGTAAGCGTAAGAAAGACGAACGCGAAGCAGAGAAGACAAAAAACGCCATCGGTAAGTTTGCATCGAATACAGCGAACACTATCGGGCGAGAAGTGGCCAAAGGTCTCGTGCGAGGGTTGTTTGGAACGAGAAAGTAAAGTTTTCCTAGGAGCTCATGCTCCTAGGAAGCATCATTGTTTTTAAAGCAGGCTTGCGCGCATATCTTCGTCGCTCATGTTCAAGAGATACGAGGGTGGCACGTCAAGGGCCGTGCAGCAACCTGTCTTCCCTTCTTGAACTAAACGATAGCAAGCGCGGGCATATGCCACCAGAACACTCCCTGTAAATTCAGGGTTTGAAGCGAGTTGCAGGCGATACTCAATAAGTTGTGCATGCTCTTCATTTAAGCCCGTCTTGCCACTTCTGAGAACCATACCACCGTGAGGAAGCTCACTGTGGTCGCGCTTCATTTCTTCTTCGCTTATGAACACCACCTCAGTTTCGTACTCATCGAAGTAGTCGGGCATTGAGCATATATCCTTTTCGATGCGCCCTTTGTCTGCACCTTTATCTGCGACCACATATGCAAGGCGCGTATGCTTTTGACTTGTGCTCAACTCCGGCATTTCTCCTGCACGAACGGCTGCTAAAGATGCTTCAACCGGAATAGTGTACTGGCGCCCATCAAGCACGCCTTCGACTCTTCGCAAGGCGTTGGAATGGCCCTGGCTGACCCCTTTTCCCCAAAAACTGTAATCTTTGCCAGAGGGAAGCATGGCTTTGGCCATAAGGCGGTTGACGGAAAACAGGCCAGGATCCCAACCGGCTGAGATTAGGGCGAGGTTCGAACCAGCTTTTGCTTCCTTGTCTACGCGGGCAAAATGCTCGGGTATTTTTGCGTGGGTATCAAAACTGTCTACCATGCTGAACTCCCGAGCAATCATGGGGCTCAGCTGAGGAAGATCCGATACACTGCTACCGCATAAAATCACGAGATCTATCTCGTCTTTCATTTTCCATAGAGAGTCGAAATGATATACAGGCGTTTCCTCGCATCCCGGCTGAACCTGGGAAGGGTCACGGCGCGTAAAAAGAGCGCGCAGTTGCATATCATCGTTTTGCTGTAGAGCAGCCTCCACACCTTTCCCAAGGTTCCCATACCCTACTAGCCCAATTCTTATATGCTCGCTCATAGCTCCACCTTCTCTTTCTCCTGCAGGTCGGCAAAATTGATCTGCCATCCGGCAAACGTGTATCTTCAGGAAAGCCTTTCCCTCACGCTTGACTATATAAGTGTAAACAAAGAGCTAAGGCTTACCCTCTCGTGACCGGTTTGCCACACAAAAAATATGGCTCTTCGATGCCTGGATGATCGGATTCAGGCCTTCGAGTATGGCATTGGTGCAGCGATGGTCGAAGTAGTTGGGTATTTCTTCCCAGTTCAGCCTCAGGGTCTTTGCCACTCCCTTCATGGCCTCAAGGTTCGAATGCATGATCCAGCTTACCAGGCGGTCGAGTTTTTCGGCGGCCTCTGCCCTCGGCAAGAGTCCATTCCGGCCCCAGGCTCATCGACTTTTCGAGCAGTGCGGCAAGCATGGCAGCGCTTTGATCCATGGTAAAACCTCCCAGAAGGCATGTCCGCTCGAAGTCATAATGATACCGCCGGGATGTTGAGGTCGTAGAGTTGACAAGGTCAATAGATTGAATTACCCACTAGAAACGGCGGAGAGCCAAAAATATCACTACTTATGGTAGGGCTCGCCCCGTGCTATCTTGAAGGATCTATACACCTGCTCAAGCAGTACCACACGGGCAAGATTGTGGGGAAGGGTGATTTCTCCAAAAGAGAGGGTCTCATCTGCTCGTGCTTTGACTTTGTCAGCAACCCCGCTTGACCCTCCGAGTATGAACACAATGGCGCTGTCGCCTGAAAGCCCCCAGCTGCTTATCTTCTTCGAAAACATATCGCTCGAGTACTGTTTGCCTTCCGATGCTAACAATACTACCCGAGACCTTTGGGGTATAGCAGCTAAAATCGAAAGCGCTTCTTTCTCACAGGCGGCCTGTACACCGCCAGCCTTGGCTGGATCTATGTCAATCAGCTCTTTCACCTCAACGCGTGCATAAGCGCCTAGCCTCTTGAGATACTCTTCACAGGCCTCTTTCCAGAAACGCTCTTTCAGTTTTCCAACTGCAATGATGGTGATTTTCATTCTGTGTTGACCAAATCTATAAGCTCCGACCGCGAGTGGATGTCTAGTTTTCTATAAATGCTCTTCACGTACGACTTGACCGTGTTTTCGGAAACATAGAGTTTCTCAGAAACAGCAGGAATCGTAAAGCCTTGTGCCAAAAATACAAACACCTCAGACTCGCGAGGGGTGAATTGGTGCTGCTCGGCCAATGAGGCACAGCGTTGCTCAAGACTTGGATGCATGCTGGTAGGCGGAGCTTCTCCTTTCTCTTCCCCTTCCTCTTCTTTTCCTTTAAAACTCTTGTCCTTAAAAAGAAAGAGTGCTGCCATGAAGAGAATATATACCGCCACCAGTGCAAAGGCAGTCAGCCGTATTCCTCCCCTTTCGAGCGTTGCTGCGTTGAAATAGCCCAGCAAGGTACCAGCTAACTGAGCTGCATTAGTGCACGCGTACGCAAGTGCAAACAGAAGCAACGAGGACAAGCCTGTATCGGCGCTCGTCTCCGAAAGCATACACCAAAGCATAATGCCGGCAACCAGAACGCCTAAGTGGGCAAAAGCGTTGACGATTCCTCCTGCAGCATTCCAAATAATGGGAAGCAGCAAAAATCCTGCCGCAGAAAGAGGAATGGCAACAACGAACATTTTTCCGAAATCGAGCGGTTTGCTCATAATGAGCGCGGGTAAAAGCAAGAATGCGATAGCTACGGCTGTCGCTGTCAGCGAGGTAAATTGAAAAGACTCCAGGGGAAGCTCTTGCTGTCCTGATATTTGAAGCATAAGGCCCGCAACAAAAGCGAGAATAGATGTTCCGAGAACAGGGCTCCCAATGTGTCTAAAGGTTCCTTGAAGCAGAGGTTTTGAGAACTCCCATTCTGTCAGCTCGCGTGAGCCCAGCGATTTTTGCACAAAAATTACGGAGAGGGTAAACAGCAATACTGCGAGAGGAAGTGCAAAGAAAGCGGGTAAAAGCGTCACGACAAAATAAATCAAAAGACTAACGGCGTGGCTGGCAACCACAAATAAATATACCGATGGCAGGCTTAAAGTCCGTGAAAAACGAGCCCATAGAAGGAGGAGCAGGCCATCGCCAATCCCTAAAAACGCACCACTTAAGGCCAGCCAAGGAGTAATTTGTTCAATGTCAAGGATGCCTGAAAAGTTGAAGAGCATGGCCAAAACTAAAAAGCCCATACCTGCAAAGGCAAGAGAAAGCAATCCCAATACGTGCTTGCCGAACTTAAGGATCTGCCTGAAAAAACAGGCGGCCAATATCAAAACAATAAGGCGAGATGCAAGTGTTCCAATTAAAAATATTGCGCCGCTTCCAAAATCGATCTCTCCAGAAGAAGAGATGACGGTCATCGAATGAAAAACCATGAAGCTTACCGTAATGTAGAGGCTATAGCCGCCGTACCATAGAAGATTAATATTTTCATTGTTCTTTATTGAGGCTTCGCCAGTTTCTGTGGGTGCCTAACCCCTTCCAGGAAGGGAGATTGGCA
>CAYFQW010000018.1:0-20726 GCA_964345475.1 uncultured Raoultibacter sp.
CTGAGCGCTGGCCACCATTCTACAAAGCTGTCCGTATCCAAGACGTCTTTGATTCGCTCCTTTGAGGACATCCGTAGATACCCCTTGCAGGAAGGGCAGATGCAGTGGTTGAGCTGAAGGCCTTTTCTATCGAACAAAAGATTACAATGAGGACACTTCCGCCAAGCTGCTTTCGAGCCTTCCAATGCGGTTTGGCTCTCACAAAGCGCCCAGCCCAAATAGGGGTTTGTAGCATCGAGGGCTTTAAATACGAAGAGTGAAGAGGCTTTGCATCGCGCAAGGAAGAACTCATCTTCCACAAGCTCGGGGTCTATGATAAGAATCGCTTCCGCTCCGCAGGCCTCGGCAGCCTTCAAAATGGCATAGCTATTCTTAAAAATGGCCTCGGAGAAGACAGGCCCAAGACTTGTGTAAGAAGAAGCTGCTCCAAGGTAGGGCTGGCCCATAAGATCGTCCGTGCAGGTCACTGCTGCAGATAAACCCGCCTTGGCACAGGCGCGGATTATAGGAATTGCTTGATCTCCGTAATCAACAAGCAACACAAGACCCTGAGTAAGATCCTCAGCGATACGATCGAGGCTATAAGAGATTTCAGCCTCAGCAAAAGTAAGGGTGGCTGCTTCCAGGCCAGATACCTCATCTTCAAAGACTAAACTGCCCTCCACCTGTTCCTCGTGTTTGTGGTGAACCAGACCTTCCGCAGGTTGCAGGCTACTTCCATCGATTTCGATATCTTGAAGCGGTATCGTAACGTATTCCGAAGACCTAGCTCGTCGCATTCGCATCTCCTTGGGAGAGAACATATCTTTGCACGGCGCTTGCGCATACTCTACCGTCGACGCGAGCTTCTACTTCGGCCACACACATCCGTGACGAGGATTTTACTATTCTTGCAGTAAGCTCCACCACATCGCCAGGCTTCACCTGTTGACGAAATTTCGCCTTGTCAATTCCTGTCAGAAAACCAATAGCTCCCTCTTCCCCGCGATCCACCAGTATGCAAAAAGAAGCAGCTTGTGCGAGCGCCTCCATAAGCAAGACGCCAGGAAAGACAGGGTATTGAGGGAAATGCCCTTTGAATATCGGATTATCAGGATTGATATCAAGCTCTGCCCGAATAGAAGCCCCGGGGAGGCATTCGAGCACTCTGCTGAGCCAAAGAAATGGCTCTCGGTGTGGAAGAACAGCTTCTATCTCCTTTGTGCTATAAAGAACTTTTTCCGACGGACTCATACTCACTCCGTTTCTCTGTAGGGAAGCAAGGCCAAGGTGCCGTTATGCCCACCAAAACCAAGCGAGTTACTGAGCGCAAGTTTTTGTGGATATTCCTTTTTGACCTCTTCTAAGATATGCACCGGACAAGCAGGATCTGGCCTGGAAAAGCCTGCTGTAGGTAGAACAAGCTTGTTATCGAGAGAAAAGACTGTCGCTATCGCCTCAAGCGCTCCTGCTGCGCCGAGGGTGTGCCCAATATTTCCCTTGATAGAAACTACAGGGATAGAGGCAAGCATATCGCCACATAGCTCTTGTAAGGCTCGAGCTTCCGCCTCGTCGTTCATAAGGGTTGATGTTCCGTGTGCATTAATGTGGCCGATATCTTTTGGTTCGAACCCACTTTCGCCCAAGGCGAGCTTCATGGAACGGACAAGACCGTTGCCCGTCGGGTCGGGAGCCGTCATGTGATAGGCGTCACCACTTGCGCCATAGCCACCCACTTCAGCAAGAATCTTTGCACCTCTGCCCAAGGCGTGTTCGAGCGACTCGAGCACTAACGCACCAGCCCCCTCTCCTATCACAAAGCCACTTCGTTCCTTATCGAAGGGCATTGAAGCGGCGAGGGGATCTGTCTCTTTCGTAAGTGCACCCAGGTTAGAAAATCCAGCAAGGGAGATGGGAGTTACTGACTCTTCGGCCCCTCCGGCAAGAGCTGCATCGAGCATGCCGAAGCGAATGCTCCTATAGGCGCTGCCGATACAATGCGTCCCGGTGGCACAGGCAGTAACCAACTCGATGCACTCACCCCGCAAGCCGTATCGGATGGAAAGGTTTCCTGCTGCCATATTCGATATCATGGTAGGGATAAAGAGAGGGTTTACTTTTTTTGGACCTCTTGTTGTAAGGGTCTCAACACCCTGGCTGAATTCTTCAAGTCCACCAATGCCACTTCCGAACACACAGCCGAACCGATCGAGATCTTCCCTTTCGAGATCAAAACCTGCTTGGGACATAGCCTCGTCCGAGGCGACGACAGCATACTGCACAAACCGTGCAAAGCGGCGAGCTTCTTTCTTCGAGAGCCCTTGTTCAAGGGGGTTAAAATCACGTATCTCTGCAGCAATATGTACGTCATATAAGCTCGTATCAAAACGTTTGATGGGATCAATACAAACCTTTTTTTCTAAAAGAGCATTCATAAGGGCCTGCATACCGACACCAGCGGCGCTTATTGCCCCCATTCCCGTGATTACTACACGGTGAGTGCCATCCTCTTTTTTAAGCCTCATACAGCCAGTCCCCCATCTATGGCAATAACTTGACCGGTTATATAGCTGGCCTCGTCACTAGCGAGAAAGGCAACTAAAGAAGCCACCTCTTCAGGGGTGCCTAGCCGTTTACAAGCTATATTCTTTTTAATTTTATCCTTTTGCGCCTCATCCATGGCCTGTGTCATATCCGTTTCAATGAAGCCCGGAGCAACGAGGTTAACGGTGATGTTGCGCGGGGCAAGCTCACGGGCAAGCGATTTACTCATACCAATCAAACCGGCCTTTGACGCAGCGTAGTTAACCTGACCAGCATTTCCTGATATTCCAACTACGCTTCCCAAATGAATGATGCGACCGTAGCGTTGCTTCATCATGCACGAAGCGGCTGCCTTAGAGCAGTTGAACGCTCCCTTCAGATTAACAGCAATCACATCATCAAAATCTTGTTCACTCATACGGAGCACGAGGCCGTCTCTTGTAATGCCCGCATTATTCACGAGAACATCAAGGCGGCCGAATGTTTGTTGTGCATACGCTACTAAAGCTGAGGCCTCTTGCATATCGGCTACATTGGCTTGCAAAGCGCAGGCTTGTACCTGAAAACGATCTTCTATATCCTGCATGGCCTCCTGCATCTCTGCTTCGCGTTTTACAGACGTATAATTAAGGCATACATCGAATCCTTTTTCTGCTAAGGCATAACTGATAGCGCGGCCAATGCCTCGGCTTGAGCCCGTAACGAGGGCCGCCCGATTTTGGCCTTTCTTGTGTCCTTTATCTTGTTTCATATCTTGTTTCATATTATGTACCTCGCTGCTTCGCTTATGAGCCGGGTTCGCAAGCTGGTGTCAAATCTATCTCCAAGAAAGCCTCGAGGCTTTCGAGGCTATTGATACTCACGGCCCTCATATTTTTATCAATCCTTTTCACAAGGCCCGTTAGAACGCTGCCTGAACCAAGCTCGACACAGGTCCGCACACCGGCATCCCTCAACAGCTCAACACTCTGCTGAAAGAGAACAGGCTGCGTAAGGTGGTCGCTCAAGCTTTCTGCGGCATTGCTTGCTAAAAGGATTCTCGCATCGACATTATTTATTACAGGAATTTCGGGATTTGAAAATACAAGGCCCGCTAGATATGTTTTGAGACGTGCTGCTGCTGGTTCCATGAGCGGACTGTGGAAAGCCCCAGCCGTTGAAAGACGGATACACTTTCTCCGGGAGGCTCGCCATGCCTGCTCTGCACGTTCTACAGCTGCAACATCGCCGGAAATTACGATTTGTCCCGGGCAATTGTAGTTCGCAGGAACAAGAACATCCTCCTCTGCGCATTCGAAGCAAAGCTCCTCCGCAAGCTGCCCATCAGCACCAAGCAAGGCGCTCATGGCCCCCTTGCTTTGCAGGCTTGCTTCTTCCATAGCCTCTGCCCTCACTTTTGCAAAGGCAAGGGTATCCTCAAGACCTAACAATCCCGATGCATATAATGAGCTCACCTGACCCAAAGAAAAACCTAAGACAACCCCAGGCCTCAATCCATAGTTTCCGATTAAGCGGCTGAGGGCCATTGAAACGCTAAGCAAAGCTGCCTGAGCGTAGAGAGTCGTATTCAAAAGTTCTAGCGGCCCCGAACGGATCGCTTCTCTCACATCGAATCCGAACGTGTCGGAACTTGCCTCAAAGATATCTTTGAGGTCTGGAAGGGAGAAAAGATCGACGCCCATACCTAAACCTTGCGAGCCCTGTCCAGAAAATAAGAATGCTGGCAAAGACGGGTTGATGCTAGATTCCTCTCGACTCATCGATGCCCACCACAATGCACAACAGAGACGGTGGGTTTTATAAAATACACCTCAAGCATTACGAGTATCGCTCTGTAGGCTTCCTGCATTACGTTCGGCCAAATCTGACAAGCTTAATCCGACCATACTCTCAGCTTCAGCAAAGAGCCCCTCGATGAGCTCACGAGCGCTCAATTTTCTATGTATCAGCCCTGCTATCTGACCTGCCATGAACGACCCTTCGTCAACATCGCCTTCAACTGCTTTTCGTAAAGCTCCTAAACTCAGCTCCTCGAACTCGTCTGCGCTGGTTTCGGCCTGGGCTTCAATTTTTCTTAATGAGCGAGAATAGGGATTTTTTAAAGCACGGATAGGGCGTCCGAAGCTTCGTCCCGTAACAATCGTGTCGGAGTCTTTGGCCTTCAGAATTCTTTCTTTGTAAGCTTCGGCCACCATGCACTCGTCCGTTGTGAGAAAGGCCGTACCAAGTTGCACACCCTCCGCACCTAAGGCAAAGGCCGCACAAAGTCCCCTGCCATCAGCAATACCTCCTGCGGCAATAACGGGAATGGATACGCTATCGCATACTTGGGGAATAAGTGCCATGGTGGTCATCTCTCCGATATGGCCACCAGCTTCACAGCCTTCGGCTATCAAAGCATCGGCGCCACAACGTTCCATCCGAACAGCATGTGCGACTGAAGCAACAACTGGAACTACCTTGCAGCCCGCCTCCTTCCACATATCTATGTACCCTGATGGACTGCCCGCGCCCGTGGTTACGACTTCGATTCTTTTTTCAGCCACCAGGGAGGCAAGCTCGGAAACGCGTGGATCCATCATCATAATATTCACGCCAAGGGGCTTGCTCGTAAGAGAACGGGCCCGATCAATTTGCTCTTCCAGCCACTCGATTCGAGCACCGCCAGACGCAATAACACCCAAACCCCCCGCCTCACTTACCGAGGCGGCCAAGTGGGCTTCAGCAATTCTCGCCATGCCCCCTTGCACAAGAGGCCGCTGAGCGCCCAGCAAAGTACTTACGCGTGTTTTCATATATATTCCCCGCTCATTGATGTTGTATGCAGAAACTTCAGATTAAAGGTTTGCATGATTTCAGAAAGCTATACGATTGCTTTGATATGAGCTATAGCAAAGACTCAAGATGAGATACCACGTCACCTACTGTTTCAAGGCCTTGAGGCTCACCGAACTCCACATCAAAACGCTCCTCAAGATCGCAAACTAGCTCCACCATATCAAGCGAATCAACACCAAGCGATTCAAAGCTCGTCTCTTCAGTAATTTCATCTGTCTCAACATCAAGACTTTCAGTAAGCAGTTCTTTAACCGTATCAATAGTTGCCATTGTTCTCTCCTGTCGCAGCTGTCTGCTCGACGCACTATCCTGCCACACCTTGCACCTTGTTCCGAAGAGTCAGATGGGAGCAGCAGTATCTATCGAGGACGCTTTTATTTATTAGTTTGACTATCTAAGTAATAGTCTAAGATAATTTCGCTTGAGATTGAACAAGAGCTATATTACTTCACTATTTCTGCGAAGAACATTCATGGCTTGTACTTTGATTCTCGAAAAATTGCTTGACTTTCGAAAGAGCCTTTGACAAAACTATCTCTTCTTGTTCTGTCAGGTCGGCCAAAGCTTCAGTAATCATATTCTTATGAAACATATCGTGTACGCGATACACTTGCCGCCCCTCTTTCGTGAGACGAATCATTACTTTACGGCGATCTGTTTGAGATCGTTCTTTTTCGATAAAGCCTTTACCTTCCAGTTTATTGACGGCGATAGTCAGTGTGGCCAAGGTGATATTGAGCCGCGCTGCGACAATGCTCATAGGGTTCGATTCATGAAGACCGACTGCGATAATGGTATGGATCTCAGTGATGCTCAGCCCACGCGTCACTCTGTTATCAAGAGACTGCTCCTCGACCCTCAATATAGAATTGAAGGTTGTTGATAAAAGCTCGTCAAGTTCAGCACGTCGTTTCAACGTCTCCCGAGAAAGCTGCTCTTCTTGTTTTTGCTGCTTATCCATATCACTTCCACCCTTTACATGCACATCCTTGGCACATACCACAATCCTCGGCGCCTGCACCACCCTGCTTTACAGGCGCAACCCTAGCTCATACCTGCCTTGAGCCCACGTGTATCCTCGGTTCGACACGTAATATCTCCTTGATTCGATACCCAGCATTATCAAGGTTTTAGATGTTTTACACGAGCCGAAAGTCAAGCCTTCCTAAACGGGGGTTGGCCGCCTCAATCATAATACTAAGTCTTTGACCCAATCGGTACACCTTCCCGCTTTCTTCACCTTCAAGAATGTAGCGACTGGGGTCGAAAGAAAAATATTCACCACCCAGATTTCTGATGCTAACAAGGCCTTCGGCTGTATTACCTAGACGGACAAAAAAACCGTAGTTAAAAACTCCTGAGATATAACCATCGAATATCGAGCCGATTTCATGGCTCAGCAGCTCTATAAGCTTATACTCCTGCGATTCCCGGGCAGCCGCCTCAGCAACGCGCTCCATTTTCGACGAGTGATCGGCTATTTCGGGAAGCCGGGCAGTCTGGGCCTTGAGTTTTTTTGTGTGAGCTCGCAGGTGTGCGTGAAGTATACGGTGCACGACAAGGTCGGGGTATCGTCGTATAGGACTCGTAAAATGAGTGTAGGTTTCAAGGGCCAGTCCAAAATGACGTTCCAATGCCTCCGAATAGCAGGCCCTTTTCATAGAGCGGAGGAGAAGGTTCGATATTAGCTCATGCTCTGGTCGCCCCTTGCTTACATCCAAAATCTCTTGCAAAGCATGGGGGTCTCCTGCCAGGAATTCATCTTTTGATATATCCGAGAAGTAATTGAATTCATATAGTATGGGTAAGAGACTGGTTAAACTCTCGATCGAAGGGGCCTCGTGAACCCTATAAAGACTTGGAAGCCCGTGTTCAGCAAGATGTGTAGCCACTGCTGTGTTTGCGAGGATCATCGCCTCTTCAACAATAGCTGTTGCCTCTGTCCTATATCGCATCACAACTTCAAGAGGAGCTCCTTCGTCATCAAGCCGCACTTTGGCTTCTTTCGTATCAAAGTCCATTCCTCCCGCTTTTTCTCGCTTCATAGCAAGTTTCTGGGCTGTCTCGCTGAGAGCAAGAAGGCTTTCCGCACAATTGAGGCACTCACGCCAAGCCTTATCGTCCTGAGGGTGAAAGTTCTTTTTTCGAGAAGCTTCATCAGGATAGCCTACCCAGGGAATAAAAGCCTTTTGCTGCTCAAGAGCTGCCTGCACTTCGTCGTAATTGAATCGATGCGAAGATCTTATAAGAGACCCATACATATCGACCCACTCTAGATCGGCTCTTTCATTAAGATACATATCTATCGTAAGTGCCGCGCGAGACTCATGGGGCTTCAACGAACACAGATCGTTCGAGAGCCTCTCGGGAAGCATGGGTATGACACGATCGACCAGATACACACTTGTAGCCCTAGAACTGGCTTCCCTATCTATCGGTGAGCCCCACTCGACATACCGCGAAACGTCAGCTATATGGACCCCCAAACGAAAACCATCCTTCAGTTTCTCAAAGGAAAGTGCGTCATCGAAGTCGCGTGCATCCTCGGGATCGATAGTAAAAATCAATCTGTCCCTGATATCTCGATAGCCTTCATCGAGCGCCCCCTCTGTATCGAGCTTAAGCTGAGAGGCTTGGTCGAGGGCTTCCTCTGAAAACTCCGTCTCAAGCTTATGGCGCGCAATTATAATCTCAATCGGTAGGTCTTCGGAGTCATATTTTGCTATTATTTCTTCAATTACCCCCATAGCTGCCTTACGTTTGTTGGGGTATTCAGAAATTCTTACCCTCACCGTAGCGCCTTCGGGAATATCTAAGTTCTCTGATCTCATCGTGAAGATATCGAAGGGTATACGCTTATCGTAGGGAACCACAATGCCAAAAGGCTCAGCAATCTCATAGCGCCCGATAAGCGTATCATGCGCCCGCTCAGTCACATGAACAACGCGGCCGTAAGGTTTTCTATTCTTCGAGGAAGAACTGCTCGTATCTCCCTTGTCTTTCCTCTGCCTGGGAAGAGGTGCAAGCTCGACAACATCTCCATCAAACGCATAGTTGATGTGGCTCCGAGGAACGAAATACTCCCCTTCCGCCGTGTCAACAAAGCCATAGCCCGCGCTGCTAACACGTAACACACCGCGAATCAACCCTCGTTGCGGCTTTCGCGTCTTTGACCGTGAACGTGCCATACGGACCTACTCTATGGGCTTTCAATAAGATAGCGCGCCGTATCCAATGCGAGTTCCTTTTGATTGTCAGGGCCAGTATCAGACTTGCTTACCGCGATATCAGGAACAACCCCCAATCCGTCAATGTCTTTTCCGAGGGGGCTTTTATAGAATGCGACAGTGAAGCGAAGGGCTCCACCGAAGCTTAAAGGACGCACTATCTGTACCGAGCCTTTCCCCAGGCTCGTCATACCAACCAGGGTCGCTCGCTCGTTATCTTTGAGGGCTGCTGCAAGTATTTCAGAAGCTGCACCCGTATTCTCATTAATCAAAACAACCAAGGGCTTGTCGCTCAGAGTGGTTCCCGTAGCGCTTTTTGTGCTATCGCGGCCGTCGACCGTTTGTATGTTTACGATAGTCCCGCTTTTCACAAAGGCAGACGCGATCTCTACAGCCTGTGTCAAATAGCCGCCGGGGTTATCGCGGATATCCAAAACAAAGGCCTGGGCGCCTTTTGCACTTAAATCATTTATCTCATTTTTGACGTAGGTGGCAGTTTCTTGGGCCATTTGTTTGACTGAAATATACCCGATGCCGTCAATGAGCTCCGATGTCACATTTACCGACGTATATTTAGAACACTCGAGAGCAGTGGTGAACTCTTCTCCTGAGGTATCGTCAAGATTGGCACCATGGCGCCAGGTAACAATAACGGTATCACCTGAATTCCTGGAAGTAGCATTAACCGTTTCAGTCAAAGACCAATCTTGAGAACGATCGCCGTCGATAGCTATGACAAAATCGCCAACTTCTACTCCCGCAATCTCGGCAGCAGAGCCTGGAAACACGTCTACGGCATAAGCCTTTCCCTTATACTCCGAGAACAATACACCTACGCCTGCATACCTTCCCGCGCTTTCTGAAACGTACTCGCGGTACCTCTCGGGATCGTAATACCTCAGATATTCGTCGTTTGTTGCCCCAGTAAATGCTTCCATAACTGCGGTAGTGCTTGAGTCTATATCGTAGGAATCGAGGCTCTCCCTCGCAATCATTTCTTCAACCTCGGCCAGACGTGCTGAGACTTCACTGCGTGAATCTCCTGACAAAGCATTTGATCCTTCATCGGTTTCATTCAAGCTGTTTGCAAACCCTAAATGCTCCATAAGAGATTGATCGCCCCGGACAAAAAACCCTAAGACGAAAGCTAGGCACACGCAAATACAGGCAAACATAATGCCTATAATTCGCGTGTTGCGTGCACTCATATTACGCAGCTTATCGAGGTCTCTTACGACCATAGCTCCTGAATTCCTTTGAAAAGCTCGTTTTCTACACCTTCAAATAACGACGCATTGCAAGCATAGAGCCAACAAGCCCTAGAAGCAAGCCAGCAACCATCAAGGCGAGGTATATAAAGAGATACGTACCGAGATCGACGCTGATGGGAAACCATGGAAGCGCAGTTATCACCTTAGGCAAAGCAAATCGACGAATAAGTTCGATAGATCCTATGCTTAAGAGCGATCCAATGATTGCATGAAGAGCGCCTTCCATTAAAAAGGGTCCACGAATAAAACCGTTCGATGCACCAACGAGCCGCATAATAGCGATTTCTTTACGACGGGCAAGGATGGCCAGCCTTATTGTGTTGTTAATAAAGACCATGGCAATAAATATCAGCAGGATTATGAGGGCGATGCCTATGTATCGAATGTAGCTAGTAAGGGCAAAAAGCCTTTCAACCGTTGTTTCTCCGTATTTCAAAGACTTACTTGGATCGTCAGGGCTGTCGCAGATAGTTAGAAAGATTTGGTTCTCTCTTATCGATTCTGCAACTGACTCAACAAGCTGCGGGTCTTCCAAATCGACATCGATAGATGCAGGGAGGGGGTTTTGGCCGTCGAGCTGATCTACGATCTCGGGGTTGCTTGTCATGGAGTTCCGGAATTTTTCGAGCGCTTCGTCTTTTGTGGTGAATTCTACCGTCGAAACACCTTCAATCCCCTGAATATATGACTGCAGGCTTTGAATGTCAGCCTCGCTCGCATTGTCGTCTATCCACACCGATATAGAAACCTGGCTCTCAACCGACTCTACAACATTGTTGACGATAAGCCCTCCAATAAGAAAAATGCCGATAATAAATAGGGAGAGAAATATCGTTACTATCGAACCCAAGGTGGTGGAAATGTTGCGGGTAAACCCATTGAGGGACTCTTTGAAAAAATAAAATAGACTAGACATCGAAGCCGTACACCCCTCTATCTTGGTCGCGTGTGAGGTGACCGCGCTCAAGGGCGATTACGCGACGACGCATGTTGTCGACCATTTCGCGGTCGTGAGTGGCAACAAGCACCGTTGTGCCCGTGCGGTTAATACGCTCCAAAAGATCCATGATTCCTCGTGAAGTTTGGGGATCGAGGTTTCCCGTAGGCTCATCACAAACCAAAAGCGGCGGGCGATTCACTATAGCGCGGGCGATGCTTACTCGCTGTTGCTCGCCTCCAGAAAGTTGATCGGGGCGTTTGTTGAGTTTATCCTGCAAGCCTACCAGACGCAAAACTTCCGGAACTTGAGTCTTTATAACATGACGGCTCTTGCCAATAACCTCGAGGGCAAAGGCTACGTTCTCGAAAACCGTCTTGTTGGGAAGAAGCTTGAAATCTTGGAAAACGCACCCGATGTTACGCCTCAGATAAGGCACACGCCAATTCTTCATCGTGGTCAGATCTTCGTCGGCAACGTAGATACGACCTTTGTCCGGCTTTATTTCGCGTGTAAGCATCCGTATAAAGGTCGATTTTCCTGAGCCGGAATGACCTACAAGAAACACGAATTCACCAGCAAAAATTTGCAGGGAGATATCGTTGAGGGCAGGCGTATCTGGCTGTGCTTTATAAATTTTAGTCACACTGTCGAAGGTGATAACTGGTGTTCCGATAATTTGAGAGCTATCGTTAATATCAAGTGCTGGTAAAGATTCCGATAGCTGCTGCGATACATCACTTCCCCTCAGGGCTGATGTTTGATTGATCCGGGGCCTTTGATGCCGCCCTCTTGATTGAGGCACATCCCCCTGGTTGATGGTGTTTGTCACAGATTGCTCCATTCAGAATATTTTTACTGAGACGGCGAATATTTTATCAGATAGCAAACTTAGGCATTGCCTTCTTCACATCTTTAACAATGCGAAAATATGTTTGGCAAACGCAGATAATTCCAGACAAAAGGCAAGATTTCTCTTGGATAAATGCCTCTGCCACGATGCGGAAATAACGATATCCTCGTTACGGCGATGCGTGCCGGCATGTGCGGCAGCGACAGGCGCGCATATATTAAGGACGGTCCCTATGGCAACATCGGCGACAGTTGTCAGTTTGGATACTTTCGTTCAGCCCGGTGCTACTTCCGCTTCATCACATTCTTTACCGCATCTACGATACTTGGAGCATCAAGGCCAAATTCATGTAAGAGCCTTTCAAACTCTTCTGATTTACCGAACGTATCCTGCATTGCTACAAATTCACAAGGCGTCGGCAACTCTTGGGCAAGCACTTCTGAAACGGTAGAACACAGACCGCCGTATATGGAATGCTCTTCTGCCGCTACAACACAACCGGTTTTTTTGACAGATGCAAGAAGGGTCTCCCTATCGAAAGGCTTTATTGAAAACGCATCAATAACCTCGATTGAGATACCTTCTTTTTCAAGAACGTCAGCCGCCGCAAGAGCCTCCCTGAGCTCAACACCGCAGGCAATGACCGTAGCATCCTCACCTTCTCGAACGACATAGGATTTCCCGAGCTCAAACTCTGAATCCTTTGCATACACCAAGGGAAGGGCAGCCCGTCCCAGACGCACATACAGAGGGCCTTCCGTCTCAGCTGCAATACGTATTGCAGCGCAGGCTGAAGAGTGATCAGCCGGCACAAGCACGCGCATATTGGGAAGCCCTCTCATGAGGGAGATATCCTCAAGCATCTGATGACTTCCGCCGTCAGGACCAACTGAAATACCCGCATGGGTAGGTGCGATTTTCACATTAAGATTGGAATAGGCTACGGAATTTCTAATTTGGTCATACACCCGTCCCGTACCAAATACAGCGAATGATCCTGTAAACACAGTATTGCCAGTCAATGCTAGCCCAGAAGCCACACCGATCATATTTTGTTCGGCTATTCCTACATTGAACAAGCATTGGGCATTCGCAAGCTTGCCAAGAGTTGTTGACCCCGCAAGGTCGGCATCGACTGCGACAATAGGTGCACCCTCTTCGATAAGCTCCATCAAAGTTTCTCCGAGGGCAGCACGAGTAGCTAATTTGACTTCTGCCACCTCGGGGCCTACTAGTTTAATCATGGAGACCCTCCTCCTGAGAAAGCTCGGCGAGAGCTGCTTTCAGCTGTTCGGGATTGGGGGCCTTTCCGTGCCAAGAAACTTGGTTTTCCATGAATGAGACGCCCTTCCCTTTAACCGTCCTAGCTAAAACAGCAAACGGTTTGCTGCTATCGCTTGCCTTGAGCCTTTTAAAAAGTTCAATCATGCGAGGGATATCATGCCCGTCGACTTCTTCAACTGCCCAGCCAAAAGCAGCAAACTTGCTCGACAAGGTACCCCCGCAGCACACTTCATTGCATGGCCCGTCAATCTGCAAACCATTTACATCGACAATGGCTATGAGTTTGCCTAGCTTCTGGTGAGATGCAAAATTGGCAGCTTCCCAGACTTGCCCTTCCTCACACTCTCCATCGCCGAGGAGCGCAAACACACTGTTGTCTCTACCTTGCAACTTTAGACCCGCAGCGATTCCGCAGGCTATAGAAAGACCTTGGCCCAAAGAGCCCGTGGATACTTCTACCCCTTCTAACAGGTTCGAGTCGGGATGACCTTGTAAACGGCTCCCCCACTTGCGCAAACTCATAAGTTCTGATGTATCAAAGTAGCCTGCATGGGCAAGACTGGCATACAAGGCTGGAGCTGCATGGCCTTTTGAGAGGATGAAATAATCACGATTGGGATCATCAGGATTGCTTGCGTCGTAGGTAAGCACTCCACCAAAATAAAGGACAGTGAGAATATCGATACTCGACAAAGATCCTCCAGGGTGCCCACTCCCTGCTTCCGCTATCATGCGAAGGATATCTTTTCGAAGCTCATTCGCCTGACGGGCCACGCCAGCTACGTCCATGCCTTTCATCCTTTCCACAAAAATCAATTTCGCAAAGCTTTGAATGCCCTATCTGAAATGCACACCATACCAAAACTCAAGCTTTCTTTTTGAAAATACTTTGTTATAGCGAAGAAACACGCCATCGGTGGTACCCAATAACAAAGGTATCAAGATCGCCATCGAGCACAGCGTCGACATTTCCTACTTCGATACTGCTTCTTAAATCCTTCACCATTTGATAGGGGTATAGAACATAGTTTCTTATCTGACTGCCGAAAGAGATATCGCTGCGCTCGCCCCGCAGCTCGGCCAGCTCAGCTTCTCTTTTTTGTTCTTCCAATTCAAACAGTTTTGATTTCAATACCTTGAAGGCAGCTTCTTTATTCTGAAGCTGGGATTTCTCATTTTGGCACGTGACCACTATTCCTGTTGGGATATGTGTAAGACGCACAGCCGAATCGGTGGTATTGACGCTTTGGCCACCTGGCCCGCTCGATCGGTACACATCGACCCGCACATCGTTAGGGCTCATTTCGATTTCGATATCATCAGGTAAAACAGGCGATACCTCTACCCCGGCGAAGGTGGTATGACGACGCTTTTTATCATCTGTCGGAGAAATACGGACAAGCCGATGCACACCCGACTCGCTGCGAAGCATGCCGTAGGCGTTGCGTCCCTCAATTTGAAGTGTTGCTTTGTCAAGACCTATGCCAGCTCCAGGCACTAAATCGAGTATTTTCACCTTCCAGTCTTTTTTTTCGGCATAGCGCATATACATTCTGTAGAGCATTTCAGTCCAGTCTTGAGCTTCAAGGCCGCCACTTCCAGGATGAACCGTGAGAATAGCATCCCTCTCATCAAAGCGCCCTGAAAACCATGAGGAGACCTCCAGATGATCGAGGAGCAACGAAAGCTCGCGCATTAACTCATACGCCTCTTCCTCAAATGCCTCGTCCTCTTCAGCAAGATCTAGTGCGGCATGAGTATCATCGAGAAGGGTTACTGCCTGTTCGTACTCTTCAAGCGTATCGCGAATAAGGCTCGCCTGTTTTGAAATCTCTTGAGCGCTGGAATGGTTATCCCAAAAGCCAGGTGATGCTATCTTGACATTGAGCTGAGCAAGTTCTTCTTGTCTTGCCTCAATCCGCAAATAGGAATGAGCCTCCTCAACCCTGCGTTCAATTTCCCGTATATCCAAGGATCCGTATTCATGCATTGAGCTTATTCGCTTTCTCGGAATAGGGCCACCCTAGTTGTTGGCTCCGCAACATTTTTTATACTTCTTTCCTGAGCCACACGGGCAAGGGTCATTACGTCCTACCGTAGCAAAAGGATCGTCTTTGTCTTTTTCGTATGTCTGTACTTTTCCCTGTGAAGGTTTGGGTGCTGCTGCTGGCATTCCTTGAGCTGAAGCCGCTGCTTGCTTTCCAGCAGAAGTAGTTGAAGTGTGTAGAACTTCTTCAGGAGAGGAATACCTCACCTGCCCCTCGAGAGGATTCTTTTCTTCAGGCAGCTCCTGTATGGCAATTTGCAAACGAAGGAGCGTGCGGAGAAAGTCTTCGTACATACCTGAAGTAAGCAGCTGGAAAGCAGTGTAAGCTTCTTCTTTGTATTCGACTAAAGGATCTCTTTGGCCAAAAGCGCGAAGGCCGATGCCTGCCTTGAGGTAATCCATCTCTTGCAGGTGTGCCATCCATTTCGTATCAATAATTCGAAGCATAACTTGGGCCTGCAGGGTTTGGATGGCCTCGGTACCCAGCATTTCAGTCTTGTCGTCGTACACTGAGCTTAAATAAGCACTTGCTGCTTGGACGACCTCTTCGGGGTCGTCCTTGTGATCGACCTCTTCAAGTGCGAAATCGTCTCGTCCGCACATATTGTGGATCCACACGTTAAAATCCTCATTATCCCAATCGTCACTAGGCACCTTTGCAGGGCAGTAATCAAGGACCTGTGCCCGCACAGCCTCTTCGATAATTTCAGGTATGCGTTCGGTCAAATCTTTTCCGTCCAGAATTGCATTTCGCTCGCCATAAATAGCGGTCCTCTGCAAGTTCATTACATCATCGTATTCGAGAACATTTTTACGCGAAGCGAAATGCATGCTTTCAACTTGGCGCTGCGCGTTCTCTATCGCCTTGGACACCATTGAGGCCTGGATGGGAACGTTCTCCTCGAGATCTGTTTTCTCCATCATACGACCGATGCTTTCCATTCGGTTTCCGCCAAAAAGGCGCATGAGGTCGTCTTCCAGAGAAAGATAGAATTGTGAAACCCCTGGATCTCCTTGTCGCCCAGAACGACCGCGAAGCTGATTGTCGATACGGCGGCTCTCATGACGCTCAGTACCTATTACAGCAAGTCCACCTGCTCGTATTACCTCGTCATGCTCCTCTTTAGTAATTTTCTCAGCCTTTTTTAACGCATTTGCCTTCTGCTCTTCGCTCGCCTCTTCAGGTTCTACCGCCTCCAAGGCGAGGAAGTGATCCACGAGGACTTCAGGATTTCCGCCAAGGAGAATATCGGTTCCACGACCAGCCATGTTAGTGGCTATAGTAACGGCCCCGACTCGACCTGCCTGGGCAATAATATGTGCTTCCCGCTCATGATTCTTCGCATTGAGCGTCTCATGCTGAATACCACGTTTGTCCAATAGACGGGAAAGTTTTTCAGAGCTCTCAATAGAAACCGTACCTATAAGGCTCGGCTGCCCCGCATGATGACGTGCAGCCACTTCGTCAGCTACAGCATTGAATTTTGCATTCACGGTGCGATAAATGAGATCGTTTTCATCTTTTCGCACAACCGGTTTATTGGGCGGGATAGCCATAACGGGAAGGTTGTAAATCTGACGGAACTCTGCATCCTCGGTCATAGCCGTTCCCGTCATGCCTGCAAGTTTATCGTAAAGCCTGAAGTAGTTTTGTAGGGTGATGGTAGCAAGCGTTTGGTTTTCTTCACGCACCAAGACCTTTTCTTTGGCCTCGAGAGCCTGGTGAAGGCCTTCCGAATAACGACGGCCCTCCATGATACGTCCCGTGAACTCATCAACGATTTTAACTTCACCGTCAACCACTACGTAGTCGATATCGCGATGGAAGAGGAATTGGGCTTTAAGGGATTGCTGCAAATGATTTGCCATTTGCCCAGAAGGGTCGTCGTAGATATCATCAATTCCAAGCATATTCTCGACTTTTTCTAAGCCGACCTCAGTAGTATTGATAGTTTTTTTCGCCTCGTCCATTTTAAAATCAACTTCACGGATGAGACTCGGAATAACGCGGGCAAATGAATTATACGTGTCGGCCGCCTGGGTGCCGGCACCAGAAATAATCAAAGGGGTTCGAGCTTCATCTATCAAGATTGAGTCGACTTCGTCAACGATAGCGAAACTATGCCCACGCTGAACCCTTGAAGCTGCTCGCGTAACCATATTGTCTCTCAGGTAGTCGAAACCGAACTCTGAATTGGTTCCGTAGGTTATGTCAGCTTGATATGACGACACCCTTCTCTCGGTCGACATGCCGTTTTGAATGAGCCCGACTTTCAAACCGAGAAACTGATAAATACGCCCCATCCACTCGCTGTCTCGCTTAGCAAGGTAATCGTTGACCGTAACTATGTGTACATTGTTTCCTGGCAGCGCATTAAGATAGCCTGCCAAGGTCGAGACAAGCGTCTTACCTTCACCAGTTTTCATTTCAGCGATTTGTCCGTTGTGAAGAGCTATTCCCCCGATAAGCTGCACATCGAAATGACGCATATTAAGCGTCCGAATGCTCGCTTCACGAACGAGTGCGAACGCCTCGGGCAAAAGAGAGTCAAGACTTTCCCCTCTTTCGCAACGCTCCTTCAAATTCCCTGTCATGGAAACGAGCTCCGTGTCAGACAAGGACTGTATCTGGGCTTCTAACGCGTTAATTTTTACCACTTTTGCTTCGTAAGACTTCAGTTGCTTTCCTTCGCCGAGCGTTAAAAGCTTTGATAGAAAATTAGCCATGCAGGTGCCATCTCTTTCCTGGAATATATAGTCAAGGCTCTGTATCGAACCAGGTGTTGGAGCAAGCAACATCCCATAAAATACCTCATATAATATCTTGATAACTCTAACATACTACACCCTTTGTCCTGTAGAAATTCACAGCGCGCCTATAGCGCGTGCCTCTCCCCCGTCCACCACAATCTCAAGGTACAGCTCTTGCGTTTTTGTGCCAGGATCAATGCCCAGCTCTTCTGAAAGATACCGGCGGCATCTGAAGTACGTGTCCAAAGCAGCCGTCCTTTGACCAAGGGCTATTTGGCCTTTCATCATCAAGGCATAGGCGTCTTCCCTTGTTACATCTTTCTGTAATGCAGCTTGTGCAAAATGAAGCGATAGCTGATGCTCATGTAATTCGGATAACCGCATAGCAGCATACGAACACGCTTCAACAAATTTTTTTCGTAATTCATCTCGAGCAGACAGGATAAGGGCGTTTTTCGTCTCAGTGGGAAGAATATCATCGCAATATATCGTAGTTATTCTTGTATACATATGCTGCCATTCGAAAAGCTGCGGCTGACCAAAAAGGATTTTTTGGCAAATCTCATTAAATTCGGCAATATCGCTTTTGACGAACTCTGTATTGAGCTTGTAACTGAATTGGGTCCGTATTAGGTAGGGGCAGACTCCGTCCTTTGTCTTGAGAGCCTTTCTGAGAAGAGCCCAAAGACTATGGAGGTTTCTTCTGGCAGCCTCTTCGGTGCTTTCTGGCCATAAAGAGACAGAAAGGCGTTCCCGCGATATCTCCCTCCCTTGATTAAGAACGAGGATAGCAAGAAGCACTTTAGTTTTCTGGCGACTAAATGCTTTAAGGTCAACCACGCTATCGCCTATCGTCAACTCAAGCCCACCAAACAGCCTTACGGAAAGAACAGGCGTCCTCTCATCTTGAACATGCTGCGTATGGAAAGAGCTTTTTCTCAGTCCATCAGGATGGGCCAGCGCGTATGCCTCTCTTCTTCTTTGGTCCTGCAAGATCTCTTGCTCCATATGCATAATCTGCTCGAGAAGACTTGCGTGATATGCGTCGGTTAATCGAAGTATGCCTTCATCTAGTAGGTGCATAGCTTTGATGTGCTGAGGGGGCCCACAAGGATCGGATTCTCTGCTATCCTCCCCCGCGAGCAAGGCATGTGCAAGGCAAGCTTCAAGAAATCCTATCTCTTTCTTTTGATAGCACGAGTTAAGAAACTCGCAGGTGATCCCGATGATCTCTTCATCGTTTTCAAAAGCATTGAATACTTCGATCTGGTTTTTTGGAAGAGAGTCTTCCTGTGTTCCAAGAATCCTCAAAAGTATATGCGTCAGAAGGTTTTTTGTAGCGTCGGCCTCGAAACAGGCTTTCAGCACATGGCTTGCTTCTGTAGGCTTCTCCCGGAGACACCATTCAAACAGGGCAGCTATATGCCAAGATCGTTCTCGGGAAATAAGCTCTTTCACCAGATCTTTATCAAGTGTTTGAGAAGGACCGAGTATCTCTGCGAGAGCATTATTGAGGAAGGTACGTACCGAAGCTTCGTCGGTGTCTTTGGGCGAACGAGCTAAGAGAAGCGCAGCTTCCATGCCAAGACTCCCCGAAGCATCGCAGAGGGATAGTATTCTTGCGGCACTTCGAAACGCTGCTTCCTTTTGACCGAGCAGGTACAGCCTGCGTGCTTCGGCAAGCGCCAGCTGGCTTCTCGAGCTGCTTTTTTCGGGTTTAAGGCTTTGATATAGCCGATGGGCTGAGTATATGCAGCCACGTGAAAGCAGAAGGTGACCTCTGCTGCCAAGCCAGGCGCCACGATGGCTGGCGGTTGCAAAGAGGCGTACCACATCACAAGCAAGCTCTGGGCTGCCCCTTCCTAGCGAGGCATCAGCAAGTCGAGCTATCAATGCTCCTTTGGCGCTGAAACGTGAGCATGTACCCATATGCTCAAGATGAGGAACAAACACCCTCGCTACAGCCTCTAAAGAGAACGCGTGGCAGGCAAACTCTTCATGGGCAGGATTCATCCCTAAATATGCGTAGTGACGAAGCCTCAAATCGAAGGCGTCGTCTCTGGGTCCTTCGATAAAATTCATCACATCCTCGTAGCTGCCGCGACCCAGGATAATCATAACGAAGCAAGCAAGCAGCTCTGCGGAGCATAAGCCTTCTTCTGTGAGGCTGGCAAGGATTTTCAATTCATCCTTGCTTTCTCCCCATGCAATGAAGGGAATGCGCTCGAATGGGGTAAATTTATTCGAGGGTCTCATTATTTGCTCGGACTTTGTACGCCGGTAATCAAGCTCCTCATCCGATAGCAAAAGCTCTTGTGCCTCAAGACGAATGATTTCTTCATTATGACGTTCAAAGGTATCACCTGATGGACCCATGGATACAATAACCTCGCATCCCAGAGAGACCAGCCTTAAAAGATTGTCTTGAGCGAACTGAGCCCTGCTTGTATCAAGAACGGCTATATCATCGATTACGACGAGAGACGGAAGCTGCCCCTCTTTAAAAAAGTCTTCAAACAAAACCCCATCATCGAGATCCCTTAAGAAGCACGGGCTGCTGCCATCCACCCAAAAAACGTCTTCGGATGAAAAAACGAGCTCTGCATATTCGGCAATGAGGAAACTTTTTCCGAAATGAGACGGAGCGATTACAAGCCTCAAGCTGCTTCTGTCGCGCATTAATTTGGATACAAGATGTTTTCTAGAATAATAAGAAGCTAAACCAAGCTTTTTGGGCCTGCAGCCCTTACAGTTGCTTGAATCAACAAAATCAGACATACCGATATCCTTTCTTCAGAAAAAGGAAATCGGAGGCTCAATGCTAACACCAAAGACAGTTCCGATCAAGCAAATAAACTACTATTTTATAGTATTGTTGAATGTTTTTATATGTATATATCTACATTTTATAGTATTTTCTGGAAATACGCTGCTCTACTTGATACAGAATTCGCATCGCCTACCATCATTTTCCTAGCCCAGACTCTCTGCCCTA
>CAYFQW010000019.1:0-13043 GCA_964345475.1 uncultured Raoultibacter sp.
GGTTTATTACTAGCTTAAATTCGTTTCACAGTATCCAGTTTTCAAGGTTCTCAGCAGAAGTTTCTATCTTATTTCCTCTGCTTCGCCGCTTAACTTTCGATTAAGACGGAAAGAATTACTCTAATGGTTGCTTCTTCCCCTGTCAAGAACTTTTTTAAATATTTTCAAAAATTCTTTTTTGAAGGCGAGAGACGAACTATATCTCTTTCCGCTACCGCAAGCGCGGGTAAACCACTATACTCGTATTATCGACTGCATGCAAGGGGTATCTTAGATCTTTCTGGAACTTCATAATGCCTGGTAGTTTGTGAAGATGCAAAGACTTCACTCAGTGATGCCCGGATAACCGCATTTTCCGAACTAAAATTTCTTTTCTTAAGTAATGCCTATTTCCCTTAGTTCTTGCGGCTGACCCTATTCTAGGCACGCTGGTAGATGTGTGTGGGCTGTAGAGAGAAATTGAAGAGAACGGCTATGTCGTCTAGAAGTCAATTCGCTGCGAATATATATTCTTCGTACATTGTTCAAATTTTTCAAAAGCTGGATGAAAAAATAATCGAAACGAGACCAGCCGAATGCTCAGACGTGATTCTTTCCCCTGCGATACGGCTTGCCCCCATCACCGCCTGAGCCCTCTCCTTGTACCTTGCTTCCCCTGTTTGCATCCGACCCTTCTTCCAGGGAATTATCTCGAGTGCCTCTATTGCCCATAGACCCCTTGCCTGAATATTCGTACTCGCTATCGGGGTCAAGTTCTGCAATCCTATCACGAAGCTGTCTCATGCTCATGGATTTACAGTCATCGAAGTCGAGCGACGGGTCTAATTCGAGCAGCGTCAGAGATGCTCGATACTTCCCCAATCCCATACCCTTCTCAAGTGCTTCTTGCCGTACCTCGTAATCCATCCCCGTGCACATACCGCCGCAGGGCATATCCCCTATCTTGAATTCTCCCACTTCGCAAAGAATCGTTCGCTGCTCTTCGCTGCTGCAAGCGACATTAAGCTCTATAAATGAATCATCGTATATATAAGTAAGGAAAACTTCATTTTCAAGGATTGCGTCTAACGCCTCAGAGTACGAAAGCCCCACCGCATCCACTAGGTCGAGCACATCCTGCCCCTCCGCGTTCAAAGCACGGGCACTCACGACGGTGTCGAAGCGGTTGATTCCGAGCTCGAGCGAAGGATTGAGGTCTATGTTGACATAGGCCGTTTCGGTAGAATACCAACGAAAGCCGCCGAACGCAGAAAGGAGCAAGAGGAGGCAAGCTGCTGCCGCGAAGGCTAGTTTCTTCGACTTCCTTTTTTTTGAGAACCCGATGGCTGCTTGCTGGCGTGTGCCAGATACTCGGGCGGTGGCAGTGCTTTGCGTAGTGGCTGGGCTTTGCGTAGTGGCAGTGCTTTGCGTAGTGGCTGGGCTTTGCGTAGCGCCTGTGTCTTGCGCAACGCTTGCACTTTGCGTAGCGCCTGTGTCTTGCGCAACGCCTGCACTTTGCGTAGCATCCATGCTTTGCGAAGGGATAGCATCGAGGGGGGTGGCGACACCTATATTAGTAGAGGCTTGCTTCTTTATATAGCTCAAGGTTGCTTCTTTAGCCTCAGGAGGCATCTTCAGCGCATCGAAGCACTCCTTGAATTTCTCATCTGCTTGACTTTCTTGATCATGTTTATCGAACTTCGTCACGATAGCACCTCCCTCATTTCTTTTTTACCCCGTGCAATCCAGGAATACACCGTATTCAGGGGGGCTTCGAGTATCTCGGCAATTTCCGGAGCAGTGTAGCCCTCGTATACACTCAGATACAAGGGAGTACGTGGTGGATCGCTTAATGTCTGCATAAGGTCGAGAATAGTCTGGAATTGAAGCATGGCTTCAGGGTCATGGCTTTGAGAGGAGAAGTATCCCGTGTCTGAAACCGTATCGAGTGACAGGTTTTGCTGATGCGCGGCTTTGAGCATGTCTTTACATACATTCGTCGCAACGCGTATAAGCCAGGCTTTCTTATGTTCTTCGCTGTCGTACGCTTCCTCATGTAGGGAGTATTTGAGTATAGTTTCTTGAAATGCGTCTTGGGAATCGCTTTGTTGTCTGAAATACAGGGCGCAGACACGCCACACAGTGTCTCCGTGCGTATCAATCGCATGTTCTATATCTTCTTCGGAGCGCATGTTATAGCGTGCCTCTCCTTGCCCTCTCTTATTATTTTCAGGCTGTCTTTAAACCATGTCCCCCAAATGCATGAGGTAAGCACGATTCAGTATCAGTCTATCTGTTCCAGCCGTGATGGTGCCCGTAGCCGCCTTGATTACCATTGTTGCCCTGACCGCCATTGTAGCCCTGGCCGCCATTGTAACCATAGCATCCATTGTAGCCATAGCATCCATTACCGGCATTGCGGCCTTGAGTGAAGCCCTCTTCTTGCATCGCTTCCCAATTGTCGCATATTCCATTACTGTCGGCATCCACGAAACCACCGCGAGGGCACTCATAAGCGGGCCATCCAGGATACAAGCCCCTATTCCAGCAACACATACCTCTGAAGGGCCTCGTCCCGTCATCGGCCAAGCGTCCATCCCTCATGCAATACTGCCCATACCCTTTGCCGCAAAACCAGAATGGCCTCACATCTTCTTGGCTCGAATTCGATGTCTCGCTACTTGGGTTCGCATAAATATCGGGAGCAGCAAATGCTGAGTTGATCGGCGCGAGAAGCACCAAGCTGATGATTATGGCGAATGCTCGTATTATATTTTTCTTCATGGTGATTCCTTCTTTCGTATCGGCTCTTAGTTCTAATACGATTGAAAGGGTCGGATCCTTGCATGATCTTGCAGATATATTTTTTCTTCACATCTTAGCCATATAAGACGCCTGCCATGCAATATCTGCTGAATGAGAAAACAGGACTCCGCCATGTGCCATCTGCCATCTGCCATCTGCCGTCTGCCCGCTGGCAGATGGCAGATGATGAGTGAAAATGTATAAGAAGCTTAGACGAGCTTCACGAACCTGCGCTTGCCCACCTGAATAGTTGCACCTTGAATACGCGCTGGATCTATGTAGTATGTTCCCGCATCGAGGGCAGTTCCGTTTACCTTCACGCCGCCGCCGTCGATAAGCCGACGGGCTTCCGAGACAGAATTCGCCAAGCTGGCATCGGAGATTATTTTTGCGAAATATACTTCTCCCTCATCATTGGGCATCAGATCGGCCTCAAAGTTAGGGATATCCTTGGGTGCTGCATGCTCCTTGAATAAACGATCGAAATGCGCTTCAGCTGCTTCAGCGGACTTTTCGTCATAATATGCACCTACTATATTGCGACCGAGCGCTCGCTTAGCTTCGTTGGGATGCAAGCTTCCGTCTGCCAAACCGGCCTCAACAGCATCAATTTCATCAACTGAAAACGTTGAGGCGAGTCGATAATACTTAACCATTATCTCATCGGGGATAGACATGACCTTGCCAAACATATCAGAAGGTTCGTCGGTAAGCCCTATGTAGTTGCCATAGCTTTTCGACATCTTCTGTACGCCGTCTGTTCCCTCAAGCAGCGGGAGCGTCAGGCATACCTGCGGTTCCATGCCCATTTTTTCCATGAGCTCACGCCCTGCTAAGAGGTTGAAGAGCTGATCGGTTCCGCCAAGCTCGACATCGGCCTTAATGACTACCGAATCGTAGGCCTGCATAAGGGGATAGAGCATCTCATGCAAGCTAATCGGCAGCTGGGACGTATAGCGCTTTTGAAAGTCGTCGCGGTCAAGTATGCGGGCCACGGTGAATTGAGCGGCTATTTTCAGCAGATCCTCCATGCTGAGAGAGAGAAGCCACTCGGAGTTATAGCGCAATACCGTCTTTTCGGGATCAAGAATCTTAAAAGCTTGATCGACATAGGTCTTCGCGTTCGCAAGAATTTCATCACCCGTTAGCTGCGGGCGCGTTGTATCACGCCCCGACGGATCGCCAATGCGCGCCGTTCCATCACCGATGATGAGGGTTACCTGATGCCCCAAATCTTGGAAGGTGCGCAGCTTGCGAAGAGGCACCGCATGGCCCAAATGGATATCAGGAGCGGTAGGATCGACCCCTAATTTAACATTGAGAACCTTCCCTTTTCGAAGCTTCTCCAGCAAACTGTCCTCAGGAACTATTTGTGATGCTCCTGATGAAATAATGCGCAACTGCTCTTCTGGAAGTATTGTTCTCATCTCCTTGTGTGGTATGGCCTTTCCCTTGAATAAGAAGGGGTCGACCAATGAAGCAAACCTTGTTTATCGCTGCGATATGGTACCACAAGTATAAAAGCACCGCAGGATATCTGACGAATATCCTAAGAAGACCCCGCTTTGAATTCAAGGCAAACCCTGGCGAAGTTCTAGCGCAGGAGCACCAGAAACTCGCTTTCGTCTCTGACGAATCTCTAACGCAGGCACGCCGTATAGTTCACCCAGTCTTTAACGAAACTCTAGAGCACATGCGCCGAAAGTCTATTCCGTTCCTTACAAAACACCCCGGAAAAGATGACCGGTGGTTGCGCCTTCTTTTTTAGAAAGCTTATCTCCGGATTTGACCGCTATGTTTCGTGCACGAACAAGGCGTTCAACGGCTTTCGTGGTTTCTTCCACGTTCATCAAGGTGCTATCGACCATAAGCGCCGACACCCCGCTGCGTATCAGCTCGGGTACTGCATGGGCAACATCGAACTCTACTGCATTGTAAAGATGCGATCGCCCGCAGACATCCGTAACAACAGCAAACTCGTAGCCTTTTCTGTCCTTGAGATAATGAGGGCTTTTTCTTCGGACGCAATTCTTGCAATCCTCGTTGCAAGGGCCTTGGCTCATCAAAAAGCAGTGTTCGCTCGTCATAAGCTCTTGATAGCCTATGACGGTAAGACCCAGGGGAAGAGGCGAATCGAGGCCCAGCCCTTCAATCTGCTCCAAGTTAAGCTCTGGTGAGAGCCATACGCGATGCGCTCCCCAATCTGCCATCAATTGCAGGGCAGGTAGATTCAGGATCGGTATATGGGGGCCAACCTCGACATGTGCACCTTCGTCATGGGCACGCTTGAGCTGACCTAAATTTTCAACAAAAAGCGGCTTGTTTGGCTTGACGAGGTCCCACACGTCACAGCCCTGGCTGAACTCGCGCGACCCCTCAACTATATCGTGCTCGACTACGGGCAGGGCGATAATGCTTTGCTTCGGATACCCTGCCTGTTCGGCTGTTTCAGAAACTTGTCCTGCTATAAGAGCCTGGCCCCTCTTATAGTTGAGAGCTGGGGTATAGATTATTTCAGCTCCAGCCCGCTTTGCCGCACATGCACAGGATGGATTAGTCGCAAAAACCGCTACGCTGCAAGCATGCCCCGTCTTACTACGCACATAGTTTGGGCGGGAGCTTTTTTCAAGACTGCGATTCTTGTAAGGCTTCAAAAGCTCGTTTTCCAAGGCCTCCAAGGCTTGAGAACGCAACCTATGCAACTGGGAAAAACCTATTCCAACACCTGGATCGCACGTAATGTCGAACTCTCTCAACACAAAGGGGGTATTCCCTAAGCGGTTAACATGCTCATAAATCTCCTCGTTGCTCACTTCTTTAGTGCGGGCGGCTTCAACTTCAGTGCCCTCCACTTTGATCGCTTCGCCCGCAGCTTTGAAGCTGAGCATAAGAGGTTTCCCTATCTCAAGCACTATCTTGCCATCAACGGGAATCCTCGGCTCAAAAGGATTGTCTTCAAAGACTAAGGATGCATTACGGACACGAAATACGCGGTCGCCCGAGGAGACTGGCTTCGTGATAGCAAGCTGGAGCCAAAATACTCCATCTCCATGATGGCAGCTTTGTGCCTCACGTGCCTGCACCTCATGGGAAAAATGACCTTTGCTCGTCCAGAACTCAAGTCGATCGCCCTCGTTTACACGAAGATCGGCACGGAGGGTTACTTGGCTCCCTCGTACCTGCCCAACACGCCCTATAAAAACTCCTCGGTTGTTCGGGCGTCCATAGCTCATGATTTCATTCCCACGCTTTTGCTCAAGGTAAGCCGTAGTAAAACCTCGTGAGAAAACCTCTGCCAGCTCGGCCTTGTCAGGCCCTCGTCCATCGAGCGCATCGAGAGCCTCACGGTATATCCGAGTTACGGCATGCACATACTCGGGAGATTTCATACGTCCTTCGATTTTGAAGGAGCGAATTCCTGCCTCAACCATTTCGGGAAGGATATCGAGGGTGCAGAGATCTTTAGGGGAAAGAAGGTAATCTCCCTCCGCCGAAAGCGCCTTTTTCACCGCTTTATTATGCAGCTCGTACGGAAGTCGACAAGCCTGGGCACAAAGTCCTCTGTTGGCTGAACGGCCGCCAATCATCGAAGACATGAAGCATTGCCCCGAATACGAGATACACAAAGCACCGTGCGTGAAGGCCTCTAACTCTAAACCGAGATCAGATGCTTTCGGGCTCAATGCACGTATCTCCGCTAAGGACAGCTCACGTGCAAGAGTGACACGGCTCGCCCCTAGTTTTTTAGCCGCCTCCAGGCCCGCCTCATTCATCGTATTCATTTGCGTTGAAATATGCACCTTGGCATCGGGAAGAACGCGAGATATTTCGGAAGCCAAGCCTAGATCTTGTACGATAAAAGCATCAACACCACGACGATAAGCCTGACGAGCAGTTTCCAAAGCGTCCACTATTTCGGTGGGAAGGATGGCAATATTGAGGGCAAGATATACCTTGACTTGTCGCAGGTGCGCATAATCACACGCTTCCTCCAGGGTATCGAGACTAAAATTCTCAGCCCCCCTGCGCGCATTAAAGGTATCTAAACCAAGATACACTGCGTCTGCCCCTGCGCTCACTGCCGCATGGAGGGATATCATATTTCCTGCTGGAGCTAAGAGCTCCAAAGATTTATTCTTCATCATGCTACCCATCATATCTGAAATTATCCTTTCGAGCTCAAGGCGCGCGAAAAGAGCAAAAGACGAACTTGACCACAATAGCATAAGGATTCCTCCGAGGCGATACAGCTGCGGACGCAGCAAACACCACGTAGGTCTTGCGGAATTACTTGTGTTTGAATATCCATTTAGTATAGTAATCCATGTTCAGATTCGGAGGACTCAAGCTTATGAAAAACCGTCGGAAAATGCGGCAAAAACGAAACCACAGTGTTGCTTGGGGCGCCATTGTCTCAGTGATTGCTGTTTGTCTCATTGCTTTCGGAGCCTACCAGGGTCTGATGGCGATTATGGATTCCTGGCTCGAGGATCTACCGAGCGTAGAAAATACGGATGCGTTCAATTATTCTCGCAAAACACGTATTTATGCAAGCGATGAGACCACCCTGCTTGCTGAGTTTTATATAGAAAACAGAGAGCCCGTCACTATCGATCAGGTGAGCCCGTACGTATTAGAGGGAACCGTCGCTACTGAAGACGAACGTTTCTACGAGCATAATGGGGTAGATCCGTATGGCATCGCACGCGCTTTCGTTGTCAACATAACGGGTAGCAGTCGCGAGGGCGCCTCTACTATTACTATGCAGTTCGTTCGAAACACCATCCTCTCGAGTGAGGCAACCGATATCTCGCTTAAGCGCAAAGTGCGAGAGGCGGAACTGGCAACCCAGCTAGAAGGCCTATATTCAAAGGATGAGATACTCATGATGTATCTCAATACAATTAACTACGGCGATGGTGCCTACGGCATCGAAAGCGCTTCGAAGAATTACTTTCAAAAGCATGCAAACGAACTCACTATCGCAGAAGCAGCTACCTTAATAGGCATTCCGCAATCTCCAACATACCTGAACCCCAAAACGAATCCTGATGCTTGCCTTGAACGCCGAAACCTCGTGCTTTCACGTATGCTCGAATACGGAACGATAACCGAGGAGGAGTATGAGGCGGCAAAGGCTGAAGAGCTCATACTGAATCCCGCAGACGACAGCTCGGACGAAGGAATTTACGCCTACCCTTATTTCACCAGCTATGTACGTCAGCTGCTGCTGAGCGAATACCCCGAGAGTGATATTTTTCAAGACGGCCTGACTGTCTACACTACTATCGATCCGAACATCCAAAACAAGGCGGAAGCTGCTGCACAAGCCAAGTATGAAACATCCGCCGAAGATATTGAGGTGTCGCTTACAGCCATTGACCCCCAAACGGGCTACATTAAAGCCCTCATAGGCGGGCGAAACTACGGCACAAACAAATACAATCTCGCAACCCAAGGTTTAAGGCAGGCGGGTTCGACCTTTAAGATGTTTACCTTGGTAACTGCCATCGAGCAGGGGATCGACCCTGATACGAAAATTGATTGCACCTCACCTATGACTATAGGAAACGACACTTTCCAAAACTATGGGAATATCAATTACGGCATTCGTTCCATTCAGAGTGCCACCGCAGTATCTTCTAATACCGGTTTCGTGAGGCTTGCCGACGAGGTGGGGGTACCCCTCGCTAATCAAACCGCCCGGAGAATGGGTATTACGACCGAAGATCTGCATGATTACCGCTCCTCAACCCTTGGTGCTGTTAACGTGACCTCACTCGAGATGGCGAGCTCGTACGCAACGCTTGCCGCCAATGGCGTACAGCGTGACCCTGTTGCCATCACCAAAATCGTAAGCTGGAACGGAGATGTCGTATTCGAGCACGAAGATAACCCCACGCGCGTACTTACTGAAGATGTAGCTGGCGCCGCGACAGATGTCCTCAAAACTATCTTTACCGACAGTGAAGCCACCGCATATGGATATGGCCTTTCTGACGGTAGGCCTGCAGCCGGTAAAACAGGTACCTCCTCCAACAACTATGACAAGTGGCTCTGCGGATACACGCCCCAACTTTCTACTGCAGTCTGGGTTGGAGTTGCAAGCGAAAACCGCGACATCGGAGACTTTGTCAACGCTAACGATGTGTGGAAGAATTTTATGGATAGTGCCCATGAAGGCCTTGAAATAGTCGACTTCCCCTCACATGGCGAGCCTCCCTATTCGAACGATTTTAATAAGAAGCAAAAGGAGGCGTACGAAAAACCCGACATTGAAGACGCTCCGAGCGTTGTAGGCATGACTTTAGAAGAAGCTGGAAACGCCCTCGATGGCTTCGAAGCGGTATATTACGAGGAATATTCTTCTACGGTAGCTGCGGGGCTTGTGATTCGACAAGAGGTTGTTGACGGCAAACTGGTGCTCTATGTTTCAAAGGGGCCTGACCCTGCAGATGCAGTTGAGCCAGATCCTGAGAAGCCCGAAGAGCCGACTGAGGAATCTCCGACCGACCCGCCCGCGGATACAGATCCCTAGGCCAGGCTTAAGCCCCTAGACCAGACTCAGGCCCCGATTGCCTTATCGGTACTAGCAAAGCCCCATCTACAGGTACTGAACTGTAGGTGGGGCTTCGTGTTGAATAGCTTGTTCGGTGCTGCTTGGTGCTGAATGACTTGCTATGATTTGTTCTATGCCAAATGACCTGCTTTGTGCTCAATGGATTGATGTACTACTCCATTGAGATAGCGAGCTCGTCTGCCTTTTCTAAAAGCTCAACACCTTCATTGTATTTCTTTTCGATATCCTGCTTACTCTTCTCAATATCTTCAATGGAGGGCTGGCTGCCTTCAGGCAGTGAAAGCGTATTTTCATAGAGATCGACGTAATCGCTTAAAGCCGACTCCAACGCTTGGGCGCCTTGTGTATAGCTGTCATGCACCTCGCCAAGACCTTCGGGGTATTCTATTTTTTCTAAAGACTCAATCGCCTTAGAGGCCTGCTTCAGTATCTCCTTCATGGCAACAATGTCCTTGTTTGAAGCTGCACCGCTAAATTCACTCAGGGACAACTCGAGATCATGTACGACAACGCTCACTTCGGCCATATACTCTCTGTTTCCCACCTGCTCGTCCGTCGCGCTTGGCGCTTGGCCTACACACGAAGTAAGAAGAACCATTGCCATAACAATGCTCAGCACTATTCCGCTTACTTGAATTTTCATTTTAGATTTCATACAAGCCTTCCTTTGTTTTTTAGCACTCTACCACAAAAACAAAACGTTTGAACATGCCTTGGACACTGCCCCCAAAACCTCCCCGAAAAGTCTTTCTTTCAAGCATTGTTCTGTTGGCTGAGCTTAACCTCCCCCATCGTCTCCTCCACCGGGATCAGGCTCAGGGTCTGGCTCTGGATCAGGCTCAGGGTCTGGCTCTGGATCAGGTTCCGGCTCAGGCTCGGGTTCGGGCTCGGGTTCTGGAACCGTAGGGGTTTCAGGTTTTTCAGCAGGCTTAGCTACTGCGTCGGAGCTTTTATCGGAGTCCTTCTCCTCTTCTTCCTTATCTTTTTCATCTTTATCGGAAGACTCTGCCTTGCCGACGCTCAGCTTACTTGTGTCGAACTGCCCGTAAGGGGGGTCTTCGGCCCAGGGAAAATCAAGGATTTCGCGTCCCTCGAGCAACCTGCTCACAAAACTGCGAAATACTTCATCGGCGCGATAGGACTCTGGCATGGTCCGCTCTTGGGGAGCCCCCACCCAAACCGCTACCGCAATATGGGGAGTCGCACCGATAAAGTAGCTGTCTCGATGATTTTCTGAAGTTCCAGTTTTCCCTATAACTTGCTGCCCCGTTCCTAAGGATGCTGCAACTCCGGTCCCGTAATTCACGACGTCCTTCATTATTTCGGTTGTAGCGTGGGCAATTTCAGGGCTTAAAACACGCTCTCCTGCCGTATCGGCCTCATACAAGACCTCACCGTTTCGATCTTCCACTCTTAAAATGCCCGTCGGTTCATGAAGGGTTCCTCCGTTGGCAACTGTTGCGACAGCTCCTGCCATTTCCAAAGTAGTAACCTCTCCACCTAAAGTTATGGCAGGGACAATAGGAAGCTCAGATTTTATGCCGAGCCGATGAGCCGTCTCCACCACCTTTTCAGGGCCAATAGCCGTAATAATGCGTGCAAAAGCAGTGTTTGAGGATACAGCGAAAGCAGATCGTATCGACCGCGTGCCGTATTCAATGCCTGCAAAGTTTTCAGGGCTCCAGTTGCCGATAGTCACTTTTGAGGAGCAGTTAATAGAAGTATAGGGAGAAATGCCCTCTTCAAGCGCCGTTATGAGAGTGAACATCTTAAAGGAAGATCCACAAGAGCGTCGTGCCTGTGTAGCTAAATTGAAGGAATTACTTGAGAAGTCCTTCCCTCCTACCATCGCCTTAATGTAGCCCGTTTCGGGATCGACAGCCGTCAGGGCAACCGCAACATCTGAATCCATCGTGGCCTCACGTTCCCGGACTGCCTCTTCTGCTAAACCCTGGGCATAGGGATCGATGCTTGTGTATACGGTCATGCCGCCCTTAAATACTTCACTTACGCTGAACTGATCGATAAGCTCTTGTCGAATATAGCTGGTGAAGTACGGGTACAGGTATATCCCATGCTGACCGAGATCTTGCGGTACCAGGGCTAAAGGCTCATCAATGGCCTCCGTGTATACATCTTCACCAATATAGCCATTCTCAAACATCCTGAGGAGAACAAGGTTGCGGCGATTGAGACAATTCTCAGGGTTATCTATGGGGTTGTTGAACGTGGGCGACTGGGGAATGCCAACAAGCGTCGCCGCTTCTACCAAGTTGAGCTCGAGAGCTGGCTTAGAAAAATAGCGTTGCGCAGCAGCTTCTATTCCATACGCGCCCGATCCAAAATTGATAGCATTGAGGTACATATTCAATATCTCGTCTTTTGAATACTCTTTCTCTAGCTCCCACGCAATATACATCTCACGCGCTTTTCTCTCAAGCGTGATATCGTTCGCCTCATCCGCCAGAATTGTCTGGCGAACAAACTGCTGGGTAATGGTTGAGGCCCCTTCTCGCGCACCTCCCGTCAAGTTGACGACGGCTGCACGTGCAACAGCCCACAAATCGACCCCGTCATGCTCGTAAAAACGCTCGTCTTCGATAGCAATAATGCCATCCAAGACATAGGGGCTCATTTCTTCAAGGGTAACAGGTTCACGATTTTCTATATAGAATTCCGCGAGAATTGTCGTCCCGTCATTTGCATACACGGTCGTTTTTTGTGCTGTTTCGAAATAGGATGTATCCCGATAGTCGGGAAGGTCGTCAAACCATGTCGATCCGATTGCTGAGACGCCTACAAACAAGGAGACGACAAGTGCCGTACATATTGAAATAATCGCCAGAAAGCCTGGCAACATAGATTTCTTTTTTATACTCGGTCTGTTCTTCAGCGCCCGAGAAGCCATACTACACCTCCGCTAAACGTAGGCAGTATTGTACCACTGCTACGCTTGCTTATTCGACTTAAGCTCCGCGGATGCGCAGTCTTCGACTAAACGGGATTTTGCCTCCTCAAGCTGAACCATCACCGCGGCATGCCCGGTGCCTCCCGGGGTAGTCCGTGCGGCGACGATGCTTTCCATATCAAGACTCGAGGTGATATCTTCTTCAAACAGATTGCTTGCCGCCTTAAATTCATCAATCGTCAGATCGCTCAGGTCGCAACCTTGCTTTTCGCATTTGAGGACAAGTTTTCCTACTACTTCATGAGCTTCGCGGAAGGGCATGCCTTTTTTCGCTAGGTAGTCCGCGAGGTCTGTGGCCGCCAAGAAACCCTTCGAGGATTGAACCAGCATTGCCTCCTCATTGATCGCCATAGTTTCAATCATGCCGTTTATACACAAGAGGCAGTCGGAGAGGGTCTTGACGGCATCGAACACGCCTTCCTTATCCTCCTGCATGTCTTTGTTGTAAGCAAGCGGGAGCGCTTTCATGGTGATGAGCAAGGATACGAGGTGGCCTATGACGCGACCCGTCTTCCCTCTGATAAGTTCGGCGAAGTCAGGATTTTTCTTTTGAGGCATGATAGAAGAGCCGGTTGAAAAGGAGTCAGACAGGGTTATGAAGCCGAATTCAGAGCTCGACCAGAGAATTATCTCTTCACAGAGGCGCGATAGATGCACCATGCAGAGGCTGCAGGCATAATCGAGGTCGAGCAGAAAGTCACGGTCGGAAAC
>CAYFQW010000019.1:13143-18406 GCA_964345475.1 uncultured Raoultibacter sp.
TAGCCCGGCATGATGGCCTCAGGATACGCCTCTGCCTTATCGATGAGCGTCTGGCGAAAATCGTTCACGAGATCCATGAGGCCTGCGGCGAGTGTTTTAGCATACAGACGCGTATCTGTAATGGTCTGATCGTTTCGGCTTCTGCCTGTATGGAGGCGGGCGCCCGGAGCTCCTATGTCTTCAATAAGCGCCCGTTCAATCGACATGTGAATATCCTCGTCCTTAATATCGAACTCGAATTCACCTGATTCGATACGTTTTTGTATGGACTGCAACCCCCCGATGATGGCCTGGGCATCCTCTTCGGAAATGATACCTTGGCGCCCCAACATCCGCGCATGTGCCATAGATCCAGCAATATCTTGCGCGTACATAGCCTTATCGACAGGCAGCGAGGCTCCAAATTCTTGGGTAAAGGCATCTACCCCCTGCTCGAAACGTCCCGACCACAATGCCATTATGCTACTTCCCTTCTACCGAACCGCCAGCCTCGTGTTTTTTAATTGCCCACACCTTGGCAGGCAGCATCTGGAGGTCGATAAAGCCCTTGGCAGCCTCATGATCGAAGCTGTCTTCTTTATCATAGGTTGCAAGCGCATAATCATACAAAGAGTTATCGCTTTTCCTACCGACCACGACACAGTTTCCTTTATAGAACCTCAGACGGACGACACCGTTAACATCTTCCTGCGTAGCAACAAAAAAGGCGTCAAGTGAATTTTTCAAAGGAGAGAACCACTGCCCGTTATAGACGGCTACCGCCCATTTCTGCTCAGCGATATATTTAAAATGCTGGGTCTCACGCTCAAGGCATATATCCTCAAGGGCACGATGAGCCTCAATAATGGCCAATGCCCCAGGTACCTCATAGCACTCACGGCTTTTAACGCCTACGAGCCTATTTTCGACGAGATCGATTCTACCGAAGCCATTGCTGCCCGCAATATTGTTAAGCGCTTGGATAAGATCGAAGAGCTTCATGTTCTCTCCGTCAAGGCTTACGGGAAGGCCGGCTTCGAAGCCCACTTCAACATAGGTAGGAGTGTCGGGGGCCTCCTCGGGAGATATGGTCATCGCGTAAATATCCTTAGGCGGCTCATTCCACGGATCTTCCAAGATGCCGCATTCGATTGCTCGGCCCCAAATATTGTCATCGATTGAGTAAGGAGATTCCTTGGTAACCGGCACATCTATGCCATGCTCACGTGCCCACTCTATCTCTTGGTTGCGCGTGCGTAAATCCCACTCGCGTACTGGGGCGATGATGTTCAGGCTTGGATCGAGCATCAAAACACTCGTCTCGAAGCGAACCTGGTCGTTGCCCTTCCCTGTGCAGCCATGCGCTATGCTTTTCGCACCATATTTGTGGGCTGCCTGAACTAAATGCTTTGAGATAACAGGGCGTGAAAGAGCCGAGAGAAGGGGATATTTGTTCTCATACATTCCGTTTGCCAAGATTGCATTGCTCAAATACTCTTCTGCAAATTCATCCTTCATATCTACGACATCACAGGCGATAGCACCGGTCTTCAGGGCTTTCTGGCGGATTGCCTCAAGGCCCGCATGCTCTTGCCCGACATCGCCAACGAGCGCAACGACGTCTAGGTCGTATTCTTCCTGCAGCCATTTAATACAGACAGAGGTGTCGAGACCTCCTGAATATGCAAGCACTACTCTTTCTCTAGCCATAGCTTTCTGTTCCTTCCCTGCTCGAACGTGAGTGATTCAAAACTTTCATGCATTGTTCCACTCGATGTATCTTCACTTTTTCAACTTCGCAATATATGTATACATACTACGAATTATTTCATTTCGTACCTTGACTCTTTTGATGATTCCACAGCTTTTACGTCAGGCGGAGGCTGAAGATTCTTCGTCTTCCAAAAGCATCCGAAGCGTTTCTATCATGCAGTCTATATCTTCTTTCTGACATATAAGCGGCGGAAGGAACCGAAGTGTCTCGGGCCCCGTGGCATTTATGAGCAAGCCTTGGTCAAGTGCTTTGTCAACAAGCGCTGGTGCTGAAAGGCCATTACAAACATCGCATCCGCACATAAGGCCCAAACCTCGTACCTTTTGAAGTTGCGGGAGAGTTTCAAGCTGTGAACGGAGATAGACGCCCATTTCTTCGACGTGAGCACCTATCTCGAGCTCTTGCAAACTTGAGAGCGTGGCATATGAGGCCGTAACCGCCAAAGAGCTTCCTCCAAAGGTTGAGCCGTGATCGCCCGGCTCAAAAGCATCGGCAACCTCGGCGATTGCTGAGCACATGCCCGTGGGAAAGCCAGAGGCAACCCCTTTTGCAATAGTTACAATGTCGGGGTGGATATCGAAATGTTGAAAGGCAAACGGATACGTTCCGCAACGGTAAATACCTGTCTGTATCTCGTCACAGATGAGCAGTGCGTCGTTTTTCGATGCAAGCTCTTCTGCGGCTTGAAGAAATTCTTTTGTACAGGGATGCACGCCGCCTTCCCCTTGCACACATTCAACCAATACGGCGCAAATGTGCTCGCCTTGTCGTTCAAACACATCTGTGAGGGTTTGGATGTCATTAATACCAACATGGATAAAGCCCTCGAGAAGCGGTTTGAACGTGTCCTGCTTTGATGCCTGCCCCGTAGCCGACAAGGTTGCAAGCGTCCGTCCGTGAAAGCTCTTCTTCAGGCTTATCACAAGCGATGCATCCCGCCCACAAGACTTTGCATACTTCCGTGCAAGCTTGATAGCACATTCGTTGGCCTCTGCACCTGAATTTGCGAAAAAGGTCTTCCAGGAAGGGGCAGCCTCTTCCTGTGCAGAAGCAGCACCTTGCGAAGCGCCTGATGCCTCGGGTCCCTTGTTCAACAAACTTGATATCGTTTGTGCTAGCTCTCCACGGTTCTCAATATAATAATAGTTGCCTACATGTATCAACTTCTGCGCCTGATCTGCTATCGCCTGTGAGACTGCAGGGTGACAGTGCCCAAGACTCACCACGCCGATACCTGCAATAAAATCAAGGTACTCTTTACCTGTTGAGTCATACACCCTCATTCCCCGACCTTCCACAAGGGCAAGGGGCTTACGCGCAAAGGTTGGCATGACAAAGGCCTGTTCGAGATCTTGTTCTTCTTCTAAACTCATGTATCTACCCTTCTTCTCCTACAACAAGATTTTCCGTGAGCTTCGATGCGAGGTTTCCTAAAGGATAGGCATCGAAGTCGCTGCGGTCCTCTTCGTCGTACATAAGTGTTCCGATGCCAAAATCAGTGAGAAGCTCGAGAATGAGCGAGTGGGGCATCGTACCGTTTATAATATGCGTACGGGGGACACCGGCCTCAAGCGCCTTTATGCTGGCCTTCAGTTTCGGTATCATCCCCTTCGACACTTGATTTTTGGCAATCATTTCCTTCATCTCTACTAAGGTCATTTTCGAAATAAGGCTTCCTTTGTCTTCGAAATCAAGATACAGCCCGTCTACATCAGTGAGGAAGATACACTTTTGGGCCCCGATAGCAGCTGCAAGCTCGCCCGCGACTAAATCGGCATTGACATTGTAGTAGCCGCCATCCTCCCCAAGCGCCAAAGAGGCAACCACGGGAATGTAGTCATCGAGAATGAGGTCTTCAAGATAGGTTGTGTCGATACGGCTCACCACGCCGACCCTCCCTAAAGCGGGGTCAAGCTGATCTGCCCAAACGGTGCCTGCATCACCACCGCTCACACCGACAGCTAGATTTCCGTGCTGGTTCATCGCTTCCACAAGCTCTTGGTTTACTTCCCCCATGAGCACCATTTTTACGATATCCATCGTTCCTTCGTCGGTAACACGCAGGCCATCTTTGAATTCGACAGGCATGTTGAGCTTTTGCAGCATATCGTTTATGGCATTACCGCCGCCGTGAACAATGACAGGGTTAACCCCTACTATCTTAAGCAGCACGATATCGGCCATCACAGCCGATCTCAACTGCTCGTCCACCATGGCAGCGCCGCCATATTTTATTACGATTGTTTTTCCTGTTATATCCTTAATCCAGGGAAGTGCCCGTATGAGCAGCTCGCTCACTTCTTTAAGCTCGTCCCGGTTTTTAATATCTTTTGCAAATTTCACGTTCTGTACTCCCCGTTAATTGTGATGTAGTCGTGACTGTAATCGCAAGACCAAATAGTCGTCTTCGCACTTCCGGCACCGAGATCTACCTTTATGCACACCTCAGGTGCCTGGAATCGTCGCAGAGCCTCCTCCTCATCGAAGGGTATCGTGAGGCCATGTTCACAAACAGGGATTCCCAGAAGGCTTATCGACACCTTTTCTGGCTTGAAGGCTGCCCCAGACTTCCCTAGAGCCATCGCCACCCTGCCCCAATTCGCATCGTGTCCGAAGACTGCCGTTTTCACTAAAGGAGAGTTTGCAATACTGCGAGCAGCTTTATCCGCATCTTCTTCGCTGGCAGCGCCCCTCACTTTTACAGTAAGAAGCTTGGTTGCACCCTCGCCATCTATTGCAATTTTTTTCGCAAGGGTTACGCAGACCGCCTCAAGTGCCATAACGAACTCTTTAAAAGCAAGTGAGCCCGGCTTGATGCATCGACCCTTTTTCCCTCCCAAGGCCGCTGCGTTCGCTAGCAAAAAACAGGTATCGTTTGTAGATGTGTCAGAATCGACCGTCACCTTATTAAAGCTTTTAGCAACAGCTAGTTCGAGAGCCGTGTGGGCATGGGCGGGCTTGAGCGGCGCATCCGTGGTGAGAGCGGCTATCATCGTTGCCATATCAGGCATAATCATACCCGAGCCCTTCACCATGCCCCCTATGGTGAACCTCGTCCCTTCGAAATCTGGATCACTACTCCAAAACTCGAGTGCACACTCCTTCGAAACGGTGTCGGTGGTCATAATAGCCTGAGCTGCCTGAGGACCTCCTTCTGTGGACAAGGCCGAGACGAGAGGCTTCATATTATGCGCGAACAGACTGAAGTCTATCGGGCTTCCAATAACTCCTGTTGAGGCAATAAGCACTTCTTCGGAAGCACATCCCAGCTGCTGAGCCGCGAGGGCTGCCGAGCTGCGGGCTGCTACAATTCCAAGCTCTCCTGTTGCGGCATTCGCATTGCCTGCGTTAATAAGCAGTGCACGGGCTTTCCCGTAGTGAGGCCCTGAAAGGGCAGGTGTGTCGCCTGCGGGTTTCGAGCTCTGCACGGCTGTACTTGTGGTTATCGCTTCGGCCTCGGTGGCCGTTCTATTTCCAGACACGGTCCCTTTCCCAAGGGCCTCATCTACT
>CAYFQW010000019.1:18506-20456 GCA_964345475.1 uncultured Raoultibacter sp.
CCAAGGGCCTCATCTACTTCAGGTGCTGCATCTATCTCAGAGGCCGCATCTACCTCAGGGGCCGCCTCTGCTTTAAGCCTTGCATCTGTCCCAGCTGCCCCTTTCGCCAACGTCTCTGCTTCAAGCGCCTCCCGTTCGGCCACAAGCTTCTGACGCGTGAGGCATAGATGATCCTTCGATACCATAACCGGAGCCGCGCAAAAGGTATTCTTGGTGAACACAGCTGCTGCCGTTACGGGCCTTTCACTCTCCACTAAAGCAAAATCAAGAGCTTCGCCTTTCTTAAATCCAGCATGAATACCGGCCGCTCTAAAGCCCCGAGCGGAGCTTACGCCACCCCCATCTATCCATTCGGCCCGAAGCCCTTCTGGAAGAGGTGGATTCTTTTTAACTTTTTGATCGTCTATACGTACCATGAACGAACCTCCAGACCTTGTGTTTCAGGCAATCCGAACACAAGGTTTGCACATTGCAGGGCTTGACCTGCAGCCCCCTTACATAAATTGTCTATAGCAGAAACAACGATAAGCGTCCTCGTCTCTTTTTGAAAGGCCAAACCAAGTTTTGCGTAATTTGTCCCTCGTACGGTAGACGTTTGCGGAAGGCCTCCTTCCGGCAAGACCTCTATGAATGGATCGTCAGCATAAAAACTTTGATAAAGCGCTGTATACTCCTGAAGATCTGCTTCGGCACCCGACTCCTTCAAAGGTAGGTACACCGTAGCTAGAATCCCTCTGCTCAAAGGCGCCAGGTGCGGTGAGAAAATAAGCTGCCCGGGGATTCCCAATATCTGCTCTATTTCTGGTGTATGGCGATGCTTGGTAAGGCCATAGGCTGCAAGATTTTCATTGGCAAAGCAGAAGTGATTAGACTCCTTCATCGACTTGCCCGCCCCGCTGATACCAGAAATCGCATCAATAATAACGGTCCCCTGAACAAGCCCCGCATCTATCGCAGGATAGGCCGCAAGCGAGCTTGCTGTTGGATAGCAGCCTGCACAGGCAACGAGCACTGGCTTCTTCTCGATATAGCTTGTAGCAGCGCTTTCGAGATCTGCGCGGAAAAGTTCGGGCAGGCCAAATACAGCATGCTCCAAAAGAGACGGTGCCGTATGCTGGGTTTCATACCATTTTTCATACACCGACACATCTCTCAACCTAAAGTCAGCAGAGAGGTCGAACACTGCTATGCCCTTATCGAGCAAAGATGGGACCACGCTCATTGCAGCAGTATGCGGGACAGCAAGAAAGACCGCGTCGCATTCGTACAGAGACTCGCTATCGCGAGCGGAAAATACCAGATCGCAATCGGGGGAAAAAGCGGGATATACATCAGAAAGAGCTTTACCCGCCAAAGAATCAGAAACAATAGTATGCAGTTCAAAATTTGAATGCTTGTCTATAAGCCGCACCAGTTCTGTCCCCGCAAAACCAGCAGCCCCAACAATGCCTGTTGTAATAGCCATGATACTCCTCGTCGTACTCGTCGCTTACCGTACCTTCAAAACAGCTCTGTCACGATGCCCCTCGGGGCAATCGTTCATATGCGTTTGGAAAACGACACCCTGTCGCCTCCCAAACGCTAGCTTCGGTTGTTGATTCGAGTATGTTGCGGTACGATACGCTCCCGCATGGCTGCAAGTCTCCTTAGGCGATGATAATTTGTGAAGCATGGGTGTCAGCTTCTACAACAATCAAGGATCCATGATAGCTGATTTTCTTCTTTTGTGGCTATTCTTGAGCAATTCTCCAACAAGCGGTTTGAACATGCTCATTTTGCTTGAATCGCAAGTTGAACTGAACACTTTGCTTTTTCTATCGAACTTAGCTGAACACGACCAGTTGAGTTCGAGAATTCCTTTCTAGAAGACAGGCCACAAGGCCTGGCTGAGAGAAAGGAACTATCATGAAGAAAAAGAAGCAGAAGAAGTATTTCAGGCTCACTAAAGCA
>CAYFQW010000020.1:0-16109 GCA_964345475.1 uncultured Raoultibacter sp.
ACGCCTCCGATACTGAGGGCATCGTGGAAGAGGAGAACCCGACGGCGGCCTTCCTTAACACGAAGCAGGTGCTCGGTGATATTTCGATAGAAAAAATTGTTTCTGGTGACGCAGGTGAGAAGGATCGTGAGTTCACCTTTACCTTCAACACCGACGCTGAGGGTGAATTCGAGTACTTTGCTGCAGAGGGAGTGGAAGGGATAGAGCCAGGAGTACTGCAAGATGGCGACACCTTCACCTTGAAGCACGGCCAGAAAATTATCATTAGCGGCCTTGCTCTGGACGATTCGTACAAATTTACCGAAGAGGATTATTCTTCTGAGGGGTATGTAACGAAGAGTGCTGATGAAGAAGGAATTGTTAGTGATGGTTCCACGGGAGCTATATTTGAGAATACTAAAGAGTCTGAAAAGGCAGCTCCAGTTGCTAAGGACCCAAGCAATACTACCAAGGCTCCTCGCACGAGCGATAACCCCTTAGGTATTCTTTTGCTTGGATTTGCAGCTGTGCTTGGTCTTGTAGGATTGAGCTTGGCGGCTCGGAGGCTTCGCAAGGCCTAAAAATAGCCCGCAATTGAAGACTCATTTAAAGCGGTAGGCAGATATATACTTGAAAGACCGGTGAGCGATTTGCTCATCGGTCTTCTTCTGTTGGGCTGCCCTAGGTGTCCCTAGATAGTCTGCTCCAGCTTGTCAGGCTTGACCGCCAGGGCACGCGTGGCGAAGGGGAAGGCCTCCTTCGTAGACTCGAACCCAGGCCCCTCGTAGAGGAACTCTGCATCCCCTTCGAGGTAGAAGCCGGCACCCATGCCGATGCTGCCCTGCACACTGCCGCTCCCGATAGTCATCTTCACCCTCGGGTTGAGCTTGATGTTCTCCTCCGTCTTGTTCATGCCTGCCGCCGGTATTAGGATGGTGTCCCCATCCGCGATGCGGAGGTAGCTGTTCCAGGTGTTCACCACATGCGCGTCCCCCTGGGCCCACGTGACTATGGCGACAACGCCCTCGTGTTCCAAAACTTGCCTGAAGACCTCGTTTGACATATCCATGCATACCACCTCTCTTGATCGCTGTTCGGTATGCCCTTGTCCGATGAACGCTATTATCGCATTATTTGCCAAACCAGTGCGAGCTTTGGAATGACAAAAATCTTGATAACGAATCTTGATAACGAGCTATATCGGCTATAGAAATCTTGAATTACTTGTTAACGTAGGTGACCGATCAACTCTTTCTGGAAAGGAGGCTATTGCTATGCCTTGTATCCCTAAAAATAGGATATAGGATATACCCTTTTTCTTTGGGATATCATCAAGCCTCTCTCAACTACGAGAAGAGATTGATGATTTGGTCGAGGAAGGAGCTTTTCTCCTCTTCTGGCGCATCTGCTACGGGTTCGCTCTCAATTGAAACGCCTTCTGTCGTAAAAACAAACTGGACGAGCTTCACACCTTTGTTCTTTTTCGAAACAAAAGAAACAGGATCAAAGTCTTTAGTTTGATAATCCGCCATAAACTCATCAATTTTGGCTTGCATTTCATCAGGCATCTCACGTGTGGCCACTTCAAGAGCAGACGTTCCCACGTAGAGCTCTTGCAGGCCGCCTGACAGCTCGTCAATGCCCCCTGAAAGAGAAAGCACGCCATCATGCAGCTGCTGATAGCTGGATGCTGCCAAATCGACACCTTCTGTATAGCTGCTAAGCCCTGTATGGAAGGTATCATATTCACCTGATAGAGTTTTAAGTCCTTCGATGAGGTCTGCCATGCTATCGAGATTGTTATCAGCAAGAGCCAACTCTATCGTATCGGCAAGGTCATTCATTGCATCGCTCATGTTAAAGAGATGCGAAGGTATGCCCAAATTGCTCATTGCAAGAAGTTCCCCCAGTATCCCCTGTAGCCCAAGATAGGTCGCTTTGGTCTGCTGGACCGCCGCATAGTAGGTCAAGAGAGTGTCCAGCTCTGCCGTCGCAGCATCAGCCGTGTCTCCAGGATTTTCGTCAATAAGGGCTTGGATGTTGTTGTAGGATGGTCCTGAGTCTGTATCGGGAAGATTTTCAAGCGCAGTTTCGATTATCTCATCAAGCCCAGCAAGCGCCTGCTCGCTTAATTCGAGGCTTGAGCCCATGGCATCAAGGCCGGCAGCAAGAGTGCGGAATGTTTCTGGCAGTTGCGCTAAAGAGCTCAGGTCGAATTCATCCGAGTTTTCCAGCCCTGTAGCAATAGTGCTGAGGGCCAGCTGAATCGAGGCTGAGCCTTCTACAAGATCGCTGGATCCTGTACTGATGTAAGAAAGGCCGTTGTTAAAATCAGCCGAGCCACTTGCGAGCTCCGTTGCACCAAGGCCAAGACTGACAGACCCAGAAGAGATTTCTGCAACCCCTCCGTTTATTTCCTCTATGGCGAGGCTCAAGGTGCTCATTTCCTCACTCAGCTCGCTTGTATCCGGAACATCGAAAGCCATAGAAAAAGGTAATGCTGCGAGTTGAATACCGTCCATTTCGAAATCGCTTACAGAGGCTGTAATGCTTATATCGGCATCAGTTTCGGGCATGATAGAGTGGACGACGGTCTTTGACTTTCCCTCATTGGCGATGGTAGCCCCTTCAGATTTGATATTCTTGCTCGTATCGGCGCCGAAGGTCGTCGTTATTTGAAGCAGGTAATTATCGTAGAAGGTGCTGTCAATCTTATTGTTTTGTTTTGATGTGATGCGGATTTCAAGTTCTCCACTTTTTCCTGCTATCTCATCAGCAGAAAGTTTCTTCCCGTCAAGATAGTATTCAATAGTGAAGTCCCAGGGGAGCTGTTGTTCCTCAAGCGTGCCTTTGTAATAGAAGGTGCCCGGTTCAACATCTATGCTCAGCCTGTCTTCCTCCTGCTTAAGTTCAAGCGTATTGCTTAAGTTATTGACTTCGGAATAGTTACCATAGTCAACAATGGTTCTTTGAGATTCGGAGTAAAACTCGTTTACTACATAAATACTATCGATTGAGCCACTGCTGAGAAGGTTGGCATACACGACTTCTTCTTTTGTAGGGGCCTCTTCATCAGTACCTGAGGCTTCGCTATCCGCCAAAGAGTCCGCAGAGTGAGAGGAGGCGGCTGTCTGGCCAATCGAGCCAGATTGGGCCAATGCTCCAGTGGTTAAAACGAGCGTTGCTAAGAGCACGGATAGGATAGCGCTTGCTAAAAGCCGTCTTGTCCTTTTTAACCACATTCGCGGATGTTTTTTGGGGCCGTTTTGGCGTATTGGCATAATCTCATTTTCTTCAAGACCATGCTCTTTGTGTTCAGTGTCGACATGCTTCATAGTTTTGCTCCTTCCGACACAGGCGAGAGCTGCTGATGCTGGGTGCCATCCCTTTTGAAAAAACGGGACTTGTAGGTAGTCTTTCCGATTGGTTTATCAAATACTGTGAGCAGTATGGGCAACATAAGGTTTACAAGGACGAACGAGAATACGGCGCCACGGCCGAGGAGGATCCCAATCTCTGTTACAGCGGGGTTAGACGAGGTCATTGCAAGGGTAAAGCCGGCAACGGAAAGGGTTGCCGCCGACACGAGTGTCGATCTGAACGTCTGCCCGATAGAGGTTTTTACAGCCTTCTTCTGCGGCATCTTTCGGCGATTTTCCATGTAATACGAAGTGAGCAAAATAGCATAATCCACTGTAGCACCCAGCTGTACGGTGCTGACCACGAGATACCCGAGAAAGTTGATGGGGGTATCAGTGAAATAGGGGATAGCCAAATTAAACCAGATTCCTACTTCAATAGTTGCCAATAGGATAAAGGGCAGGGTCATAGATTTGAAGGTGATGAGCAGGACAAGGAATATTGCTATGACAGCAATCAGATTGACGCGTAGATTATCTTTCGTAACGACATTTTTCATATCATAGAGGTTTGCTGACTGCCCCGCTGTATAGAATTCATCGTAGAATTCCCCAATAGTGTCATGGATTGTTTCAACATTTGCAAAAGCAGTGGTGCCTTCTGCCTCCGTGTTTGTGTATACAATAATACGGGCATAGGTATCTGAGTAGAATTGTTCGGTGATCTCAGGCTCCAGCCACTCCGCTGGAATGCCTGTGCCAACCTGGTTTGTGTAGGACACAACCGAGATAACATGCTCAACTCGTTCGAGCGCCTGGGTGAGCTCGTCTTCACGAGCAACATCTCCCTTTGGAACGAATACTGCCATGACAAGGGACTCCCCGAATTCGTCGTGAATAGCTTTTTTGTCAATAGCCGTTCGGCTTTCAGGATTTTTGTCGGAGTTTTGATAGGAGAAGACACTTTTACCTTGCCCAAGGTAGCTGGGGACTGCGATAAGTACCACTATCACAGTGAAGGGAATGGCAAGTTTTGAGAGATAGCGCCAGGCACCACGGAAGGTCGGCATGAGTGGGCGGTGCTGCGTTTTGTCAATCAGTTTGTAGCTGGACATGGTCAATGCCGGTAAAAATATCACGCAGGATAAGAAGCTGAGGAGTATGCCCTTCATCAGGCTTAAACCGAGGTCAGCCCCGATGCCGAACTGCATAAAGACTAGGGCGGCGAAACCGAATAAGGTTGTCGTTGCGCTTGCATAGACGGTGCTCACCGAGCGCTTCATGGCTTTGCGCATAGCCTCTTTGACAGAAAGGCCTTCGTGGCGGAAATCGCCAAAAGCATGCAATAAGAAAATGGCATAGTCGAGGGACACAGCCAGCTGCAGGATAGGGCTCACCGAAAAAGTCACGAAAGACACTTGGCCAAACATGAGGTTGGTTCCCATGTTAACGAGAACGGAGACACCGATTGCTGCAAGAAAAAGAATGGGTTCAATCCAGGAGGTGGTCGATAATACCAGGATTAAGATAATAAGAGGTACGAGAATTATTATGGCGGTAGTTACTTCTTTAGTGAGAGCGCTTTTCATGGAATAGTTATCGGCAGCATCACCTGATATTGCATTATCTTCGCCGATAAGATCGCGTATTTCCTGAACGGCCTGGGTTTCTTTCTCGCTGACTACAGTTACCGTGAATAAGGCATTCCCATTTTTGTAAAAGTTATCAACAAGACTTTCATCATAGGTCTCAATCGGCTTCTTGAGATCAACGGTGTCGTCGAGCCATACAACCCCACGAACCCCATCGAGAGCCTTGATTTTATCTTTGTATTCAAGGGCCTCGGTGATTCCGACGTTGCGTACCATGACGCTGGCGCTCGACGCCGACTCGTTGAACTCATCCTCCATGATGGCAATTGCCTTTGTCGACTGTGCCGATTCAGGAAGGTAGTCGGTCATATTGTAGTTTACTTTTACGCTGAATATCATGACGGTGCAGATGGCAGTAATGATGAGAAAGACTGCAATGATAGTCTTCCGGTGGCCAAGGATTATTTCGCTGAGTCTATTCATATCAGACTTCTTGGGTGAGAACCTGGTTCATAATAACACTACACCTTGTTGATTATCGGATAGGTTGTTGCTTATCTTGCTATAATGTACTTTAATAGTCCTGAAGATCTAAGGCAAGCGACAATTTATTTGGAAATGTCTGATAGGCAGCATATTCAGGTACATGTGTTGGAAACATGCAAAAACAGCACAAAATTAATCGGCTGAAGTAGGGAATATGAACCAAAAAAAGGAAGATAGGCGCATTCGAATCACTAAGCAGGCAGTGAGGGAAAGCTTCATAGAGCTTATGGGGGAGTATCCAATAGCCAAGATATCGGTCAGGATGATTTGTGAGTCAGCCGACATCAATCGAAGCACCTTCTATTCTCACTATGCCAATCAATATGATTTGATGCGGAAGATACAGGATGAGACGATCTCTGAAATCAAAGCTTATTTGGCGGGCAAAGCTTTTACTGAGAACTCCGAGGCTACTGTGTCACTTCTTGCACAAGTGCTCGAGTATGCGCGGAGTAATGCGGCTGTGCTGATAGTGCTGCTGAACGACAACAGTGATACTACCTTTAAAAATGAGCTTATGGACATTACTCATGAGCAGGCCATGAAGGAGCTCAGTTCTTATGCGAGCCTTGATCCCCAAAATTTTAAATATTTAAAGCATTTTGCCATCGATGGCTTTACGAGTGTCTTAAAAACTTGGCTCGAAGATGGAGCACCTGATGAGCCCGAGCAGCTTGCAGAAACAATCACCCACCTCATATTCCAAGGAATGTCAGCTTTTTATCAGTAGGGACAGGCTTGTGTTTACTAGATAGAGTTAGGCGTCGAGTGCATCGGGGGACGATGGCCTGCGTCACTGGGCAGAAATTACTATTCGTTCTAAAAATCTTGTGCATAGGGCATCAGGTATTAGTAACTTTTTTGTAAAAGACGCATCCTTCCAGAGAAAGTGCATAAAACTGTGTCTGCATCTTATGCAAAATGCACAATAGCCTTGTGGGGTATGCGACGGTTTGCACTAGATTGTGGGCTCAAACTTGAGTTACAATTCCTCTTACATTGACTGGAGGTAGACAAGGAATGATCACTCTTCGCATCATAATTCATGAATTAGAGAAACATGGAATTGCTTGCCAGGTTCATGGCGATGTGTCGAAGGAATATAAAGACTCGCGTCCGTTCAGCGATGCAGAGTCTTATGAAGACATTCTTTATATTGTCGATGGGAATACCCTTATTGATACGAGCTCGCTTGGCAAGTTCGACTTTGTCTATTTGACGCACGACGAGGGTATTACAAACAGCAGTAGCGTGCTTACACTCGTCACGGACAAAGATATTCTTTACGTGACTTCTGTCATGAGTGATGTCTTTTTTTGTTACAGGAATTGGGAATCACGTATGGATTCTATCCTGATACAGGGGGGAACATCCAAGACCTTCTTGACGTCAGCTCGCAGCTTATTAAAAACAATACGGTCGTTGTAGATCCAGCGTTAAGGCTTTTAGCTTATACCAAGGACGTCCCTTGCGACGATCCCGTTACAGTTGAATTAATAAAGCACGGGTACCATACTGAGGAAAACATTAGACAGTTCAAGCTTCATAAGCGGTTTCAGCCCTGGGCAACGCAGGATGGCCTCATTATCAACGACAGCCATCAAATATGTAAATACACCACGGTGGTCAAGTCGTTTAAAACAAAGAACTCCTACTCAATTATTGTGATCATGATGTGTAATCAGGTTAAGGAGCCAGAAGACTTTTTGCTCGATACACTCGCAATCCTGTTGAAAAGAATCGAGGTCTACGCGCTGAAAGAATATCCCGCCGATAAACCGTCTGGCAATACGGTGGACACTTTCTTGCGAGATTTGATAGAAAACAAAGTATTCCATGAAACCACTATCGTTGAACGCTCTCAATTTGTGGGCATTCCTTTTAAGAGCTCGTTTTGTTTGTTTTATATCGATCTTGGAGAAAATCCCAATTACCCGATTGCACGCTTGCTTTCACAGGTTGCGAAGAACGTTGCGCCGGCAAAAACATTGTCGTACGACGATGCAATAATCGTCCTGTGCTTCAACTGTCAGCGCAATAGCTGTGGGCATACGTGCGCGAGGGGTACCTGCGTCTCTGAGAAAAAAACAATCACGGCCCGTCTGACTGAAATTTTGTCAGAATACGGACTATCTTGTGGAAGAAGTTCGATGTTCTACAAACTCTCCGACACCCATATAGCCTTTCTGCAGGCGAGGGAGGCCGCAAGCTTGCAACATGTAAGCTTGAGAGGAGAAGACGAATTAAGTTCTAGCGAAGGGCAGAAAGTACAGATAGCCAGCTTCGATAACCATTATCTTGCCTTTATGATAGATAGGTCTTCAGTGGATGGAGAAGATCTGATTGCCGCCACATCCGCACAAAGGCTTCTTCATCAGATTAAAGACTATGATGACGAGCACAACACAGATAACTTTTTCTTTTTGCACCAGTATCTACTGCATGAACGGCGCGCATCTGTTGTTGCTGATATTCTTCATATGCATCGCAACAACGTAAAATACCGTATTGACAGGATAGAAGAACTATTCGACATTCAGTGCGACAACGCCGACTTAAGGCTGGAGCTCCTCTTCGCCTATGAGATATTTTCTATCGGGTCGGCTAGTGTGTACGAGTAAAAACTCTTTGTAAGTGCTCGTATAAGGGATATCCGAATTTTTTCCAAAGCATAGCGCTGCTCTTTGCCGCTCTTTGTGGGTGGGCATTCCTCAGTATCAGGCTATGCATTTTGCACAAAGCAACGATTGTTTTTGTGTTGCTCGTGGACAATGATCGTCCGACACATTTTACATAAACTCAATCTATGAGCTTGATTCATCAAGAGGAGTCTTACACACAGACGACCGAAAGGAAATCAAAATGGCAATCGAAAAATATGATGCAGGAATTAAGAAGCTCGACGACGTGCGCCTTAACGTCAAGCCCCTATTTCTTACCCTGTATCACGAGTACGTGTTTGAAGGGCCCTGCCGTTTCGGCAAAGGACCACAATTGGAGACAGAATACGACCTCATGATGGCAGCCGAGAAAAAGAAAGGCTGGCTCGCCCAGTTGAAAGCTGCTATGCCTGAAGATGTAGTTAACCTCATGGAGCCCGTGGAAATTCAGAGAAATGAAGAATTCACGACGATGGACGAAATGCTCGAGGTTCTCGGCGAGGGCCATGAAGACGTTGACCTTTACTATATAGGATATGCCAGTCGCCCTTACGACCTGGCTCTTGAGTTTGCTCAGCGCTTCAAAAAGCCCTGTGCTATAACCCAAGCATGCTGCGCATCGGCCATTACGTCTGCTGAGTTTATCGCACGCGGCCTTGAGTTCTATTCGTTTGAGGATTGGGAAGACGCAACAGAGTACATGAATGTTTTACGTACGCGTAAAGCACTAAGTGAGGCTAAGGTTCTATGCGCAACACGTATGACGTCAACCGTATCGCCTAGTGCACCAGATTCGATCATAGATCCTGAGAAATTGACGAAAAAATTCGGTATGCGTTTCCGTTATGTGAGCGCCCATGAAATACTCGATCAAACAAGCTACGATGACCCCATGAAAAATCATTGCACCCCGGGACGCAAGGGCCTCAACTTTGATGAAGAGGATCGCAAAGAAATCGAAAAGCAAACGAAAGAGCTTATCGATGGGGCAGACGCGAACTATATGGATGAAGGCGACGTCCGTAAGTCAGTAGAAGCTTGGTACGGTGTTCATAAGTTCCTTAATGCGACGCAGTGTAATTGCTATACAATGCCTTGCCCAGACCTTTGTGCATCACGCCGCTTGAATGAGAAGCAATTCACGTACTGCTTGAACCACTCCCTTAACAACGAAGAAGGCATACCTTCTGCCTGCGAGTATGACCTCGGTGCTGTTTTCTCGAAAATTTTACTGCAGAACATTGCACGTCGTCCCTCATATATGGGCAACACATTTACAAGCCCTATCCGCAATGGCGTGCGCGCTCCTTTGCCAAAGGCCCTGTTCTTCAATCCTGATTCTGTGGATCAGAAAATGGTTGACCTTAAAGAGCTTGAAAATGTTGTGCTTACCTTCCACTCGGTACCAAACCGTCGCTGGGTTGGCTGGGATGCCCCTATTCGCAACTATGAAATTCGCGAATTTGCACATAGTGGCTGGGGTGCTACCATTCGGTACGATTTTGCTAAAGACGCCGGCCAAGTTATTACTATGTGTCGCATCGATCCAACATGCGAAAAGCTGCTCATTGCAAAAGGTACGGTTGTTGATGGTATCGGCTTTGAAGATACAAACTGCTCTGAAGGCGTATTCTTCCAGGTCAAGGACAGCAAGGACTTTTTCAAAAAGCAAGCTGTCGTAGGAAATCATGTTCCTTTGGTATACGGTGATTTCGAAAAAGAACTCTTGGAGCTTGGCGAGCTTCTTGGGCTTGAGATTCTTCACGCCTAGGTTTCTTGCGAAATAGTTCGAACATGAGGATGTCACACATGCCCGCTAAGAAAGCGGGCATGTGCATATTGTAAGAAACACCTACGATGAGAGGTGAGTACGATGACAAAGGACATAGGATACTCTGAGGGTAAGAGCGCTCTTGAGGTTCAAGATGAAATCGTTGAGGACTTCTCTTCTATGGGTGATCCTTTCGATCAGTTTACTTACTTATTGCAGCTAGCAAGCGAGTTGGAAGAGCTGCCCGAAGAACAAAAAACAAAAGCATCTCTTCTTGCAGGTTGTCAGTCACAGGTGTGGATTCATCTCAGACACGAGGGTGATAGAGTCTATTTTGTGGCGGATAGCGACACCCTCATGATTAGAGGTGTAATTATGATTTTGGAAAAGATACTTAACGGGCGAACTGCTCGTGAAATCCTTGATATCGAGCTTGACTTCATACAGCGCACAGATCTCGGGGACGTGTTCGACTCAAAGCGTATCGCTGGGATTTCTAGTTTCGTCGAGGCGGTTAAAACGTACGCGAACGAATTGTTGTAGGAGGGGACCGTGGCCGCAATATCACTAAAAGAGAAATTAAAAGAGGCAGATTTAAAGGCAGACATGCTTCTAGAGGATATGAAGCATCCTGCGATATCTCTAGACCAATTTACCGAATGTGTTAAAGAGTACCTGATGTGTAAGTTTTTCCTGGAGCCTGAGGAATATCTGACGGAAAACATACTCGATTTGGCGGAAATAAGCATCGAAAAGCTGCTCCGCATCAACGACAAAAGTGTAAAGCTTGCCCAAGCTTCTACTACCTGCACCAATCAAAGTTCGACCGACGTTAAAAAGGTTCTGCTCTCGTTGACTCTGCAAAGAGGTTTGGGAGTGAAAATGACTCCCGATGAGTCTGCCGAGCTTGAAACTGTCACCCAGTTTGCTTCTGCCCTCTATAAGAAAAGTCACGCGAAACAGGGCCTAGTTGATCAAATCGACATGATTAAGTAAGTGATGACCATGTTGAATGTAGATGAAATACGAAAACAGTTTCCTATCCTCTCCACCCAGAACCACGGTCACCCTCTTGTGTATTTCGACAATGCGGCAACAACCCAAATGCCTGAAGTGGTTTTGAATAAGCTCATCGAGCATTACCACACGTCCAATGCGAACGTGCACAGAGGAGTCCATTCGCTCTCACAAAAATCGACGACCGATTTTGAAGAAGCGCGGGAAAAAGTCACACGGTTCATAGGTGCGGAAAGCTCCAACTCTATCGTGTTCACCAAAGGGGCAACGGAGGCAATAAACAAGGTTGCGCTGGGGATAGAGGGAAGAATAAAGGCGGGGGATAGAATAGTTGTAAGCATGCTCGAGCACCATTCAAATTTTGTGCCTTGGCAACAGCTATGTGAAAGAACAGGCGCAAGTTTAATCGTGGTCGACCTGAATGAGTCGGGCGATATCGACCTGGAAAAGCTGCAGGAGATTCTTTATGAGCCCACCGCTTTGGTGGCAGTAACCGCCTGCTCAAATGTCCTAGGCACCGTGACACCGATTCAGGCGATTACTGAACTCGCCCATACGGCTGGGGCACTTTGTCTTATTGACGGGGCTCAGATTATGAGGCACGCTCTCATCAATGTGCAGAGCATCGGCTGTGATTTCTTCTGCTTTTCCGGGCACAAAATAATGGCCCCAACAGGAATCGGAGTTTTATATGCAGCCCCGCATGCTGTGGATGTGCTTGAGCCAGTAGAATTTGGCGGGGAAATGGTTGATACGGTTTCGACTGAAAGAACCACCTTTGCAAAAGAGCCGCTTTGTTTTGAGGCCGGTACCCCCAACTATGTTGGTGCAATTATGCTTGGCTACGCGCTTGATTTTCTAACCGCGTGCGGGCGTGAAGACATAGTTTTGCATGAGGAGGCTCTTGTTGGGTATGCGGAGGATGTGTTTGCTCAAATAGAAGGCCTCCAGATATTGGGATCTCCACAAAAAAGAGCGGGATGTTTAAGTTTTTCTGTTGATCGGGTACATCCCTTCGACCTCTGCCTTCTTGCAGACAAGCTGGGGCTCGCCCTAAGGTCAGGAAATAATTGTGCTCAGCCCTTGCTTCACGAATACCTTGGCCTTCAAAATGTGGCACGAGCTTCGTTTGCCTTTTATAACACGTTTGAAGAGATAGATCATGCTGCTGGAATCATAGAAAGAGTGATTCCTTTGGTGAAAAGTAATTGATCTTTGCGTCTAGCGCCACCGAGGAACGTGTTTTGTCGGAACAGGCAGTGAGTAGAACAAGTGGCGAGCTAAAGCTTGTGCAAACACTTCAGCAAGAAGAGCACAAAGCCACAGTACGACGAAGACTGCTTGTCCGGCAAAGAAGCTTGCCGATAAAGCCAGCAAGCAAGCAAACCCTTGTAGCGATACTATAAGGCGCATCCTCGCCTGGTAGTTCTTATAGTTTTCGAGGTCAACTCTTACTTTGAAGGAGTTATCTTCTGCGAGGGATAGAGAGAGGCGATTGAGCCGGATCTTCTGCGCGAGTATATAACTTATCGCTCCAGCAAGAAGCATGAAAGCACAAAACAAAGAGCTGAGAGAGAAGGATGACTGAGTACTTGCGTGAGCGCCTAAGGAAAGGGTTAATCCTCCCAAAAACACACCCGCTGAAAAACCCAGTCCGAGAACGACAGAGAGCAACTCCAAGACGTTTTCGCCGCCATTCCATGCAGGACGGGCATGAACCATGTACGCCCGCCCAATAACTGCCATCAGCATGAAACCACAAAGTACGAGAAAGATATGAGCCGCCAGAACAGCAGCAGCTTGATCTAAAAAGATCATCAGCACCCACACAAGGCTGAGCCCCCAGTACGCAGAGACTGCCAATATTTCGCGAGAGAGCCACGAACTTTTCCAATGGGTAATCGAATAAGGCGCTCGCAAGGGTTTTGCGAGATGGGCAACTGAGGCAAGCATGCCTACACTTGCCATGATACATGTAGCGAGGGCAAGTGCAGGCATGCCTCTAGAGAGCAGTGCCGTAAGAGCCACTCCGAGAGAGGCCGGCACAAGAAGGGTAAACAGAATCAACGCTGTTTCGCTGTTGCTCTGGCCTTCGGCGAGACCCCGCAATGCCAAACTTGAGCGTTCGCACGCCGCCCGTAAAGCGACATCTTGTTTAGATTGACTATTCAGCACAGCCCGTATCCTATGCAGGAGAGGAGTAGAGGAGATTCTTGCTACCCTTGCCTTTTGAGACCAGCTTACTGGCAACTTTCTTTCGCGCCTGGTACTCAAGTTCCTCAATAGGACCTACATCGAGGGCATGCCCGCAGCACGACTCAACGCAGGCAGGTTTTTCTCCCACTCGAAGGCGGTCGATGCACATGTCGCATTTTTGCATAAGCCCATCACGATCGAACTGGGGTGCACCGAACTCGCAGGCCCAAGAACAATACCGGCAGCCGATGCAGCGATTTTGATCAACGAGGACAACGCCAAATTCGGTGTCAATGGAGATGGCCTTCGTGGGACATACTGCCATGCAGTCTGGCTCGCCGCAATGCATACAGGCAAGCGATACGTATTGGATAGGCCTATCCGTATTGCTTTCATCGAGCAAGGTAACTACTTGACGGTAGCGAGGTCCTTTGCTCGTTGGCTGCTCATGCACATCGGGCCTGATTGAATGGATAGACTTACAAGCAACTTCGCAGGCAAAGCACTGCGCACAACGACTGCTGTCGAAAGAAAATGCGTACTGCATTACGCCCTCCTTTGTTTTTTGATGTTTCCAAGACAGGTCATGTAATTGGCTTGGCTTGAAATAGGATCGAGATCCTCATCGATTCCTAATACATTGTAGTTGGAATCGACCCATCCTCCTGGAACGTAGAGCACGTCCTTTGCGATTATGGGAGTAACTTCAGCCTTGATCTCGATTGTCCCACGGGGAGAAGATATGACAGTCCAGTCATTGTCTTCGATGTCAAGGGAGCGTGCTGTTTCAGGGTGGATCATCACCCGGCCTTCAGGACGCAGCTCGCGTAGCCAAGGGATCGTGTGACGCTGTTCGTGTACGTACATCGGGCCAGTTCGGCCAGTAAATATGATAAAGGGAAATTCTTCGACGAGTTCAGGCTTATTGCGACGCGATTCGGAGCCATCCTCCCAGTTAGGAAGGGGGTCGAAATCTAACTCAGCCAATTTGTCGCAGTATATCTGGGCCTTGCCATCAACTGTATTGAATCCGTGCTTCTCATACTTGCGATACGCAATGTCGCCAAATGGTATACCGTGTGGATTTGCGAGAAGGTCGTCGTAGCTTATGTTTGAGGGCTTGAGATCCTCATTAATATACCAGGTGACATCCAGGGTAGGGAACTCTTCCGTATAACCTAAGGCTTGGCCAAGCATGATGACTATTTCAGTGTCGGGGCGTGCCTCGCCTACCTGTACCGTCTTTTGTCTCAGCGTTACTTTTGGGAACCTCAAGTCGGACTTGAACCACTCGGGCTCTGTACGCTCGAGATATGTGCCAACAGGCAGTACCAAGTCGGCAAACTGCGCCGTTTCCGTCAAGTAAGGGTCAAGCACCGCAATATAATCGACGTTCTCAAGGGCAGCTTGCACAACATCGGGCTGTGGCATAGTTACCATCGGGTTGGCACCTTGGATGATCGATACCCTCGTTTTGCCCTCATGCATCAGACGTAGCACATCAGGTGTTGAGAGAAGGCCCTGCCCGCTAAAGAGAAGGGGGTAGCGCGATTCCTCTGGATTGTAGGGAGGCACAGCGAAAAGGCCTGCAGGCTTGTCGGGCTTATAGCCTGGCACCATGCGGTCAATAAAGGTAAAGTCTGGATTGCGCGGGGGAGCGGGAGGAATGAGGTTGTCGCAACCCTCGCCTGCGTCCAAGTGCCCTGTAATCATACGCAATATCGCGATTGAACGAGTAGTCTGCGTAACGTTGATGTGCCCTTCTAGCCCGTGGCCAGGAAAAATCTGAGCGTGCTCCGTTGTTGCATACTCAACTGCGAGATCGCGAATTACTTTTGCTGGAACGCCGCAGATGGATTCTGCCCATTCGGGCGTATAGGCGATTCCCAGCTTATTATCCCCTTTGATATGAGCGCTCAGGCGCACCAAACCAGGGTCATTGCTATACGCGTTAACAAAGTCGCGGTCCCACAGACCTTTGTCAACGATGACATAGATCATTCCGAGGGCCAAAGCGAGGTCAGTTGCAGGCTCGACGCGGATGTATTGGTCGGCATTTGCCCCAAGGTGAAACTGGAGGGGATCGATGCAAACCAGCTTTGCACCCCGATCGCGCGCATCATATATCTTACGTAGCGACGGTGCGTAAGAGAAGGCGGGCTGCTTGCCCCAAAAAATCATGAGGTCAACCTTATCGTAGCCGTGTGGGTGCGCCATGCCTCCATACGAAATCGCTTCGGCAACAGCACGCGGTACGAAGCATTCCGAGGCGCCGCATCCTGGCTCAGTGCCTATGCAGTGGCACAGACGTTGGAGCATTCCGTACGTAAAGCCCCATCCGCAAGCCTGGCCTCTGAAAAAAGAAACTGAAGTCGGGCCATACTGTTCAGACGCTTCAGTTATTTTAGTTGCTAACTCAGAAATAGCTTCATCCCAGGAAACACGTTCAAACGAGCCACTTCCGCGTGCTCCACTCCGGCGCATCGGATACAGCAACCGCCGAGGGTCGTGGGCAATTTGAGGCCCAGCCTGCCCCTTGGAACAAAGGGCGCCGCTCGTACGTGGTTCACCAGGAACGCCATAGGTTCGAAGTACTTTGTTGTCTTGGACGTCAACCAGTATGGGGCACATATTGTGGCAACCCCCACAGGTAGACTTGACAGTCTCCACCGTACTTGTTTGCATGATCAAGATCCCCCGCTTTCAAATCCCGATGTACAAAACAAAAGATTATTCGATTCTTCCCTTTTGTTTTTATGAAGGGAACAATGTATCATTTCTCACTAGGCGGGTAAAGAGGGGGCTTGTGCGAGAAGCTGCGTCCCTGGCGGCCCTCATACAGGAAGGCTTCAACGATCCTTCCAGTGGCGATTGGCCGAACTGGACTTTACGTGCTTAGGTTAAGAGGGGCCATACAACTATCCAGTACATAATAAGGAAAAATATCGTGTGGCAAAGAACGAATATCAATATCTCCTTCTTCTTTCCT
>CAYFQW010000021.1:0-13842 GCA_964345475.1 uncultured Raoultibacter sp.
GATTTTTTGGAGCCTTCCCCTAACACCCCCTTGACATTTGCATAGCTGGCTCCTCTTTTAAGATAATATCAACTAACGGTTTTAAGTATAGGATCGGGTTTGAAGGCAGAAAAGCAGCCATTGAGAGCGTCAGCGCACTTAAAAGCTGCGCTTTCGATGTCACTATTTATTGCCGCATATGGCTAGACACTGCACAATGGCTATGGTAAGAAAGTTAGGAACGTGTTGGAACCCCAAATATAGGGTTTGAATATAGGGCTTTAGATTGTAGGGCCCCAAACGCAAAGCTAAAAGACGGGACTAAGAGACAGGGTTAAAAGGTAAGGTTAAAAGACAGGACTAAAAGGTAGAGCTAAAAAGGAAGGATTCCGGAGATAAGACCATGGATATTAGGCAATTAAGGTACTGTGCCGCCGTTGCGTATTATCAGAACTATACCAAGGCCGCCGAAAATCTCTTTATTTCTCGTCAAGCTTTGAGCAAGTCTATAAAACAGCTGGAAAAAGAATTGGGTAATGATATTTTTATTCTCGAAGGAAACAACCTCGTGTGGCCGATTTTGGTGCGGCCTTCTTGCAAGATTGCGACCCTGTCATTACAAAATTCGATGAGCTGCAACAAAAATACCTCAGGGACCTGCATGGCATGAGCACAGATTTTATTATTGCACTTGTCCACGGATCTTCGCTCAGTGTTCCTTGGCAGGTGTTCGACGGTTTGAATAATCTTGACCCCAGCATACGGATAGCAATCGAGAGTGCACGAACCGAAGATGCTCTTGACATGGTTCGCAAGGATGAGGCTGAAATGGGTATAGTTGGCTCCTGTCCAGCATATTTAGAGGAGTTCGACTATCTGACTTTGGCGTGCTTCGGAATCCACGTTGATATCATTGAAGGGCACCCGCTCGAGCACAAAGAAGAAATATATCTCGAGGATCTGGACGGATGTTCTTTTGTAACAGCTGGTCCTCACGATCATCTGCATCGCTACTTTATGGAAGTCTGCGAACAAGCTGGAGTGCAGCCTAAGATAATCATGACGTCTTCAGACACGACTACTCTTTTGAATGCTGCAAGAAACAACGAAGCCTTGTGCTTCGGTTTCCCCCGTGAGGTGACCTCGGATAAACCTGAGAGTACGAGAGTGGCCCGGCTTGTTATCGAGGGCTCTGAGAAGTTTGGGTCGTACGCGATAAAGAAAAAGGATTACCGTTCATCGCCTGCACTCGAGAAGGTCTGGAGCTATCTGGAACAACTCGTTCCGACACTATCCTCAAAGGCAGATGCTATTGTCGCTTCTTATGGCGGGGTGTCGGCAAGGGTGCCTTCTGATTCCTAGGGCATCTTGTGGCACACGGGAAGCTGGAAGGCACTTGTGGTTCCCTGACTCCTAGGGCGTCCTGTGCTTCCTAAATCTTCCTTGGGCGGCGTATCAGCAGGTGTGCAAGTGTTTTGCTGCTGCGGGGAAGGGGCTGGTATTCCTTCCCATGCATGTAGAGGCTTTTGGCCCGCATGTTCTCAAGCTTGCAGGGCTCTATTTCCAAGAGGTCGTCTTTCGTCGTGAAGAAGCTTGCCTCGTATCCCTCACGAAGGATGCCCTTTTCCTCATCAAGCATAATGCCGCCGTTGACGGTGTAGGTCTTAAGCGCTTCGAATGCCGAGAGCGACTGGTCTTCCACGTAGAATTCCCGCATGCCGCGCATTTGCAGGAAGGGGTCTACCGACTGCACCGGCGAATCGGATGAGCCGCAGAGGACGACCTCGTTGGCGGCGAAATCTTTAAGCGGGATTTGCTGCGCAACGATATCCTCGTCAAGAAAATGCTCGTAGCCATGGAGGTAGCGCTTGTCTATCCAGGCGTATCCTGGCTGGATGGTCACATAGGGTTTCAGCTTGTAGATGCGCTCAAGCGTTTGGGGGGAGGGGAACTCGCAGTGGTCGATACGGTGCTTCCCAGGAAGGTCCTCGAATATGCTTACTATCTGCTCGATAGCGAGTTCGCCTATCGCATGTGCCGATATGATAAAACCTTGCTCGGCGAGGCTTTGGGCTATCTGCCTGAGATCCTCGTCGTCGAAGTACAGCGACCCCCTGCTCCCATCAGTGTAGGGGCGGGAGAAGGCGGCAGTGCGAGAGCCGATTGAGCCATCAAGCTCCCAGGCCATGCAGCCACCTATGCGTTTCTTGCCCATACGGGGGAGCACGGCATCGAGTTTCTTACCCTCAAAATACTGTGGGAAGAAGCGGATATCGAGGGGAAGGCGCTGGGCTATGCGGGCTCCGAGCTCGGTCATGCCGTCGCGCTCAAGGTCGTCGGTTCCCGCCATGGCACAGACGGTCCCGATGCCGTAGGAGGCGCATTCGTTGCAAAAATCGGCAATGCCGCGGGCAAAAATACCCGGCGTAACAGATGAAGCCAGGTAGTCGGAGAGCGCGCCCATGTTTGCATCGTGCGCAGGTCCTGCGAGTATTCCGTCGGGGGCAAGCTGCATAAAGTCGAGGGCCTCAAGAAGTGCACTTGAGCATGAGCTCGAATGACCATCGATATTTAAGACCCACACGCGCGCGCCGTCTGTCCACTGGTCAAGTTCAAATCGCGTTGGTAGGCGCTTCTCGGCAATGGCAGCTGAAATGTAATTGCTGAAGACGATTAAAGACCCCGGTTTGACACGTGCCGCATGGGCACGGATCTCTTTTTCAATACCCGCAAGGTTTGAAGGCTCGACACCATCGTGCTCTATACGGCAAATTTGAGTGCCTACGCCCGAAAGCGCAATAGTCTCAAGCAGGTGAAGGTGTGCATCGATAAGCGCTGGGTACACATGGGTACCACCCAAATCGACGATACGGCTATATTCGCCCGGTTGCTCATCGAAGGCGATTATCTTGCCATGCTCAACCGTCATGCTGTGGTGGGTATCTTGTGGGTCTTCCATCGTATGGAAGATGGCGTTGTTAAAAAGCGTTTTCATGGATCATCCTTAGGTCTTTTAGTCGTGCTTGTCGACCGTGCTTTTCCGTCGTGCTTTCCGACTGTGTTTCTCGGCTGTGCTCCCTGGCGTGCACGATAAGCCTTCGTATAGCTCTCGGTCGCGGGCTCTGCTGCTTGTCGCCCTTATCATCCGTCGCAGCTAAATACTGACGGCGCTTCCGACAGCCATGAGCACAAAGGCAATAAGCACCAACACCTGCATGGGGGTGCTCGCCAAAACATCGGGAAGAAGAAGCTTGCCATTTTCGCGGCGGCATCTGCGGAAAGCAGGCACGACGAGGAAGGCAATCAATATGGCTATGAGGCCTCCTGCCGTTCGCATTATATCAAGGAAGCTACCGAGGTTGAGAAGCACAAGGATAAGAGAGGGCAGCGTAGCAATAAGCCAGCAGATATTCTTATGCCACTTCGTTTGGTCCTCGATGATGTCGGATAGGGCAAGCGAAATCGACCAGTAGGTGGTGAGCATAGCAAGGATGATAAAGATTGAGCCGAGCACTTGCGCCCAGGTTCCGATTCCTTCCGACCAGCCTAAGATGGCGATCTCTGTGATGTAGGCAGACGAGCCGAGGGCGCAGACGATAATGACCAATATGAAGGCAAAGTTAAGGCCAAGGCCGAGCAGGATGGCTTTGCGCACTTTCACCGGGTCTCTATCGAGCCCTTCCACTGCCTGCGGAATACTAAAGAAGGCAACAAAGCTGAACATGGCCATCCCGAAGAAGGCCATAACCTCATTGGCGGAGCCCCAGGAAACAACAAAGGCGTTGCTCCAGTTAAAAACTGAGGCGATGGCCAGAACGGCAACGATAGCGATAATAATGCTTATAGAAACAGCCTCGCTCAAACCGAGTATCTTCAAGCCGAAGAAAACGACAGCGGCAGCGATAGCATAGAAGATAAGCTTCGCTGCAAGAGGGGGAAGGCCTGCAGCCTCAAGGATTTCAGCACCGCCCGCTACGTAAGCCGCCAGGTTGGTAATGAGCACAAGCGTTGTGAGGACAAAGAGGCCTACAGCAAATATATTCCCATGCTTCCCGCGGAAGAGGTATTTTTTGAATATCGAGACGACCTGCGTGCCGTTGTCGCCTCCGATAGTGAGTTCGGCCAGCATCATGTGCATGCAGTAGCTAAAAAAGAAGGCGAGCCCGAGAATGAGCGCCGCCCACAAGAGGCCTGCTCGGTCGGCGAGGTAGGGCAGGGTCATGATGCCGCTGCCTACGCCATAGCCCGTGATAATGGATGCCGCTTGCCAAACCGTAAGTTTTTTCTCCATCTGGAATCCTTTGCCCCGCACGCGATTAGTACGTTGTTAGTACATTAGTAAGATGAGGCAAATTGTAGCACTTGCTGCCAGTTCTTCCTATTTGAAAGGATTCTTGCTTTTGGGCTGCCATATCCTGTCGACAGAACGGCATTTCCCGCCGCTTATCGAACGATTTTATCCACAAAGCACGTGTGTCTGCCAGACCGTATAATAAGCCTCAAGGCAGCATGTCTGCTTGTGAGACGTTCGCAATGCTTTGATTTTTTAATGCAAGGGCATTAAGATGCAGAGCGAACATTTCCTGCGAAGAAAGCTGAGTTTTTATGGAACCTGAAGGTATCCTCCTGTTCACATTTGTCTTTTTAGGGGCGGCTTTTGTCGTTGTAGTCCTGCTTACCTCGTGGCTTCTTGCGCCTAAGAAGCCTTCCGAGAAAAAATCAGAGGTCTATGAGTGCGGGGCAAAGCCAAAGGGCACGGCATGGATGCAGTTCAGGCCTGGCTATTATGTGTTTGCCCTGCTCTACGTGATTTTCGATATAGAGACGGTATTCCTCTATCCTTTCGCAGTGACAGTAGGCCTCAGCGGATGGTTTGTTTTTATTGAGATGCTGATTTTTCTTGCGATATTAATTGCCGGGCTTGCGTATGCCTGGAAGGAAGGGGCTCTCACATGGCGATAGAAAGATTCGCTGGCGAGCATTCAATTCTTACCATTAGAAGCGAGCAGTTTCTTGATATGGCCCGGCGGAAATCACTTTGGTACATGTCATTCGGCATTGCGTGCTGCGCTATCGAAGGCCTGATGCACGCCTCTGGACCAAGGTTCGACCTCGATCGTTTCGGCGTGTTTTTTCGCGCGAGCCCTCGCCAAGCGGATGTCATGATTGTTGCGGGTACGGTGAATCTTAAAATGGCAGAGGTGGTCAAGCGTCTGTACGACGAGATGCCCGAACCAAAATATGTTCTCGCCATGGGAGCCTGCGCCTGTACGGGCGGCCCCTTCAGGGAGTATCCCAATGTGGTTATGGGCGTCGACAAAATCATACCTGTCGATGTGTATATCCCCGGTTGCCCTCCTCGTCCGGAATCGGTGCAGTACGGGTTTTTGCAATTGATGGAAAAAATCAAAATGCAGACGCAGAAACGATTAGAAGCAAGGAACGAAGATGAGTAATCCGTCCTCGACCAAGCTGGCCCAAGCGGACCGAGACCTTTTTGCACGTTTGCAGCTTACTCCGGCGGAAGAATCTGAAACCACCTTTTACGTGGAGAAAACTCAGCTATCATCTGCACTGCACGGTTTATGTGCTGCTGAGTCACACTTCGATTTCCTCGTAGACCTCTTCGGCATTGATACGGGCGAAGAAATTGAGGCAGTGTACCTGTTGCGCTCCTTCTCTCGTAATCAAGACATCGTCATAAAAGTAAACCACGCTTACGGGGCAATCCTCGAAAGCGTTGGAGATATATTCCCTTCTGCCCTCATGCCCGAGCGCGAACTCTGCGAGCTCTTTGGGCTGAAGCTGGCGAAGCATCCGAACCCTAAGCGGCTCTTAACGACCGATGGGTGCCTTCCTTTTCTGCTGAAAGAAACGAAAACGAGGAGCGCTGAAGAGGTTAGGAACCGCGAGGATCAAGTTATCAGCGAGGAGGAGCTCGAAAGATACGCTGGATCTATTGCCGCAGAAGGGGATTGCCCCTCCCCGGTATTGGCCAATCTGGAAACCCGTGAAACAACGCCCCTCCATGATGAGGAAATGAGCATCAAGACATCTCCCGAATCTGATGGGATAGCCACCGAGCACATGATTCTCAACATGGGGCCCCAGCATCCTTCTACCCACGGGGTCTTACATCTGCAGCTGCAGCTCGACGGAGAGCTCATTATACAAGGTGAGGCCATCATAGGTCAGCTTCATCGCGGCATAGAAAAGCTTGCCGAAGGCCAAAAGTACGCAGCGCTCGGCACCTTGCTGGATAGGGGAGACTATATATCGGGCATACACGGAGAGCTCGCAGTAGCACTTGCTGCAGAAAACTTGCTCGAAGTCGAAGTGCCCCGCCGTGCGCAGTGGATACGTAGTTTGACGAGCGAGATAAATCGTATAGCAAGCCATATCACCTGGATGGGGCCGTGTGCTTTGGACGCCGGCATGATGGGCCTGTTTCTGTATATGTTTAAAGATCGCGAGGACCTCTTAGATATCCTCGAGGATATCAGCGGCCAGCGTATGATGTTTAATTACATCCGGCCTGGCGGTGTTCTGCGAGACATTACACCCACCTCTGTCGAAAAGATTAAAGCCTTCGCCTCTACCTTCTCTAAGCGTATGGACGAGCACGAAGAGTACGTTTTAGGGAATGAGATTTTCCTCTCGCGTGCACGAAACGTCGGGGTAATCAGCCCTGAGATGGCTCTAGCCCACAGCTTGACCGGTGCTAACCTGCGTGCAAGTGGAGGCACTTGGGATGTGAGGCGCGATCGGCCCTATGCCGCCTATCAGGAATTAGATTTCGAAGTTCCCACGGCGGACGAAGGCGATGTGCTCGCAAGGTTTCGCGTGCGAATAGCAGAAATGCGGCAGTCGCTGCGTATCATCGAGCAATGTATCGAAGGTATGCCTGAAGGCGAGGTTATGGCGAAGCTTCCTAAGGTGCTTCGTGTGCCAGCAGGCGAATCGTATGCAAGTGTGGAATCTCCCCGAGGGGAAATGGGAATCTATCTTGTTTCAAGAGGAGATGATAAGCCCTACCGTATGCGAAATAGGCCACCGGCCTTGTTTGCCCTGGGAGCAGGAGAGGCAATGCTTTCAAATATCTTGTTGGCCGATGCCGTGCTTTCTCTGGGAAGCCTCGACTTTGTGTTAGGAGAAATCGACCGATGAATCCTATGCTTCAAGCCCTCCTCCTTTTCTTGGCGGCTTTGGGCCTGCTCTTGCTCAACGGCGTGGTCATGATTTGGATGCTGAGAAAAGTTCTCGGGTTTTTGCACTTGCGCCTCGGGCCGATGGTCCAAGGCCCTCAGGGCATAACGCAAACCCTGTTCGACGTTGTGAAGCTCTTGTCGAAAGAAGACATTACCCCGAGGGCTGTCGATAAGGTTCTCTTTTTCCTTGCACCAGGAATAGTGTTCGTACCTTCGCTTATGGCGTATATGGTGCTTCCTTTTTCGGATACCTGGGTTATCGCAGATTTTAACCTGGGGCTCCTTTTTGTTTTTGCAGTCATGTCGCTTATCCCCTTGGGCTTTTTAGCCGCTGGCTGGTCCTCGAATAACAAGTGGTCTCTTATTGGGGCGGCGCGCGTGGTGGGCGCCCAAATAAGCTATGAAGTCCCTTTGCTTTTGTCGGTCATTCCCGTGGTCATGCTGGCAGGATCTTTGAACCTTAACGATATCGTGGAGGCTCAGAGCAATTACTGGTTCTTTCTGCATCTGCCTGCTTTCCTGATCTTCTTTATTGCCGGTCTTATAGAAAGCGGGCAAACACCCTTCGATCTCATAGAGGCCGAATCGGAATTAGTGTCGGGCTTTGCCACGGAGTATTCTGCGATGAAATTCGGCCTCTTGTTCCTTTCGGAATTCAGCAATGTCTTTGTGTTCTCGGCCTTATTGGTAACGCTTTTCTTCGGTGGATGGCAGGGTGGTTTCGGCATTATCCCGGCCCCTATAGTATTTATGCTCAAAACTTATTTTGGGATATTTGTCATCATGACCATCCGAGGCACCATGCCGCGTATTCGTGTCGACAAGCTGCTGGCCTTGGGCTGGAAGTTCCTTTTACCCTCCTCACTGGGGGTTATTATGCTCACCGCTGTGCTTATAAAAGTCGTTCCCGCCCTGAGCGGAGGCCTCCTATGAAACGGTTGTACGGGTGGGGCATTATACGAAGCATGGTCATTGCCTATAAAAATTTGTTTAGAAAGAAAATCACGGTTCAGTATCCCTTTGAAAAGATTGAGCTGCCCGAGCGTGCGCGCTGGTCGGTCGAGCATAAGTTTTTTGAAACAGGCGAGCCTAAATGCACAGCTTGCAAATTGTGCGAACGGGCCTGCCCCAACTTTATTATCGATATTAATCTTTCTGTCAACGAAGACAGAAGCAAGCACATCAATTATTGGAGGTACGAGCTTGGTGCCTGCATGATGTGCGGCATCTGCGTTGAAACGTGCCCCTTCGATGCGATTTATATGAGCCATAATTACGAGCTGGCGCGTATCGACCCCGATAAACTCACGTACAACCTGCTTGAGAACGTCGATGCTGCCCAGGGGAAAAAACCTGCAAGTGCAGCCAGGAAAAAAGCAGCAGAATCCCAGGCGGAAGCTACGAAGGAGCCGAAGGAGGAAGGTGCATCCCATGAGTGAAACAGTTAACCTCTTCGCGTTCGCTATTCTTTCACTTGCTCTTCTCGGGGGTGCGATTGGCATGATAGTGGCGAAATCCATCATGCATTCCGGATTCTGCTTGCTGGGAGTAAGCGTAGCTGCAGCTGGCATCTATTATTTGCTCGGAGCGGATTACGTTGCCCTTGTCCAGCTCTTGGTCTATGCCGGGGCAGTATCAGTCATCATCATCTTTTCTATCATGATAACTTTACGGCGCAGAGAAGACGCAACAAGGCCGCGGGACTTTTCTTGGAAGGCTCTGCTCATTGCCGTGCTCTTTGGCGCAATGACGCTTGTCGTCATTTTCTCATTGGTGCTACCCGAAGTGAGTCTGCCTGATGCTGCTCCGAGTTTCATGGATTTCAGTATTCGCTTGTTTTCTCCCGATGGCTGGGCCCTTCCCTTTGAGCTTGCCTCTGCCGTTTTAACCGTAGCGCTCGTTGGCGCAGTCTGGTGGTCGGGAAAGGATAGGGATTAATATGGGCGCAGGACTTCAATCTTTCCTTATATTAGCAGCGGCACTGTTTTCGATAGGCCTCTACGGGGCGCTTTCGAAAAAGTCCACTATTCAAGTGCTTATGTCGCTGGAACTTATGGCTATTGCTGTCAACATTAACCTCCTCGCCTTTTCTCGTTTTGTCACACCCCTCACTATGGACGGGCAATATTTCGCAATATTCGCCATGGTTGTTTCGGCGGCAGAAATAGGCCTGGGACTCGCTTTAATCATCGCAATATTTAGAAAAGCGCATAAAAGCGAAGTGGACGCTTTTGAAGAGCTGAAAGGATAAAACGATGTCGTGGACTACCCTTGTTCCCGCTCTTCCCATCCTGGCATTTGTTGCAACGGTAGCTCTGCCACGTGGCTTGCGCAATGCCAGCCTATGGATACATCTTGCAGCAATCGCGGGCTCAACCGTGCTTGCTGCAGTGGCTCTTTTCCAAGTCGTTTCGCTTGCGCCTGTGGGCTCGACCGATGTCATCTTTTGGCAAGACTCTATACGGATTGCAAGCTTTGGCAGCAGCTCCCTTGATCCTTCCATGCGCGTCAACAGCATGACTACGGTACTTCTCTTTGTGGTATCCCTCGTTGGCTTATGCGTGCAGGTGTTTTCGTTGGGGTATATGAAAGAAGACGAACGCAAGGGCTGGTATTTTTCCCTCGTCTCGCTTTTCACAGCTGCTATGTTGAGCTTTGTGCTGGCGGGCGATATGCTTCTGCTCTTCGTATCTTGGGAAATCATGGGCCTCTGCTCGTATTTTCTTATTGGATTTTGGTTTCAGGAAGACGAGCCCAAAATGGCCTCGCAGAAAGCATTTCTTGTTACCCGCATCGGCGATCTTGGATTCTTCTTTGCGCTCATGGCAGTGTTTAAGCAGGTGGGCGGCTTCAATCTTGAAACTGTTTTAAGCTCTGTCGGCTCATGGGAGCCCGGTGTGGCCATTGCTGTCGCTGCCGGACTTCTGCTCGCGGCGATAGGCAAATCGGCGCAGCTGCCTCTTCACGTTTGGCTTCCTGATGCCATGGCGGGACCCACACCAGCTTCAGCGCTTATCCATGCCGCCACAATGGTTGCATCGGGAGTCTTGCTTATCGCCTTCACTATGCCAATTTTCTTCGAGGCGCCGATTATCCTCACTATCACCCTGTTCATAGGCTTGATAACGGCGCTTGCTGCTGGATTAGTTGCCTGCGTGCAAAACGACATAAAGAAGGTTTTAGCCTATTCGACAGTCTCTCAAATTGGGCTCATGTTTGCTGCCTTGGGGGTGGGAAGTGTTCCTGCTGCAGTCTTCCACCTTGCAACGCACGCGTTTTTCAAGGCCTTGCTCTTTCTTGCGGCAGGCTCGGTTATCCATGCAACCCATACGCAAGATATGCGCGACATGGGGGGCTTGCGTAAAAAACTACCCCTCACTTGGATTACTTTCTTAGTAGGATTACTCACCTTGTCGGGGCTGCCTCCCCTCGCTGGCTTTTTCAGCAAAGACGAGATCGTGCTTTCCTTTGTACACGCCCATATGGAATGGGGGGCTGTTGCCATATTTGCCCTCTCGGCGCTTACCGCTTTTTACTCCGCCCGCCTCTACTTCGGAGTTTTTGAAGGCCCTCTTTCACACAAGGATTGCCACGAAAGCGAGGCTTCCATGACCGGGCCGCTGCTAGTTCTTGCGGCCTTTAGCTTTGGTGCTGGCTGGCTCAGCCCCTTCCTCATGCGCTTTATGGGCTACGAGGGTCAATGGCCAAGCGCGGGGCTTGTTGCGATATCTTTTGCCGTGGTAGGGCTCGGCTTTGCCCTTGCCTGGTGGCGCTATGGTAGACGGAGCCCGCAGCTAGCCCGCGATGCCAAAGACGAAAGGCAAAAGAATTTCTTTATTGTTGCGCTTGAACACAAGCTCTATTTTGATGCGGCGTATCACCAGCTACTTGTTCATCCCTTTTTCAGTTTTTCAGAAAAACTCTCTCAGTTCGACCACGTGGGAATTGATGGCATAGTAAACGGAGCTGCTTCCTTGAGCACTTGGGCAGGTTCCTGCGTTCGGAAAATTCAAAACGGGAAGCTCCAAAGCTATCAAAGCTTGGCGGTATTGGCGGCGGTTGTTTTTGTCGTAGGAATCAACCTCGTATTTTTCGTAATCAGCAAGAGCCAGGGCTAAGGAGTACACGATGATGCTCAGTCTTATTGTATTTCTTCCGCTCATAGGAACAGCACTTTGTGCAGCGCTCCCTAAAAAGTATGAGACCGCGGCGAAGTTCATAGCGCTGTTCGTTGCCGGCCTCGACCTGCTCTTAGTTATAGGGCTTACCTTCTCCTTTGATTTCAGCGGCAGTGCCCAGTTTGTTGAGCAGTATGTCTGGATGCCGCAATTGGGAATTTCCTATTCGCTCGCTGTAGACGGGATTTCCCTGCCCCTGCTTGTTTTATCAGTGCTGCTCGTGTTTATTGCAATAATCATATCGTGGAGGCTCGAATCGAAGCCGCGCTTCTTCTTCGCCATGCTCTTGCTGCTCGAAGTAGGAATGAACGGAGTTTTCCTCGCCTCCGACCTCATCCTGTTTTATCTTTTCTGGGAGCTTGTTCTTATCCCCATGTATTTTCTTATCTCCCAGTGGGGAGGCCCCCGGCGCAGTTATGCAGCGCTCAAGTTTTTCTTATACACCTTCCTCGGTTCAGTGTTTATGCTTATCGGCATCGTGGTGCTGTACTTGAACGTGGGCAGTTTCGATATGGCGGTTGTTGTTCAGGAGGCCCCGAAGCTTTCCTTTGAATTGCAAACGGGATTGTTCTTCCTGTTCTTCCTCGGCTTTGCAGTTAAGGTGCCTATATGGCCTCTGCACACCTGGCTGCCAGATGCCCACGTTGAAGCGTCGACGGCAATTTCTGCCATATTGGCCGGTGTTCTATTGAAAATGGGCCTCTATGGATTCATACGCATCTCTATGCCTATGCTGCCCGCCGCCTTCATAGAGTGGAGCTGGGTTGTGGCCGTGCTTGCCCTTATCTCTATCATCTATGGAGCTATTGCCGCTTTTGCACAGAGCGATATCAAAAAGCTTGTTGCGTACTCTTCTGTGTCTCATATGGGCTTTGCGATGTTGGCCCTGTCAACTGTGTCAGTTATCGGCGTCGATGCTGCTTTGGCGGTGGGCTTCAGCCACGGGCTTATATCTGCCTTGCTCTTCTTGCTTATCGGCATGATATACGACCGCGCGCATACGCGCGAAAGGTCGAAGATATCGGGGCTCTGGAAGGCAGAACCGGTTATAGGCGGCCTGCTTGTGTTTGCCTCCGTTGCCTCTATGGGTATTCCCGGACTCTCGGGTTTTGTTGGCGAATTCCTCACTTTGTTGGCGGCCTGGAGCTCTAGCCTGCCGTGGTGGATGGCCATTCTTGCCCTTTGCGGCGTTTTGCTGAGCGCGGTTTACATGCTGGCCCTGCTCAAGGACGTAGCCTTTGGGCAGGTATCGGATAGCCTGAAGCATATCCCTTCAATCTTCCCTCGAGAAATACTTGCCGTTATTGCTCTGGTGGTTTTGATTGTGGCCATGGGCGTTTATTGGAATCTCTTGCTCAATGTTGTTGACCCGAGTGCCCAGCTGCTTTTACAAATGATGGAGGTCTAAGTGTTAGGCTATGAGCTTATAATTCCCCAGGCGCTGCTGCTTATCGGTGCTTTGCAAGCACTGTTTGCCGGGCATCGTTCGTATAGCGAAAAGACCGCCGCTTGGCTGGGCGCCATATGCGCTGCTGCGGCAGCTGTGTTCATCTTATTTCTTCCGCTTAACGTCTCTGGGCCTTTTGGCGAGCGATTGGTTTTTGATGAGCTTGCTCGCCTGACGCACATCATCGTACTTGTTCTCGTCGTTATTTGGCTGCTCTGGACTTCCGGTGGCACGAAGGAGCCAAGCCGTGAGGCAATTTCACTGGTGCTCTTCACGGCCATAGGGGCCCTGTTTCTTGCTGAGGCACGTGAAATGATTACCGTTATCGTTTCCTTAGAGCTTTCTACGTTGCCCGCCTATGTCTTGCTTGGCTATAAAAGAGGCGACATCCGCAACTTGGAAGGTGCCCTCAAGTATTTCCTCTTTTCGATGCTCACCACCTTGCTCACCATGTTTGGTTTCTCGTATTTGTACGGGCTTTCGGGGACGACCTTCTATGAGGGCCTCTCCCTTGCCGGTGGCGGCATGGTAAGCGTGTTTACGATAAGCCTTGTGTTGGTGGGGCTTTTTGCGAAAGTTTCAGCGACTCCTTTTCACTTCTGGGCTCCCGATGCCTACGAAGGCGCAAGCCCGTGGATAATAGCCTTCATTTCAACCGTGCCGAAAGTTGCCGGAACAATAGCTATCGTTCGCTTGCTTGACGCCGTTAGCGCGGGATTTCCCGAATTGCCTTTCGTTGTTGGTGCCGTTGCCGCAGCCTCGATGATTGTTGGAAACCTCGGAGCGCTGCTCCAAAGCGACCTGCGCAGGCTTATGGCATATTCCGGCATAGCCCATGCCGGATATCTTTTGCTCGGAGTAGTTGTTGTTTCGGAGGCGGGCATGCTTGCCTCGGTCCTGTATGTGGGTGTGTACGCGATTGCAAGCATGGGTATCATGTTCGTGAGCGCGGAAGAAGGACCACGCGTCTCCGACTTCAACGGCTTAGCCCAAAGACGTCCTGTTGCCGCATGGGGGAGCGTTGCGATGC
>CAYFQW010000022.1:0-12488 GCA_964345475.1 uncultured Raoultibacter sp.
TCAAGAGAAAGAAATGTGACAACAAGCATGCTACGGCGTGCAGGGAAAGGAAAAGGAAAATATGATAATAGACGCGTTTGGGAAAAAATGTCCCATGCCACTGATGCTTGCAAAAAAAGGCATCGACGAAGGGGCCAAGGAACTTGAGGTACGGGTGGATAACGAAACCGCCGTCGAGAACGTTTCGCGCCTCGGGCGACGCTCGAGCTTTCTGGTGGAGACGCAGGATATTGAAGGCGGCTTTGCAGTCTTTTTGAAAGAGGACAAGAAGGCACAACAAGCAGGTGCCGCGGGTCAGGCACAGGCTTCTGAAAGCTCGGAGGCAGCTTCTCGTGCTACAGCAAATGTAGCTGAGGCTCTAATTTCTGAGGCGGGAACTCACGATAAAGGGCTTGCCGTCTTTGTTGGCTCCAACTCACTTGGTAGCGGCTCTGAGGAGCTTGGTAAAAACCTCCTTCGCATGGCCTTCTTCACTCTTGCCGAACAGGAAAGCTGTCCTGACTACGTACTCTTTATGAATGGCGGGGTAAGCCTTGTTGCGGGAGATGATGACAATCTGGCCGACGAACAAATCGTTGAGTCGCTTGAGAAGCTTCAAGAAAAGGGCTGTGAGGTTTTAGTTTGTGGCACCTGCCTTGATTACTTCGGCGTGAAATCGAACCTTGCAACAGGAACTGTCAGCAATATGTACGACATCCTTAGCAGTATGCAGGAAGTCGCTAAAGTCATATATCTGTAGTTAAAGGACCCCATAACCCTATAGAAGAAAAGCTTCGTACTTCCAGAGCTTTATTTTTCTACAAGGTGAAAGTCGGTGGATGGGAGCCGAAGCTGATACGTCCTGACGCTCCCTCTTCAACGATTCCGATAGGGCGAAGCTCTTTTCCTGCGCGTGAGAGGCATTGCTCTTCGAAGAAAGGCGCCTGGTCAGGTGGTAGGGCGATAAGCAAGCCACCGCTCGTCTGAGGATCACATAAGATACCCATCATGGTGTCGAAGCTGTCGGCGTCTGTGTCGCCTCTTTCTATGAAGGGCTCGACATAATCTTCAATAGTGAAAGAGCGCGCAGGACGGCAATATTGGCGTGAGTACTCATCCACGCCAGGAAAGCGGGGGACCTCATCCCAGTTTAAAACGGCTTGCGTACCGCTTGCTTCCATCATTTCATGGAGATGGCCTGCCAAGCCGAAGCCGGTGATATCGGTAGCAGCATGGGCGCCTGCGTCCTGCATGATGTCCGCCATCTTGGCGTTCAGTTCCATCATCGATTCGATGGCAGGACGAAAGCCCTCTTCGTCTTCAAGGCCTGCACGGTAGGCAGATCCCATAATGCCGGTTCCCAAAGGTTTGCTCAGATACAGAAGGTCTCCTGCCTGAGCGCCGCTATTGCGTAGGATGCGGTCGGGGTGGCTTGTCCCGAATACCGAAAGCCCGTACTTGGGCTCATCGTCATCAACGGTATGCCCTCCCACGATGAAGGCTCCTGCCTCCCGTACGGCCGAAGCGCCTCCTTTGAGAATTTCTGCAGCAATCTCGGTACCCAACGAACAGCTGAGAGTCAGTATATTCAAGGCAACTAAGGGCCGGGCACCCATGGCATAGATATCGCTCAAGGCATTTGCTGCTGCGATGCGGCCGAATTCGAAGGGATTGTCCACTACGGGTGTCAGGAAATCGAGCGTGAGCACGGCTACACGCTCGTCATCGAGCTTGAAAAGGGCGGCGTCATCGCTCGTCTCAAATCCGAGCAGCACCTCATCGGTCAAGTCGGCCTCGTCACTGAAGCCCTCTTCGCCCAAACTATTCAGAATGGTTTTGAGGTCTCCCGGACCCCACTTTGCTGCTCAACCACCTTTGTCTGTCAGTTCGGTAAGACGAACAGCACGGTTTTCTCTATCCTTACTTTCAGTCATCGACGCTTCAACTTTCTGCACAGGGTTGTTTCATTCACTCGTCTTACGCGATAAGAATGCTCTTAGTGTAGCAGAATACCGCCCCTTCGTTTTACGCCGTTTCGAGCTTGCCTTCATTTAGATAATAGGCCATTATTGAAATACGAAGGGAAGGCGGAGGGAGGCAGCTATCTCAAAGAAAAAGAGGCATGGCTCCTCGACTGAATCACTGCGAAAGCGTAGCTTTGCCTATGCTCTTATAGGTGCTGCCCTTCTCATTGTAATCCTCGTCGTTATGCAGCATTTCTCTGGTCTGGGGACGCCCGACTACTCTCAGCATCGTGCGGGTAGTATAAACTCTACGGTCAAAATGATCCTGGCAGGATCTTTGATTGCAGTCTGGGGTTTTTCAGTTTACCTGCGCTGCTCAGACGCAGTCATCAAAAGATACCTTGTAGCCATCGCCACGCTGCTTTCCCTCTGGCTCCTGAATGTGATCGTGAAGTATTCCATACATAACGATTTTTTAACGAGTATGGGCTGGTACTTTTATTATGTTCCCATTCTTTTTACTCCCACCCTCTGTCTGTTCAGCGCTTTGCGTGCAGCTACGCTCGACCAGATGTCAGGTGTCCGCGGCTTGAAGGCGGTGGTGGTAGTCTTCGACGTCCTGTTGCTCCTTTTCGTCTTAAGCAACAATATCCACCAAGGGGTGTTTGTTTTCAGCTTCGATGACCCACACTGGCAGCAGAATTACACCTACGCACCAGGGTACTGGCTTGTATTCGCCTGGTGTTTGCTGCAGTTTTTCACCACCTTTGCAACCCTGTTTGTTGCTGCACACAAGCAACTTCGCAGTGCATTCCTTCCTTTGCTCGCTATCGCCATACTTGGTATCACCTACGGAGTTTTTTATGCCTTGCGCGTAGGAGGCGTCGTTTCCAGCAACTTCGCACTTACTTTTAGTCTTATTGTGGCGGTAGCGCTTGAGGCCTGCCTCGATCTTGGCCTGCTCCCCTCGTATGGTAGGTACGGGGAGGCTTTTAAGAAACTTCCCTTTGATATGAAGATCCTCAGTCACGATTACCAGGTCGTTTTCTCCACCGATTATTCTGGGTCTCTTACGCCCGAGGTGCGGGCTATGGCAAAAGAGGCTTTCAGCCATGGGGAGGAATCCGCTTCCTTCAGAGAGGAAGGTAAGGAGGACACCCTCTTCAGGATGTTATCTATTGCAGGTGGGGCCGTTTTATACACTAATGAAGTTTCGGGCATTATTGAGCGGCGCAAGCAGCTTGAACTGAAAAGAGATGCCCTGCGCCGCAGAAACCTTATGCTCGAAGGGGGTCGGGAGGTGCAGGGACGCCTCTACAGGCAGAAGGTCGAGGGAGAACTTTTCGATGAGCTCGACTCTTCTTTAAAGGCGGCTACCGTCCGCATCAGAGATCTCTTGGAAACGCTTCCTTCTGCAGAGGACGAGGAAGGCGCGGCGCAACGCAAGGCCCAACTTGTCATGGTGAAGCTGCTCGTCGCCTACTGCAAGCGCAAGGGGAGCCTGGTGCTTGATAGAAAAAGTGATCCTGAGTTCGACCGTGAGAGGCTCCAGCTTATTGTGAACGAAACTTCGGCTGACTTGCGTGCCGCAGGTGTCGATTGCGCGGCAATTGTCGAAGTCGAAAAGACTCTTCCCTCGACGACTGCAAGCATACTGTACGATTGCCTCTACGATTTCGCGCTCGAAAGCCTTTTTTACGAGAGCCCAACGCTGATGTTTTATATCCATGAAAAGGACTCATCGCAGGTGGAGATGAACGCCGTCATGGAAAAGACGGTGCAAAGCCAGGGCGGTTGTAGTCAGCGTATGGCAGACTTACGCAAAACACTCGAGCAAAGAAATGTGGCCTTTCGCTTAGAGGATGAGGATTGCCGGACGAGTCTCGTCGTTATAGCATCGCGAGAGGAATTGTAATGGCATCTGTATCTGTTATCAATATAGGTGCGCTCGTACCCCTCTTGATACTTTTTTATCTTTTAGCTGTTATGCAGGCCCTTCATATTTCTTTTACAATCTTGCAAAAAGGAACACAGCCAATATGGGTGGTCGTTAGCTATGAAGCCTTGCTGTTCATCCATATTGTTCTTTCAGCCATTGTAGCCCAGGCGGCACTGGGAGGCTTCGGAATGCCTTTTTTGGATCTGAGGTTTGCGTCCGTTCCTGTCGCAGCGCTTCTCTGGATACACGCAGGAATAGCCATCTTCGGGATATTCATCTGCATTCGACTTCGGCGTTTGACCATGGTGTCCCATGTGCTCGTGCTCATCCTATCAACTCCACCCTTTCTGCATCTCTTAGGGGATTTGTGGTGGTTGGTGCTTATTCTCGACGCCTTCGTTTTTCTCGTTAGGGGCATTGCAACCCTTATATACGACATTCGCCGTCAAACAATTCTGGTATCACGCCTTTCCATAGTCGAGGCGCTTAACGCACTACCCGAGGGCCTACTCTATGCCCATGAAGGTGGACGCGTACTTCTTATGAATGACGCGATGCGATCTGCCCTCTTACAGCTCGGTCTTCCGACCGATCTTGCCGACGCGCGCTCTCTCTGGAACTCTCTCCAACATAAGGCGAGTTTGGGCTATGCGCCGGATGCCATTTTGCCCGAAGGGATAAGACTTCGCATATCCCATACAGAAATACGCCTGTTCACTATGAAGAGCTCCGTGTTTCATAGGCGTCGTTTCTGGCAAATGTTCGCGCTCGACGTTACCGAGGAAGAGCATCTTAACTTCGATATCGAACGAACAAACTATTTTCTCGAGAAGGCCGGAGAAGAGCTGCAGGAATCTTTGGAAGACTTGCAGGAAACTGCTGAAAACGAGGTGTTGCTGCGCATGAGATCGCGTGTGCATGACATCATCGGCCAAAGGCTCTCCATCTTCCATCGCTATCTTGAAGATGGAGGGGTTTCAGACGAATCCCTCGAAGAAGTGAGGATGCTTCTCAATACGATTCTTGACGATTTAGTCGTGTACGAATCTTCAGATCCTGAAACCGAGCTAGCTGCCATCGTAGAAGCTTTCTTGCTCGTAGGAGTCGATTTTTCTTTTCAGGGCGAGCTTCCCCGCGACGCCACAGCAGCTTCCGTGTTCGTTGATGTTATCCGTGAGGCCACGACTAATGCGGTCAAACACGGACAAGCGTCCCTCGTTTCAGTGTGCATCAAAGACTTGGATGATGGTATCATTCTTGAAATAACAAGCGATGGACTCGTGTTCGAAGAGCGTATATCGGAAGGCAAGGGCCTGCCTGGCATGCGCTATGCGGCGCAACGCATTGGGGCTAGCTTCTCGTATCAAACAGGACCGCCCTTTACCATTCAGGTACAGTTGCCACACGAAAAGGAGGCACAGCATGATACGTATCATGATCGTTGAAGATCAAACGATGCTCCGCGAATCTCTTGCAACAGCGATTGATCTCCAAAAGGATATGCGCGTCATAGAGAAGATAGCCGATGCTGCAGAGGCGCTTGAATCTATTGAAAAGAACAAAGCCGACCTTGTCCTCATGGACGTATGTACAGAAAATGACTCGAGCGGTATTGTGGCTGCTCGAAGAATTAAAGAGGCTTACGCTGATGTGAAGGTGGTCATTATGACGGGGATGCCCGAGCTCACCTTCGTGGAGCAGGCAAGAAAGGCGAAAGTAGATAGTTTCGTATATAAGAACGTGAGCACAGACGAGCTGATGGGTGTTATCCGCTCAACGATGGATGGCTACTCCACCTTTCCCCAGGAAATGCCCAGCATTTTTTCAGATGCTGCCGCCCTAAGCGATATCGAGATGGATATATTGCGTCTGGTGTGCAAAACAAAGACGAGGAAAGAAATTGCCGCCGAGCTCTTTCTCAGTGAAGGCACTGTCAAGAGGCATATATCAGAAATCCTTGCAAAAACGGGCTATGACAATATCTTACGCCTTGCCGTTCATGCTGTTGCCAACGGTAATATTGTCCCAAAAATGGACGATGAGAACTAGCTGTTTGCAACCCTGTACGCCGTTGCAGTATGCTCCATAAACCTGCCCTCTCCTCAAGCTGAGTAATATTCTCTCACCGGTCAAGAAAAGTGAGCCGTCTGGTTGTATTCTCCCCCCTTTTTCAGGCCGTAGGGTAGTTCCCTTCAGGCCATTTTGATCGCATTCTATTCTTAAAAAAGAAATGTATGCAGATTTGTGTATAACAGGGAGAGAAGGGGAGGTATAGGCCATGGCTTTATTTGGCGGTGTGTTCGACAAAAAATCCTGCAGTATCTGTAACGGTAAAATTGGGCTTTTAGGGAAACGTAAGTTGGATGACGGAGTTTTGTGCAAGGAGTGCTCATCCCAGCTTTCACCGTATTTTAGTGAAAGGCGGCACAGCACCGTCGATCAAATCCGCGAGCAGCTTGACTATCGCGAGGCTAATAAGGCAGACGTCGAGTCATTTAATGTTACACGCACCCTCGGAGGAACTACAAAGGTACTCCTTGATGAGGATGCACAGAAGTTTTTGGTTACTTCAGCAAATCGCTGGCGTGAAGCCAACCCCGATGTGATGAATTTTTCACAAGTAACTGGCTGTGACACTGAAATACGGGAACTAAGGACCGAAATTAGAAGAAAATCTTCGGACGGGTCTATGGTGAGCTATAACCCCCCGCGCTACGACATTGATTATGACGTGTACCTAACCATTCATGTCAATGCTCCTTATTTTGACGAGATAACATTTAAGGTGAACGATTACCGTATCGAGCGCCAAGGCTCGGTAGAGTTTAACGAGGCTGAGCGGCAGGCAGCTGAAATTCGCAAAGCACTGACTGATGTTCGTCAAGATGTCCGTGATACTGCCGCAGCAGCAAAGACTCCAAAAACGGCACACGTCTGTCCCGCTTGTGGAGCCACGACTATACCCGATGCGAGTGGACGCTGCGAGTACTGCGGCGGAGCAATGGGGGTATAGCTACCATGGCGCTTGAAACCACCAACTATCAATGTCTATCCTGCGGTGGCCCGCTGCGTTTTGATAGCAGTCGCGGTGTATTGACGTGCGATCATTGTGATTCGTCGTTTGCTCCAGAGGCTGTTGAGGAAGCCTATGCTGCACGGCAGCAGCAAGCTGATGCTCGAGCTGGCCTCGCGACCGATGGCGTAACTGATGCTTACACATGCTCATCCTGCGGAGCCCAGCTTGTGTACGATGGCGTGACTGCTATTTCCAACTGCCCTTACTGCGGAAATCCAGCAGTCGTCCCGGGTATTTTGGCGGAAGACTTCAAGCCCGACCTCATTATCCCCTTCAAGCTCGAGCGCGATGCAGCGACGAAAGCCCTCGAAGAGCACTATAAGGGAAAGAAATTCCTTCCGAAGGAGTTTGTCGGTCAGAGCAAGATTCAAGAAATACAAGGCGTGTATGTGCCCTTCTGGCTCTATAACGCTCAAGCATCGGGAAAAGCCTGGTACGAAGCTAAGGATACCCGTGTATTCAAGCAAGGCGACTATCAAATTACCGAGACAGATTACTACGACGTCTATCGAAGCGGTTCTATGGATTTCGAGCGCATCCCGGTAGATGGCTCGTCAAGAATGCCAGACGCGCATATGGATGCTATAGAGCCTTTCAATTACGAAGAGTTGAGACCCTACTCGGTAGCATACCTCCCTGGTTTTCTCGCAAGCCGTTATGACGAGAACGTGGATGAATGTCGAAGTCGTGCAGAGAAGCGCGTTGAAAGCAGTGTAGAGCAAGCTTTGGCAGACACGGTGAGCGGTTATGGGACGGTATCTTGCACCCACAGCGAGGTGGATGTGCAGTGGAAGGACGCCCTCTATGCGCTCTTTCCGGTCTGGATGCTTACTACGCAATGGAACGACGAGAGTTTCCTTTTTGCCATGAACGGCCAATCGGGCAAGCTCATAGGAAACCTCCCCGTTTCAAAAGCAAAAGTGGCAGCCTGGTTTTTTGGGATATTCGCCTTGGCAGCTGCTGTGTTTGCTGCCATCGTATTCGGATTTGGGCTTATGCAGGACGCAAGCCTTGGCGGGAAAATAGCCTGGATGACAGTGATTCCTGCCGTTATCGCGGGCATCGTATGCTTCATTTTCTATGGGCAGATGAAGACGGCTGTTGAGAGTAAAGAAGCAGGCGTTTACCTGCAGAAAGAAAGCTTTTATCTACGTGATAGTAAAGATGATTTTCGTACGACAAAAAGAACGAGGCTCAAGGCTTGAGCCAAGCGTTGTGAGCGACAGGGCCTGAAAGGAAAGGTGGTTACATGGGACTTCTTAAAGCAGGTGCAGGTGCCTTAGGCGGCGTGCTCGCCGACCAGTGGCGAGAGTTTTTCTATTGCGAGGCCCTTGATGCCAATACGCTGGCAGCTAAGGGGAGCAAGCGTGTTACAGGGCGCAGCTCAAACGTAAAAGGTGAGGAAAATATTATTTCGGACGGCTCCATCATTGCCGTAAACGAAGGCCAGTGCATGATGATTGTCGAGTCAGGCGCTGTCGTAGAAGTATGTGTTGAGCCCGGTGAGTTTGTATACGATGTCTCCACGGAGCCGAGCATATTCTACGGTAATTTGGGCGAGGGCATTAAGCGTTCCTTCGAGCAACTAGGAAAGCGTTTTACCTTTGGCGGCGATCCTGGAAAAGACCAACGGGTATATTACTTCAATACAAAAGAGATTATTGGCAATAAGTACGGCACTGCAAGCCCTGTACCGTTTCGTGTGGTCGACAACAACATCGGTCTCGATGTGGATATTGCCGTACGCTGCAATGGCGAGTATTCCTATAAGCTGGTCGACCCGCTTTTGTTTTACAAAAATGTTTCTGGCAATATCGCCGATGTTTATACACGCGATCTCATAGACAGCCAGTTGAAAAGTGAGCTTTTAACGGCCCTGCAGCCAGCCTTTGCCCGCATATCAGAAATGGGCATTCGGTATAGCGCAATACCTGGCCATACTTCCGAGCTTGCTGCAATATTGAATGAGGTCTTGTCGGCTGATTGGTCTGAGCTCCGTGGTATAGCAGTAGCTTCCTTTGGTGTGAACTCAATCGCCGCATCTCAAGAAGACGAAGACATGATTAAGCAGCTCCAAAAAGCCGCTGTAATGCGCGATCCCACTATGGCTGCCGCCAACATAGCCGCGGCACAAAGTGATGCTATGCGTGCAGCCGCCTCTAACGAAGGCGGAGCAATGATGGGTTTCATGGGTATGGGAATGGCGAACGCCATTGGCGGTATGAATGCTCAAGGACTGTATCAGGTGGGTCAGCAGCAGCCTCAAGGCGCACCCCAACAATATCAAGGCGCACCACAGCAGCAACAACAGTATCAAGGCGCACCCCAGCAGCAACAGCAATACCAGGGCGCACCGCAGCAGCAATACCAAGATTCTGGAGCTGCGCCAGGAGGAGGCTTTGCAGCTGGAGCAGTTGCTGGCAGCGCAGTGTCTGGCCAGCAGGGAGGCGAAGCTTCCTGGGTCTGTTCTTGTGGTACTCAAAACACAGGAAATTTCTGTCAGAACTGTGGCGGGAAACGGCCTGAGAGCGAAGGATGGACCTGCTCTTGCGGCACAAGTAACACGGGAAACTTCTGTCAAGGCTGCGGCAATAAGCGACCGTAATGACAGGTAAAAGTTTTTATAAAAAATGAAGGGAGAAGGAGGACGTTATGAAAAAGAGATTACTGTTACTGATTGGAATTATTTTAGCTAGTAGTTTAGCCCTGGTCGCCTGTGGAGGAGGTGGCGGTGGAGCTGACGCAGAGAAGAACTTTATCGGCACATGGAAGCTGATTTCTATCGATGGTGAAGACGATTATGCCGCAAGCGAGGCAGACATTGCCATGTTGGAGGAGATGGGCTTTACCCAAGAGATTACCTTAAAGGAAGACAAGACAGCTCTTTTTGTCATCGTGGATGAATCTGTAGAAGGAACCTGGGCAGCAAAAGACGCCTCTACGGCAAGCTTAACCATCGAAGGCGATACCGTAGAAATGAAAATTGTGGACGGAACGCTTAAGTTAAGCTCTGATGGCATGACAATGAATTTTGTCAAATCAGATAAAGCTGCAGCCACCACATCAAAGGATGACGCTTCCAAAGACGACGAGTCTAAGGACACAACAAAAGATGAGTCTAAAGACGCAACAAAGGATGATAACAAAAGCAAAGACAGCGATGCATCAGATGGCGAATCAATGAACCTTGTTGTTGCCGATGATGATATTTGCACCATTACTATAACCGGCAAAACCCTCGACTGGGGATCCGATCCAGGATATGAAATGACTATCGTTAATAATACCGATGTAGCCATCTATGTGAGCTACGATTGGGGTTCCTTCTCAGTTAACGGCAAAATGGTAAGCCCGTGGTTCAGTGCAACCGTCCAGCCTGGTAAATATGTTGAGACTGTTCTGTCCTTCAGCAGCAGTGATATTGGAGAAGGCATCGAATCGCTTGTAAATGTGGAAGGATTTATAACAGTTGATGAGGCCGACACTTGGGACGACTTGGCAAAATATGAAATAAATATTCCATAAGAAACAACGCTAGCACGACAAGCTAGCAGAAGATGCGCTTCAGCAGGAAGAAAGAATACCTAAAGCTCGACAGCTTTGTTATGAAAGATTCTTGTAGGATGTAAAATGTTGTAAGCAAGGGAGCTTGAAAAAGCTCCCTTGCGGCATTTTGGTGCATGTACGCCAAAATGCCTGGCCTTTGAAAACTCGAGCACAAAATACGTTTTAGATACTAGCCAAACGACGCCCCAAAATCATTCCCGATGCTGCACATCTTCCTGCGTTCGCGCCAGCAGCGAGATTTGGATAGGTGTGATTGTAGTAACATCCTGAGTCATTGCCGAGGAGATAAAGCCCAGGAATCGGTCTATTCTCATCATCCAAGGCTTGGTATTGATCGTTTATGACTATTCCATCGAGGGTACACAAAGGCTCGCCTCCAACTTTTACACCATAGAAGGGAGGCTCATTGATGGAAGAAAGACGGTAGGGGTCTTTTCCGAAACGTTCATCGTATTGCGCCTCAAATGCATGATTGTATGCCTCTACCTCCGCTTTAAACAGTTCGACATCTTCGATAAGGAGTCCTGCCGCCAGCTCTTCGAGTGTATCGGCCTTGATGCAGTGGCCAGATTCCACCATATCCTCTATCTGTGCCTGGGTGCCTTCGATGCGAGGAGAGTATAGGGCGTTTCCGCCTTCGCGATCGAGCATAGTCGAGCAACCGATAGTGTGGAAGCGTACTACATCTTTCTCCCAGCCAGAATCCCAAATAGAGTACCAGGCTCTGCCGGGAGAGTTCTTTGCTGCGTGCAGGATGTAGTCATAGGGAGAAGCTTCGTTAGTGAGCCTCCTGCCTGTTTTATCGACTTTGAGGAAGGGTTGCGTGGCAAAAATGAAGTGAACAAATTCTTGTCCGCCGAAACCGAAGCCAAGCTCTTCTTCGGGCCTGACAACTCCGCGGTCAAAGACCATGGTGGTTGGGAAGTCATCAAGATGGGCACCTGCCCAAAGGCAGGCTTTAATGCCATCTCCGAATATCGTGCCCGTATTAAGGGGGCCAACAAAGCTTTTCTCGAGACCGGCTTGCCTCGCTTCGTACATCTCCTGATTATTCACATAGCCACCAGTCGCCACGACAACAGCTTTCGAGGCGTTTATTCTAATAATATCGCCGTCTTCGTTTTCCGCATAGGCACCTACAATGGCCCCGTTTTCCTGTATGAGTTTTTTCATAGGAGTTAGGTTCCTATATTGACCACCAGCTGCTTCAAAGTGATGTATCATGACAGCTTGGACTTCGATCTCCTTTGCAACAGTCCCCTCGGGGGTAATCAAACCATGCCCAGTCGGCCAATCAGCGTATCTTCCTTTGGGGGGCATATTCCACTCAAGCAAGTATCCGAAATCATTAGCCTCCAGTATGTCTCCCAGCCAGTCGACTGCCTCGGCACTATTATCAACCCAATCTCTAATCAGGTTGATGTCGCAGATATTGAGGGCGTAGTTTACGAAATCGTTCACGATGTCTTCTTTGTTTATCTCGACACCCTGCGCTATTTGGTAGCGACTTCCGACAGCTGCTATGGAAGAACTTCTAATTCCGTGCCCATTCTCCTGTGCCTCAATCAGGAGCACCGAAGCACCTGCTTCTGCTGCGTGGCATGCGGCGAACGTACCTGCCATACCCGCCCCCACGACAAGGATATCCGTTTCGAGGGTTTCGCTCACATCCGAATCGCTTATTTCTGGCTCCTGGCCAAGCCAGTCTACTGCTGTGCCTGGGTTTGGATTTTCGGCTGGTTTATCACCGGCATCTGCTGGTTTTTCCGTTCCCGACGGCGCCTGAGAACACGAAGTTAAGGGCAGTACCCCTAAGCTAGCGACTCCGCCTATAGCTAATCCTCCCTTTAGAAAAGACCTGCGAGAAAGGCCGAATCTCTCATTTCCTTTTTTCTGTTCCATGTTTTCCTCGTATCCTAAACATCGTCACCTCCCGGTGACTTTCAGTCTCGTATTTTGACTT
>CAYFQW010000023.1:0-8277 GCA_964345475.1 uncultured Raoultibacter sp.
TTTCAGGAAACTCATACTTTGCTTTCTCGCGTTTTTGTGGCTCCGATTGTACCAGCTTCAAGTTTGGATTGCTTCTTGTATCGCCATTTTCCCCTGGTGTGTTCGCTCAGAAACTCACGTTTTCCGTATGCTCGGTTTTGTTATAAAAAATATTCAGGCAGGGAGAATTTAGAAAATAGACCCGTTTCGGATACGCAAAAGAAGAGGTCAGGTATGCAATAGACCCGTTTGGGGTGCAGCATATTCGGAGAGTACTTTTTACCATATGTGCAGGTATTTTGAACATATTGAACGAGCTTTTGGGCGCAAAAAAGAAATTCGAATCATGTATCAGGAAAAGAGATCTAGGAGGTAAGAATGTACTGCAAAAAGAGAGGTACAAGGGAAGTAGGATGGAAGAGGAAGCAGGCCGTAGGATTTTCAAAGCTGGGGGCATTGTTTTTGATCGCAACCCTTTTCATTGCCGGATTGGCGTCCTGTGCACCCGCCACACAAAACGATGGTAGCTCAGGAGGCAATGAGGCTCAGACACAGAGCTACACTCCGGGTACCTACACCGGTGTCGGCTCAGGAAACGGCGGGGACATAGTCGTCGAAGTAAGCTTCAGCGAGGATGCGATTACCAAGATAGAAATAGTATCCGAATCGGAAACGCCCACCATTTCGGAAATTGCCTTCGACACGCTGCCTGAGGCTGTAGTAGAATACCAAAGTCTCGGTGTTGATACCGTTTCGGGGGCTACCCTTACGAGCTTCGGGGTCAAGGCTGCTATTGCCGATGCAGTTACTCAGGCAGGCGGCGATCTCAGTGCTCTCGAGAAGGCCCCAGCCCAGTCTCAATCAAGCGAAACCATTGACATGGAAGCTGATGTAATCGTAATCGGTGGAGGCGGTTCAGGCATGTCGGCCACTATCCGCTTGCAGGAGCTTGCGAAAGATGTAATCCTGGTAGAGAAGACGGCTCGTTTGGGTGGAACGCTTTCCGTAAGCGGAGGCAATCAAGTTGTATCTGGAAGAAAGCTACAGGTCGAAGAGGGAGTTACCGATGATTCTGTCGACTTGATGGTTTCCGATTTTCAAAAAAATGGAGAAGATATCTGCGTTCCTGAACTCATCGATATGTATGCCAGCAACATAGGGGCTACGACCGATTGGCTGAATGAATACGTGGGCGTGCAGTATGCAGAGGGCCTTCATGACCTTGCTGAATACAGCGTGGATCGTGAACTTGCCTACGAAGGCGGCGGCGCTGGTGCTACGGAGTCGTTCCGTCAAGCTATGGTCGATTCAGGTGCTGAGGTGCTTTTAAGCACTACAGCTGAAGAGCTTATTGTCGATGACGGCAAAGTAGTGGGCGTTACAGCAAGAGCCCAAAATGGAACTGTCTACAACCTCAAGGCAGAGTCGGTGGTCATGGCAACAGGCGGCTACGGAAATGCCGATGAATACCTTACCGAAGAACTACAGAACGCATTGTACTATGGCCTCATGTCTTCTACTGGCGATGGCCTAACCATGGCAACAGCCGAGGGCATAGATGCTGCAACCCGCATGATTGAATATGCAAAGTTGTATCCCAACGGGGTCGAGACCTCTCTTGGTCGTGCAAAATCAACTATCGACGGTAACCTTAAAGTATGGCCGATGAGTGCTATTCTCGTAAACGCTGAAGGTGAGCGCGTAGTAAACGAAAAGGCAAGCAACCACGACATCCTCGAAGTAGAACTTCAGCAGACAGGCGCCATGCTGTACCTTCTAATGGATCAAGAAAATTTCGACGTGTGGCGTGAGAAGTTGACCGATACGGGCTTCAGCCAAAAAGCGGTTGATGGTTATTTAGAGGCTAATGGCTCGGAAAACCCCATCTTCGCTCATGGCGAGACGGTTGAGGAATTAGCTAAAACACTCGGAATGGAACCAGTCATCCTGCAAGCAACTATCGACGCCTATAATGAAGGTGTTGAAAAAGGTGAAGATGAATTTGGCCGCAGCGGCGATTACTTGGGTATGAAGATCGGTGTGGGTCCTTATTATCTCATCGAGCAAAAGCCTCGCTATGCAACTACGATGGGTGGCCTTGTGGTAAATGAGCGGCTTCAAGTGATGAATAACAAGGGTCAGGCAATAGAGGGTTTGTATGCAGCCGGTGAGGTAGTCGGAGGGGTAATGGGTTCCAACTCTCCTTCTGGTGCAAACAACGGCTGGGCGGTTACGTCCGGCAAATTGGTTGCCGATTCAATAGCAGAAAACTAAGCCGCAAGCTATAATTATCCCGCAATACAAAAGGCGTCTTCCTCACGGAGGCGCCTTTCTCTACATAGATTGCGTGTTTTAAGCCCATGGCTAACTTCGGTATCGGGGAGGCCGAACGTGCATAGTTGCAAGTGCGAACAACTTGCAACATGTTCGTTCAGGGGTCGCATCATAGTCTGGCGGAGGAAGTAGGATTTGAACCCACGGTACCTCGCGGTACAACAGTTTTCAAGACTGCCGCCTTCAGCCACTCGGCCATTCCTCCGCATATAGTGCGCTTTTTTGCCCCGCTTTTCGAGCCTTGGCGTCCAAAGTTCTAGCTAAGGTGTCTTTTAGGCGAAGCGGACAAACAAGCGTTACGGCACGATAGGATAACATATAATAGGGTGTATGACTGATGCAGAATACATGGAACTAGCATTGAAGCAGGCTCGAAAGGCAGAAAAGCTTGACGAAGTGCCTATTGGGGCAGTCGTAGTGTATGAGGGGAAAGTTATAGCCGAGGCCTGCAATTCACGAGAAATCAACAAAGACCCCGCGGGTCATGCGGAGTTTCTTGCTATGAAGGCCGCTTCGCAATACCTGGAGGCATGGCGTCTCACAGGTTGTACCGTGTATGTGACGCTTGAGCCCTGCCTAATGTGTGCGGGTCTCATGCAACAAGCCCGTATTGACCGCTGTGTATTTGGTGCTTTCGATCCTAAGGCAGGTGCTTTGGGAAGCTTATACTCCGTACACGAAGACGAGAGACTGAACCACAGGTTCGAGGTGCTATCAGGCGTGTGCCAAGAAGAATGTGCACGATTGCTCAGTAATTTTTTCTCCAAAAAAAGAAAGAACAAAAAATAATGACATCGCTCAAGATTATCGCGCCGGCAAAAACTAATCTTTATCTTGGGGTGGGCCCTGTTCGTCAAGACGGTTTTCATGAGGTTACGACGGTCATGCACACGCTCGAGCTACACGATCTTATTCACTTTGATTATCAGCCAGGAGGGACGGATGGTCTTGTGGTTGATGCGAGCTGTTATGCCGGCAAAGATGTGGAGCCCCTTGAGATTGCGTCTAAAGATAACCTTGCAGTCCGAGCGGTCTATAGGCTCGCTGAGCATCTAGGCAGAGATGTAAACGAAACGATACACATGAGGATTGATAAGAATATTCCTCACAAGGCTGGCCTGGGAGGAGGGTCCTCAAATGCTGCAGCTGCTCTTGTTGCAGCAGCTCAAATATGGGGACTTGATGCTCAATCGCCGTATGTGTTGCAGGCGGCGTCTGAGCTTGGCTCTGATATAAGCTTCTTCTTATATGGAGGATGCGCCTTGTTTTCAGGTAAGGGAGATGTATTCGAGCGGAGCCTCAGGCCCATGAATCAAGAGCTCGTCATCATAAAGCCTTTCGAGGGCGTATCGACTGCTGCAGCCTATCAGGTTTTTGATAAAAATCCATGTATTCCCTCTGATGATGTGTTGGAGCAGCTCAAGCTCGCTCAAATCGCACAGGATGTACCTTTGTTCAACGGCTTGGAGGAAGCCGCAACAACAATCCTCCCCGAACTGCGTGATGTTTTTCATTGGGCGAGCATGCAGAATGAGGCTCAAAGCGTATTTATTTCAGGAAGCGGGTCGTCAACAATCGTTTTTTGTACAGATGTTATGACAGCTTGCGGGATTGCAAGTGCTGCGAAGAAGAAAGGGTGGTGGGCTTGCGCCACAAACTGCAGCTCCCTGGGCGCTGCAGTGCTTTCCGAATGATTTCATGTCCTTCAAAAAAAGATATGCGGTGGCATCTGCTCTATTAGTTCTTCGAACGTACAATAATTGGAAGATTGTCGAATAATAGGGCATTGATACAAGACCTTATTTATGGCAGATGGTAGAATAAGGTACGTCCGTCGATGGGAGGTTTTTATGATCGCAGTGCTTATTGTTATTGCTGTCTTGCTTGTGTTGGTGGTCGCAGTTATTGGGCTGTACAACAATCTTGTAAAACTGCGAAATATGGTAGACAATGCTTGGGCTCAAATTGATGTTCAGCTGCAACGGCGACTTGACCTCATTCCAAATCTGGTCGATACGGTTAAGGGCTACGCATCTCATGAGTCGAAGACCTTTGAAGCTGTCACTGAGGCTCGCTCTGCTGTGGCACATGCTAGCACCCCTGAAGCCAAGATGGAGGCAGATAATGTACTCACGGGTACACTAAAAAGCCTGTTTGCGGTTGCCGAGGGCTATCCAGAGCTTAAGGCAAGCGAGAACTTTCAACAGCTACAAGCTGAGTTGTCGAACACAGAAGATAAAATTTCGTATATGCGCCAAAGCTATAACGATGTAGTTATGAAGTTCAATACCGCTATTCAAACTTTCCCTGCAGTGCTTGTTGCTGGAATTCTCGGATTCACCAAGCGTGAGAGTTTTGATGCTGACGGTGGGGCAGAGGTGGCTCCTCGAGTTCAGTTTTAATGCAGGCTCATATCGTTTGATTGAAAGCAGTCGAAAGCTGGAGACGGCTAGTATTGTGCAGTGTTGGCAATATCCATGTAAGACTGGCGGAGAGCTAGGGATTCGAACCCTAGATACGCTTATGGCGTATACTCGCTTAGCAGGCGAGCACCTTCGGCCTCTCGGTCAGCTCTCCGTCGATACTGAAACCATATTGATACTCAAGTATGGTGCGAAGAGAAATGATACCTTTACGGAGCGCTTCTTGCAAGGAGGATGTTGATGCAAAACATGAAGCAAACGCAAAGAGGTTTAATAGTCGCCCTTTTTACTGCAGGAGCTTTAGCGCTGGCATTCTTCTTGCTCTCTCTTGTGCCTGGCCAAGCTTACGCAAAAAGCTACACAATAGATCAGGTTGATATCGACGTCGAATTGCTAGACGATGCAAGCATGAGGGTGCGCGAAAGTCGAGTGTATTCTTTCGATGGTACTTTTTCCCTTGTCGGTTGGATATATGGCGATACGGAAGCCGATATGAAAAGGGAAATTATAGGAGCAAGCGTCCAGCGCCTCGATTCGAACGGAGATGTGCTTGGGGAAGAAGCGCTCCCGTACGAGGAGTTTGTAACATCCTGGAGAACCGAGGGGGGCCCTTCTATCGACTCGTACTCCTATGACAAGGAGTACGACACCCTGTATCTCTTTTGCATGGCCTCAAACGAGAGCATTGTTCTTACGGCGGAGTACTCGCTCACGAACGTTGTTCATGTGTACAAAGATATCGGGGAATTTTACTGGAAATATATTTCAGATGGATGGGACGAGCCTTCTAAAAACGTTACACTCCACGTAAGCCTGCCTCTTCCGCAGGACACAAGTACGCTCAGCGAGGACAGTATCCGTGCATGGGGACATGGTCCTCTTGACGGGACGGTGAGTTTCAATGAAGACGGATCCATAACGTATGCGGTCGCAAACGTAAACGCCGGCCAATTTGCGGAGGCTCGTATTGTATTCCCCTCAGACTTTCTAACAGGGTTTACGGCGGTCAGCACTGTGCAGGAGCAGCGTCAGACGCAAGAGTATTTAAGCACGGTCCTTGAAGAAGAGCAGCGCTGGAGCGATGAAGCAAACTTACAGCGCCGACTATCTCTCCTGTTCATGATAGCATGCGCACTTGCCGCCGTTGCCCTCTTAGTATGGGCCATATTCCAGTATTTCAAGTACGGAAAAGAGTATGAACCAGATTTTACCGACGAGTATTGGAGAGATGTTCCGTCTCCTACCGATCACCCAGCGGTTATCGCTCGCTTATGGCGCTGGAATAAAGAAAGTAACGAAGATTTCACAGCTACTCTTATACAGCTTTCCCATAAAGGTGCGATTATTATCAACAAGGGAACGTATGAAAAGAAAGGCTTGTTCGGATCAAAGCCTATTGACGACTATTATTTTGTAAGAAATCGCCAAGTTGAGGCAAGCCTTAACGACCCTATCGATAAAGCCGCTATGCGTCTACTCTTCGACGTGATAGGGAAAGGGGCAGAGTCGCTTTGGTTTACTTCGATTCAGGTCTTTGGGAAAGCGAATCCGCAGCGATTTGTTGATGAGATGGAATCATGGCAAGGTATTGTTACCGCCGAAACAAACAAACGAGATTTCTTTGAACTCAAGAGCGAGCACAAACAGATGCTAATGGTGGGGGTAGCTGTTGGGGCGTTCGTTCTTGCAACTGGAGCATCCTTCTTCACTGAAAATTTCTTTCCGCTCATCTTTATCGTGCCGACATCCATAGCTCTTTATGTCATTGCGCGCTATATGCCAAGGCGCAGTAGGGAAGGGAACAATCTCGATGCTAAGGCCAAGGCCTTGAAAAATTGGCTCCGAGACTTTTCTGCTCTTAATGAGCGGCCTCCTACTGACGTGAAGGTGTGGGGCGAGTTCATGGTATACGCTTTTATTTTTGGGGTTGCAAAACAGGTTATTAAGGCCCTTCAGTTTAAAGTGCCCGAATTATTTGAGCAGGATACAAACAGCATGACGGGTTCTTATGTTCCTTGGTGGTTTTGGTACAGCGCATCACTAGGAAGTGGAGGCCGTACTATGCCTTCTGCAAGCGATATGCTGCAGACGTCAATTTCGAACACTGCGCAAACAGCGAAGGCCGCTCTGTCAAGTTCAAGTAGTGGTAGCGGCAGCGGCGGCGGATTTTCTGGCGGCGGCGGTGGTGGTTTTGGTGGTGGCGGCGGCGGATTTGCCCGATAAGTCCTACAATTGACAGAGCCCATGTTCATGCTCATGGCACGAAAGATAGTGTCGCGTCCTATGGGGGCATGGTCTTGTCTGGTGATCAGAATAAATGAAAGCAGGAAGGTGTATGGAAGCGAAAGATCTGGATGTGTCCGAATCGAAAGTATCAAAGCCGAGCGTTGGTGAAGGCGATGATAATATTATTCTCATAGGGATGCCGGGTGCTGGAAAATCGACACTCGGCGTTGTTTTGGCAAAAATTATGAAATATGACTTTATTGATGCCGATATCCTTATTCAAAACCAATGCGATAACACGCTTCAAAAAATGATTGACACCCTGGGACCTGAGGGCTTTATTAAGGTTGAGAATGAAATACTGAGCAAGCTATCGTCATCACACAGCGTGATTGCTACAGGAGGCAGTGCGGTATATTCAGACGAGGCCATGAATCATCTTGCCGAGATCGGACGAGTTGTATATCTGAGAATATCATATGAAGAGATGGAGACGCGGCTGCATGACCTTCAGGAGCGTGGCATTGTCATGCGAGGCGGTTTGGGAATGAGCTTGCACGATATCTTCAATGAGAGGCTTGACCTCTATGAAAAGTATGCTGACACAACAATCGATGTTGGAGGCTTGACGATTATGGAGGCCGTTACGGAGCTTACAAAAGCAATTCTCTGACATGGTGACAAGAGCCCTTTTCCGATGAGCTACGAAAGGATTTTAGTTGCGCTGACGAGCGAGAATCTCATCTACTCAATTTGCATGACAAGGAAACAGTCCTCGTTTTTAAAAATTCATCAGTTTGCACGATAGCCAAGGGAGTCTAGCAAGGACATAGTAGAGCCTAGATCTTCGAGGCGACATGGCCACGAAAGATGAAGCTCATCTTAGATAGAGCAACGATGTAGTAGCAAGACGAAAAAGTGAGGATTGGTATGAAAATACTTGGAATGGGAGTGCCGGAACTCGTCATTATTCTTGTGATGATACTTTTGATATTTGGGCCTAAAAACCTTCCGAAGCTTGGAGCCGCACTTGGCTCGACAGTCAAAAGCTTTCGAAAGGGAATCGAGTCGGACGAGAAAGAAGACCACGACATCGATGATATCGAAGAAGATGTTTCAGAAGCACCGGTAAAAGCAACAAAATCATTAGAGGGTGAAGTTTCCCAGCCCAAGAAAAAGAAGGCCAAGCGTAAAGCTGCCCCAAAAAAAGAAGTAGCCTAAGAGCTGCCTGCAATGCTGCGCCACAGAGTATGTTTTATCTGAAAAACAGCTGTGGTGCGAACTGAACCCATCGTCCTGTATGTGAGGGGAGTGC
>CAYFQW010000023.1:8377-12360 GCA_964345475.1 uncultured Raoultibacter sp.
AATCGGCACCCTTTTTTGTGAGGCTATCCTTCTATGGTTTATTATAGATAGGTATCGTCTAGCAAGTGCCGATAGTGTAGGTAGGTACCAGAAAGTGAATCTACGGGAGGACTTGTGACTCAAAAGAAGAAAAGGGAAGAACAAGCGAGTCTTTTGGAGACGATGAGATCCTTGTCTCCTCGTCGTTTCTTCGGGTTTTCCTGCAACCAAGGCTTTATGTTCTTTCTCTTTTACACGGGATTAAACAGATCCTTTTCATTCGGTGAGCTTTCTTTTGAAAGGGTCGATCTGATGGGCACCCTTCTGTTTATGGTTATCAGCTTCCTTGTCCTCAAAAAACTTATCTCTCGTATACCAGTCCTTGTCAGCACACCGCCATTTCTCTTTCTCTACGCCCTGATGCTTGTTTTGGGCTCTCTGACTCCTTACTTTTTCCAAACAAGCACCTTTGCCTGGCTTATAGCGGAGGTAGCTTTAACAGGAATATCTCTGTCTTTTCTTCTTCTTGCATGGGGTGTCGATTTCGGTCGAGTTTCGACGAAGATATCTGTGCCCGAGGTGTTCGTCGGATCTTTGCTCGGCGCGCTCTTTGGATTTCTGGTGTCATTCATTCCCCTATCTGAAGCTGATCTCGCGTTTCGAATCCTTCCCTTTCTGAGCGCCCTCATGTTAAGTGTGGGTTCGGTTCGAGAAAAGCAGGGGGCTGCCAAAGAGAGCACGAGCATGAAACATGCCGTTTTACGAGATGGCTCGAACGAGGACACAGCCTTAATATCCGTCAAGGTTATGGCTGGTACCGTATTGTTCGGAGTGGCTGCCGGACTTATGGAAACTTTCAACACCGAGCCAGGAATGCCCATCATGCAGTATTACGCGCTTGCTTTTATCTTGTTCATTTCTTTTTCTTTAGGTACGCTGTCCCTGCTTTTATCTGACAGTTTTGGGAAGGGGGCAGCTCTTAACAAAGCCTACCGACTGGCTTTATTTATTATGCTTATGGGTCTCCTTTTAGTATCGGCGCCTTTTCCCCATGATTCTATTGTTTCGGGGGAGGCAGTAGTTTTGGCCGGATATTTGAGCCTTACGGCTGTGTTGATATCTCTCTTTTTAGTATTAGCGGCGCTTACGGGGACAAGCACAAGTCTGTCGTTTTCTCGAGGCTTCGCAGCTTTGTTCGGGGGAGAAGTCTTGGGAATATTTCTCGCAAACTTGACCACCCTCTCAAAAAGCTCAGCCACAACCTCCTATTATGTTGTAGTTTTTGCAGGTTTGCTCGTCTTGTTCTCCTATTTATTTTTATTCACTGAGCGGGATTTTGAAAACCTCTCTGAAATCGTTACAAGCACTGATAGCTTCGAAGACCTCTGCCAAGAGATTGCCGAGGAGTTTGGACTATCGAATCGAGAAGCGGAAATACTTCCTTTTGCTTTGCGAGGCAGAACGAGTGAGCGTATTTCAGATGAGTTCTATATTTCGAAAAGCACTGTCGACACCCACTTGCGACGTATTTATTCAAAAGTAGGAGTCCACAGCAGGCAAGAGCTTATTGATTTAGGCGAACGAAGCAAAACAGACTGACATGCCTGCGATTCACCGTATTCGCGGTTCTGGTTTTCCGAGGAGCCATTCTTGAAAGATCCGCTCTCTGGCGGTGTCGGACTTTGGGATGCGGTCTTTTGCGACCGCACCTCGCCAAATAAAGCTATATCAAGCAAACGCTGGGTCGCTTGTGCCATTCTTTACAGACAGTTTCATCGAATATTGAGTGATGTCAGACCTGTTAATGATACCCACAACTTGCCCGTTATCTAAAACAGGTACCTTTTTGAGATGGTTCTCCCCAAGAACGCGGCATACTTCGGGGAGGTCGTCGTGGACACCGACGCCGATCGTCCTTTTGGTGCCGATGTTTTGTACCTTTATTCCCATAAGATCCTTAAGCTTGGCATTAAAATCCTGTTTGTCGTGGCCCGTCTGGTGAATGATCATAGCTACGGGATCGATATATGATTGGGAACGCTTGGAGAGAAAACGCATAATATCGCCGTCCGACAGGAAGCCTACAGCCTGTCCTTTCTCATCGACTAAGGGGGCGGCACTGATTTTTTTGTCAACTAAGAAGGCCATGGCATCATGGACAGTAGCTGAAGCCTCAATAGTGTATACATCGCGCTTCATAATGCTTTCCAGCACGATACGACGTTTGTTCTCAGGGTCAGCCTCAGCATATTGACCAGGCCTGTCCTTCACAAGCAAAAGAGCTAAGACGAGTCCTCCAACACAGAATAATCCTGCTATAAAAAAGGCAAGATTGATGCCGAATAAGGAGACATTCGATCCTGTTTGGACACCAGAAGCTTTGCTTGCGATTGTCATAACAGAAATCAAGAGAGCCGTACCAAAAGATCCAGCAACTTGACGAAGGGTATTGTTTACTGAACTGCCATGATTGATGAGCTTGTCATCAAGTGCATTCATTGCCCAGGTGGTGATAGGCATATTTACCAGTGCGATGGAGAAAGTGCGAATGGTATTGAGTATCGTGAAATAGACGAGATCGGTAGAGTCATTTAGGAAGGCAAAGCCAAACGTAGAAAGACTAAGGATAGACAAGCCTACAATACTGAGCGCTCGAGGCCCATGTTTGTCGAAAAGACGTCCTGCGACGAGGCCTGTGATTCCCATGAGAACGGCGCCAGGTAGAATAACAAGACCAGAAACAGTTGCACTATATCCCCTCAGTGATTGAAGGTAAATAGGGATGATAATACCCGCCACAAGCAAAGACGCCTGTATAAGCATGCCGATAACCGTGCCGATCAAAAACGTGCGATTCTTGAGGACCCGCACCTCGAGCATGGGCTCGTCAAGCTTAAGTTGACGCCTAAAAAAGAACACAAGGGCTCCCGCACCAACAAGGAACATAATGAGGGGCAGAATACTGAACCCTGAGGATCCGATGGCGCTGAACGCATATAAGACGAAAGCAAAACCCACCGAGGATAACAGGAGGGACGGCTTGTCGAGTTTGACTCCCATGATTTGGTTCTTTTCGTGATCTAAAAAGAACAGGGAGAAGATAATTAGTATAATCGAAAGCGCTGTTATGGCATAAAACATGATGTGCCAGTTATATCTGTCAATCACAAGACCGGCGGCAGCGGGGCCAATAGCGGGCGCAAAAGCGATTACGAAGCCGAAAATGCCCATCGCAGTCCCTCGTTTTTCAAGTGGAAAGCTTAGCATCAGAACGGCCATAACCATAGGCATAAGAATACCCGCTCCTGAGGCCTGAACTAAGCGGCCTGCAAGCAAGATTGCAAATACAGGGCTCCATCCCGCTAAAAGGCTTCCGACAGAAAATATCCCCATTGCAACAATAAAAAGGCGCCGCACGCTGTACCGATCCACCAAGTATGCAGTTACTGGGATCATAATTGCGTTGACAAGGGTAAAGCCTGTCGTGAGCCATTGGGCTGTTGCTGCATCGACACTCATCTCCGTCATTATAGAAGGCAGGGCTGGTGTGGTAACTGTTTGATTCAGGACAGCAATAAATGTCCCAAAAACTAATACTGCCAACATGGCAATTTGCTTACGTTTTACATTCATATATCCACCTATATTCTTTCTTGCTGCACGCCAAAGACCCTACGTTTGAAATCGCCTATACATTTTTGCAGCTCTTCTCTAATGCGCGCTATAGTAGTCGTCATCAAACCTAAAAAACACCTGTACGGTGCGTCAAATTGTTTCAATTTGGTAGAGGTAGAACAAATTACTACAAGCCATAGGGTCTATAGGACTGTAGTAATAAGCATTGCAGGATACGGGTTACGTCGGTAGAACGTCCAAGGAGAAGAACTCCCATAAAAAAGGGCTAGCACCACAAAGCTTTAATGTATTGCTGAGTGGTGCCCCCGAGACGATTCGAACGTCCGACACCCGCTTTAGGAGAGCGGTGCTCTATCCCCTGAGCTACG
>CAYFQW010000024.1:0-6218 GCA_964345475.1 uncultured Raoultibacter sp.
ATACTGAACACCTTTCACCCTTAATTTCGTGTCCAGTTTATATTACCCTCTCCACCATTAGATACTCCTGATTGCTTGTCTAATCTTACAGGTCCAGTACCAATTTCGCTTTTTAACTCATCAATCACTATGCTTTCTGTGCGCCATGTATCACGCTTCATATCGATAAGCCACCCAACCCGTGATTTTAAGGAGGCGCTTTCTCCCTCCAACAATTCCATAAGCGCATCTTGGTCTACATAGGGAAAGGTGGAAAGGGACCGGATAACCTCTTCGATCCCACCGGAGCGTTCTGGATATGTAAGACAATCGACAATTGTTTGCTCTCGAGTTGTTGTCAGTATCGACCCAAAAGCCTTTCCGCGCAGTTGTTGGGTTTCAAGCGGTATTTGTCGTGAAAACTTGGTGTCTGGAGATGTATTCACTAAACTTCATACTGCTGAATTATAGATGAAATGACGACTATTTGTCCACTTTTCTACTACAAGGGACCAGTAATGGTGCGGGTGAAAGGACTTGAACCTTCATGGGGTTGCCCCCATACGGACCTGAACCGTACGCGTCTGCCAATTCCGCCACACCCGCACAAGATGTTCGTGAGAACGAACGCGTCTGGAAATAATACTCTAATTTGGTACTTCCCACAACAGCTATGTTAAAGTTCCCTTCATGAATACAGAAAGAAGCGCCCTGTCGCACGAGAAAGACATACAACATGAGAGCCAGCCGGCTGAGTGGCGGCGCATAGGTTCATGGGTGCTCGTCTTCCTGTGGGCGGTACTGATTTTCTCTATGTCTGCGCGCACTGGGACCGACATGAGCACAGGTTCTGGCTTGTTTTCGCACGTCTACCAATCCTTGATAGGCTTTCAAGAGCGTATTTTAGGGGCGGGAATAGATGTGGTGCACCCCTTCGCCCATTTCTGCGAGTATGCAATTTTTGGCCTACTGCTCGTCAATGCGCTTTCACACTATATGTCCTTTAAAAAAGCCTGTCTCCTTGCAATTCTGATTGCAAGTGCGTATGGAGTAAGCGACGAGTTCCATCAATATTTTGTGCCTGAGCGTGCTTGCGATCCGGTTGATTGGCTTGTCGACACCTTAGGAGCGAGCTTCGGTGTTCTGCTCTTCAGCCTTCGCCGGATGGTTTGCTCAAAAGAGAGGCGTTCCTAGAATAGGACCGCTAAGATCGTGAGGGCGGCGTTGGGGGGGGGGAGCAAGTTCCCGGCGAGGCCTTCTTGAAGTGAGTCTTTGTTTTCTGGCCCAGCCTCTTGCAGCACGCAGGTAAAAATACGCTACACTATACAGGCATACAAACCTAGGTCTTTCAAATCCTCATGAATCGAACTCGAAAGGCACCTAAATGCAAGACCAGCTCATACTCAGTAGGTATCGCCCTATAGACGAAGCAGGGTCAGGCGGCTTTGCCACCGTTCAGCTCGCCTGGGATACACGCATTCAGCGCCGTGTCGCCATAAAGTGCATCCAGATGAAAGATGAGGATTTCGAGCAGGCGGTTACTCCTGGACTTGACGAGGCACGTACTGCAGCTATGCTCAACGACCCCAGCATTGTGGGGGTTTACGATTTTGAGGTGCAAGGATCGACCGCGTACCTCATTATGGAGTACGTTGACGGCATGAGTCTCACGAAGCTTCTCGAGGAGTTCGGGGACGATCTCAGCCTCGATACGGTCGCAACAATTTTCTCCTCAATTGCTCGTGCACTTGAGGTTGCGCATGATAACCAAGTTCTCCACCTCGATATTAAGCCCGATAATATCCTTATCAATCGTCAGGGGCAAGTTAAGGTCAGCGATTTTGGTCTGGCTACACTTTCGGATGCACTTGGTTTCGGATCGGCGCGCGGAGGCACTATTGGTTATATGCCGCTCGAACAAATGAGGCAGGAACCCCTCGACTCTCGTTGTGATGAATGGGCCCTCGCTTCCATACTGTATGAAATGTTGGTAGGGGATAATCCTTTTTTTGCGAAGAGCCTGAAAGAGGCGGAACGTACTATTCTGGATGCTGAGATAGTTCTTCCCTCCTTATGTATGGAAGGCTTAGATGCAGAGGCAGATGAGGTGATTTTTAAGGCGCTCGACCCTGAAAGGGAGGAGCGCTACGACTCGATATCCGATTTTGCTGATGAGATGGAGCCCTATTTGGGCGATTTTGATCGGGGGCAAAAGGAGCTGGCGGTTTTTGTGGGCGATGCTCGCGAAGACTGGGGCGAGGAAGAAGAGCAGATACTTGAAAGCCTCACTGCTTTCGAGCGAATGGGGAGGCGTGGCAAGGCTTTAGTCGCCAGAGTGTTTTGTGCTGTAGAAGTTGCCTTTCTTGGATATCTCAGCCTCGTCAACATCGCGGTGCTCGAAGGTGCCTCAATTTGGCTTTTCTGGGGATTGCTGGCCCTGCTCGTGGCAGCCTCACTCATCAAGCCGCATTTGGGAGCCCTGCTGACACTTTTCACCTTCGCCGCCGCCCTGATATATAACGGAGCCTATATCGTGGGCATCCTATGCCTAGTGCTTAGCTTGGCATGGTGGCTTTTGGCAGGGAGAAAAGGGGATTGGTCGGCATGTGTCGTTCTCACCCCGCCTCTTTTCGGAGCTTTCGGGCTCGCTCAGATTGCACCCTTGATGAGTGGTTTTTTCCTCAGAATGAAAGATGCGCTCATCTCTTCTTTCTTGGCATTTTTCCTCGCCTTAGTCCTTGCCGGATTCGGTTCTGAAAGCATATTCGGATGGGGAGTTTTTTCATTCTGGCAGTTCAGCGATGCTGATATCCAGGCAAACATCCTTGGGCTTCTCAAAATTCCGTCAATAACAATCATGGTCGTGTTTTGGCTCGGCGCTACAGCCCTGCTTCGCTTGTTCAGTCGAAGAGGCCGGCCCGCCTTTGCCTTTTTTGGTGTCATAGTAGCGAGCCTTCTGCTTTTAGCGGGCGCTCTTACGGGAAGCTGGATCGAGACGGGCCAGCTTGTTAGTTCGTGGTACCTCGTTGCGGCAAGCTTGTTCCCTGGCCTGATTATGACATGTGCCTGCCTTCTTGGTGTACCGGTTCCTGAGGAGGACTTAGAGGAAGCCTGAGCTTCCCTCAGCTCCTTCAGGCTTTCATTCTCCTGTCTTCAGCCTCTTCGGCACTCAGCTTAGTCTACCCCAGCACAGTCTGCTTTCAGGCTCTTCGGCATACTGCTCCTTTTAATCCAACAGCTCGCTAACTTTCCCCAGCAGGGTCTCAAAGCTTACGCCGCGGTCTTGGAAGTTCGGCTGCTTACACGAAACTAGAATTGCGTCGTGGACAAAGCTGCCTGCGAAAGCTACTGCCTCGGTAAGGGGGCGGCCGGCCATGACGGCGGCAAGCAAGCATGAGCAGTACAAATCGCCCGTCCCATGGAGCATGTAGGGCAGATAGTCATTCTTTAGTTCGACCATATCGCAGTTTTGTCCTGAGACGAAATTTCTGACGAAACCGTCGTCACGCTGGATGCCTTTAAGGACCACGTACTTGGCGCCCATATCAAGCAAGCGCTCGATAATATCGCGGACCTCTTCATCGTTTAAGTTTGATCCCGTCCACTCCTGGTCGAGGATTATCGCAGCTTCAGTAAGATTGGGGGTAAGAATGTCGGCCCCACAAGCAAGCCCCTTCATGGCATCGCAGAGTTCGGGGGTATAGGTAGGATATATTTTTCCATGATCCGCCATGACTGGGTCAACCACACGAAGGGCGTTTGGATACGTCTCATACGTTTCTTGTATACGGTCAACCTGTTCGGGGGCTCCAAGAAATCCTGAATACACTGCATCAATTTCGACATCGATGCCCCTCCACGCAGCAAGGTAGTCGGAGAGCATATTGGTCGTGTCGTGCATGTACCAGCCAGGAAATGCAGTGTGCGAGGAAAATAGGCCCGTCGGAACGGGGCACACGTCGCAACCTGCCGCCGAAAGCACGGGAATCGCTACACCAAGAGAGCATTTCCCATACCCGCACAAATCATGGATAGCGGCTATCCGGGGAATGTAGTCACCTTGACGCTGATATAAACGTAGTTCTTGGAGATTCATGAGACTTGCCTTCTTTCGATACAGTTAACACATCTGGACAAACCTTGTCGCAGACTAGAGATTCTCGTATTTTTTGTTATGAATGATAGGAGACGATTGAAAAACCCGAAACTAATGCTCTGCGGGAGAGAAAAGCGAAATGCCCCTACTCATCTTCGTCGTCGTCGAAAAAGGACCAATCATCTTCTCCCTTTTCGTGATTAACGTACGTTTTTCTCGTGCGGCGTTCCATAATCACACTGGCGATAATACTAATAACGAGGCCACCGCCAATAAGACAGCCGATACCTTCGTAGGTCTCGAAAAGAAAATGGTATACGGCGTATGCATCCATGTCGCGCTCTTTCTCAATCCAATCTTGCAAGAAGCATATTCTAGTAGAGTATACTATGTTCAGACAAGGCTTTAGCTAAACATTTCGGTCAATCTATGGATGCCGGCGTATTTTTACGATGCCAGAAACTTTTTTGAAAGATGCCGACGTTTTCCGAAGCGGTAAAAGCTGGAGCCCAAAAGGGCGGTTTGCGATGAGGCAGTTGAGTGTGCGTTATGCAAAATAAGGACAAAGAATATCAACCGCAGGGATGGCTTGTAGCAGTTGTTGCCGTAGTTTTGCTCCTTGTTGGCGCTGCAGTTGCACTCGTTTTGTATTCCTCGCTCGATACCCAGCTTGAGGGCAGTACAAATCGTGAGACTAAAATACTCACTATGCAAATTCTTATACTATGCCTTTTTTCTATACCTGCTGTTCTATCCCTTCTGTATTTTGCATATTGGAAAAAGCAGGCCGAAAATAGAATCCAAATGAAGACACAGCTCTACGGGGCTCTGTCCGAGAGCTTGGATATGTCGGTAAACGTGATTTCACTTAAGAAGTATGAAGTGACGCCTATCATCGCAAAAACACGTGAAATTCTCGGCTATTCTATGGCCGAACTTTTAGGCAGCAAGCAGATAGCCGAGCGAATGAACCTCTCAAGCTCGGGACTTGCTATGATACAAAGGCTTCATGACGGCAAGCTTGATACCTTAGAAAGGGGGGAATTCTCCTTTAGAAAAAGGGAGAGTGGGGAAGATAGGTGGGCGTCTTATACGATAAAGCCCCTTGTATATAGAGAGCAAAAACAGCTGCTCGTAATCTTCCAAGATATAACTAAAGCGAAAAACATCGAACTTTCGATGAGGGAGGCCATGGTTGCTGCGGAAGTTGCAAATCAGGCCAAGTCCGAGTTCCTTTCTCGTATGAGCCACGAGATACGAACGCCCATGAACACTATAATCGGCATGAGCCAGATTGCCGAGAAGCATATAGACGAGCCCGAAAAGCTTCAATCGAACCTAGAGAAAATCAAGATGTCTTCCACACATCTTTTAGATCTCATCAACGACGTCCTGGACATTTCAAGAATCGAAAGCGGCAAGATGATGCTTGTTTGCGAGGAGTTCTCCCTGTGCGAGGTTATAGACAGCGTCAGCCTCGTTATAGAACCTCAGTGCGAGCAGAAAAATCAGGAATTTTTGGTCACGCGCCCTCAAAAGAGCTTCGGAAAACTCGTGGGAGACAGAACCCGTTTGCAACAGGTGCTCATCAATATACTGTCGAATGCAGTTAAGTACACGCCTCAGGGTGGTCGTATCTCCTTCACGGTTTCGCAGGAGGAGAGTAGCCTGAAGCATTACGTCAAGTTGTTCTTCGTTATTGAAGACACCGGCATCGGGATGACGGAGGAGTATCAAAAGCATATTTTTGAGCCGTTTGCCATGGAGCAACGCGCAATGGCCCAGGGCACGGGGCTTGGAATGTCTATCGTGAAAAACATCTTAACGATGATGAACGGTGACATCCAAATAGAAAGCGAAGTGGATAAAGGGTCGCGTTTTACCGTAGTTCTCAATCTTGAGATGGCTGGCAAGCGGCCTCGCTCGGAATGGAGCTGTTGTTACCAGAACGAAATGAATCAAGCGCAGCTTGATATCGGTAATGGGGAAGAGTTTTTTGTGGAGCCTGCACGCGACGAAGGCAGTTCCGTTTCTTTGGGCACAGCTTCCCCAAGCACCGAGCCGGAGCCTTCCCAAGACGCTTCATCGGAGGCCGTATCGGCTGCAACCCTTGTGTCGAGGAGCTCCTCCGAGGCTGCAGACG
>CAYFQW010000024.1:6318-11926 GCA_964345475.1 uncultured Raoultibacter sp.
CGTATCGGCTGCAACCCTTGTGTCGAGGAGCTCCTCCGAGGCTGCAGACGGCATATCCCCCGAGGCTGCAGACGACATATCTGTTGAAAGCGCCCAGGGAGGCCCCGATTTCTCTAAGCTACGCATTTTGTTGGCGGAAGACAACGAGCTCAACGCTGAAATTGCCCAAGAGCTACTTCGGGATGCTGGGCTTTCCGTTGATTGGATGCGCGATGGCAAGGAGCTCTGCGACAGGTTTGAGCATTCAGATCCAGGGTATTATGACTTGATTCTGATGGATATCCAAATGCCACGCATGACAGGGTATGAAGCAACGGAGCACCTCAGAGGGCTCGATAGGGAAGACGCACACACTATCCCCATCCTTGCGATGTCAGCGAATGCTTTCGCAGAAGACGCACAAACCTCTTTGGACAAGGGGATGAACGGGCATCTTTCAAAACCGATAGATATAAAAGTCGTGCTAAAGGCTATCGCCGAACAGCTTTCCCTCAGTTAGGTGCGCTATAATCTACATCAATACGCATGGCCTGAAGAAAGAGAGTGATCATCGATGTTGGATATTCGTTTTGTACGTGAAAATCAAGAAGTTGTCGCAGCTTCTATGAAAAACCGTGGTGTTAATTGGGACCATGCTCGCTTTGCGGACCTTGATGAGCAGCGCCGTGAGGCAATCGCCCAAGAAGAAGCCTTGCAGGCAGAGCGCAATGCAAGCTCCAAAGAAATCGGCAAGCTGATGTCGGCAGGCAAGAAGGACGAAGCCGAGGCAATAAAAGAAAAAGTTCGTGAAATCAACGAGAAGCTTGAACTCGCCTCTGATGCACGAGACAAGATAGACGATGAGCTAAAAACGTTGCTCATGACCGTTCCGAATATGTCTGCCGAATCCACCCCCGTTGGAGACAGTGAGGACGATAACCCGGAGGTACGCCGTTGGGGAACTCCTCCCGAGTTTGATTTTGAGCACAAGGCCCATTGGGATCTCGGCCCGGAACTGGGCATTATTGATTTTGAGCGCGCTGTGAGGTTGGCTCGAAGCCGATTTGTTCTTCTTTCAGGCCACGGGGCGCGCCTTGAGAGGGCCATCATCAATTTCATGATCGATACCCATGTGGGAAGGGGCTATCACGAGTGGTGGTGTCCGGCTCTTGCAAATGCAGAAACTCTTACTGGCACGGGACAGCTTCCTAAATTTGAGGAAGATCTATTCAAGACGACTGGCGGCCTCTACCTTATTCCTACTGCAGAGGTACAGCTTACTAATATCCATGCACGTGAGGTTCTTGAAGCTGATGACCTCACGCTTAAATACTGCGGCTACACCCCCTGCTTCCGCGAAGAGGCGGGTAGCGCAGGGCGTGATACGCGCGGCCTCATCAGAGTTCATCAATTCGATAAGGTTGAGATGGTTAAGTATGCAAAGCCAGAAGAGAGCTATGATGAGCTTGAGGCTATGGTCGAGGATGCTGAAAATATTTTGCAACTGCTTGGTCTTCCATATCGTGTTATTACACTCTGTACGGGAGACATAGGATTTTCAGCTGCAAAGACCTACGATCTTGAGGTTTGGCTGCCTTCATATAATGGGTACAAGGAGATATCGTCATGCTCCAACTGTACTGACTTCCAGGCACGCAGAGCTGCCATCAAATACCGCGATCCCGAGAATTTTAAGGGCACGCGCCTCGTTCACACCTTGAACGGGTCGGGTCTAGCGGTTGGTCGCACCATGGCTGCAATTATTGAGAATTACCAACAAGAAGACGGATCGATCAAAGTGCCTGAAGCGCTCGTTCCTTATATGGGAGGGCTGGAGCGCATCGAAAAGGCCTAGAGCCTCTGTTCGGATATGCACTATGACGACAGAAAAAAAAGAGCCGAAACGAAGATCCGTTAAGGATGTAAAACGAGCGAAGCCAAGCAAAAAGACGAAAAAGCAGAGCGCTTCAGAATTTTCCGAGGACAAAGGCCCGCAAGACGAGGCTGCTTCGCCACAAGCCGCTGCATCAAAAGCTGCGCCGACGAAGACCGCCCCCCAAAAGGCCGTTTCATCAAAAGACGCTTCGACAAAAGCTGCTGCGCAAAAAGATGCCCCCAGTAAGGCTGCTTCTGCAAAAACGGCCGCGCCAAAGGCCGCCCGGTCAAAAGCCGCTTCGGCGGCTTCGAGTAACAGACGGCAGAAGAAAAAGCTACGTTGGGTGAAAATCCTTACTGCCCTCGTTTTGGTTCTCGGGCTCATTGCTGCTGGGCTCTTTGCCTGGAACCGTTGGTTCCGCTTCGATGATGCTCAGGATATCTTAGGTGAATGGGTGTACCAAGAGGGAGACTCGACGGTGCAGGTGTTCATCTCCGAGACGGATATTCATCTGACAGAATCAGTGGCCTACTCCTACACCATAGACACGACGGCAAAAACTTTGGAATATGATTTTGGAAGCCTGCAAGGCTCTGGCGCTTATCGATTCTCCAGCGACAGGAATACCGTGGTCATTGCCGAAGAGACGAAAGGCAATTTGATGGTTGATTTAAAAGTTTCTCTCGATATGGCGGAGCTTTTAGAGGGCTTCGATTCTGAGGACTGTATCGTATTAGAGCGGGAGAGTGCTTAATCTGAGCGACGTCCTGACACTCGAACGAATCACGGTCAAAAAGGACCGCGTGGTATGCGATATAAAAATCACAGCCAAGGACAAGCGCTATACCAACCCAGAGCTTATAAAGACAGTGCTGCAGCAGTATCCTCATTTAGCGAATCACACTTGTAAAAACAAAAAAGGCACCTCTTTTGCTGCGGTTATGGAACAGACATCGCTTCCGCATCTTTTGGAGCACATGGTTATCGAGGCACAGGCTTTCTCTGATTCACATGCAGAAAAACAAAGCGATACATTGTTTGTAGGTATGAGTACGTGGCTTGATGAAAAAGAGGGGACAGCACGAGTAGAAGTAAGTTTTATGGACGATATACAAGCTTTACGTGCCTTTCATGATGCATCGCAGATCCTCAATAATGCTCTATGATATAGTAAAAAATTCAAATACTTCAAAGAGAAGGATATACGATGGCGTCTGCTCATATCACTTTTGACTTCACAGAAGATAAGATTGCGAACCGAGTAAAGAAGATGCGCTCGTCAGCAGTGCGCGATTTGTTTTCTGCGGCAACAAGCGATGACGTTATCTCTCTTTCGGGCGGTATGCCAGCAGTCTCGCTCTTGTCTGAAGCTTCGATGAGAAAAGCAGTGGAAATGGCTGTCGGAGGTAAAAAACACCTCGCTCTCCAGTACACTGCTACCGATGGCCTACCCGGCGCTAAGCAGGCGATTTGTGACATCATGCGTGACGTTGGAATTCGCTGCAATACTGATGATATTATGCTTACGACAGGTGCACAAGAAGCGCTTGATCTTGTCGCAAAAACCTTTATAGATGTGGGCGATATTATTTTGGCTGAAGGCCCCACTTATCTGGGTGCGCTACAGGCTTTTTCAGCCTACGAACCCGAGGTGCGCTGTATCGAGCAGGATGAGCACGGCATGCGTATGGACCTGCTTGAGGAAGAGCTCAAGAAGCTAGGCCGAGGAAAGGTGAAGTTTCTCTACACCATTCCCAACTTCTCAAACCCAGCTGGAATAACGATGACGCCTGAGCGTCGCAAACGCCTCGTAGAGCTTGCAGAGGAATACGACTTTTTTATCTTGGAAGATGATCCATACGGACGCCTGCGCTACGAGGGCGGGCATGTTCTGCCCCTAAAAGCCCTTTCAGACAGGGTTATATATCTTGGAACTGTGTCAAAAATTATTGCTCCAGGTTTACGTATCGGCTGGATTATCGCTGCAAGGTGCATCTTAGAGCGCATAAACCTGGTCAAGCAGGGCACAGACTTATGTGGAAGCGCCTTTACCATGGTGGTGGTCGAGCACTACTTCAACGATACGCCCTGGAAAAAGACCTTGCAAAAATTCATTGAAACCTATCGGGAACGGCGCGATGCAATGCTTGATGCGCTGGAGGAATATTTTCCTCCAGAGGCCACGTGGACCCATCCTGACGGAGGATTTTTCGTTTGGGTGAGCCTGCCAGATTATGTAGATACCGGTTCTATGCTCACTACGGCACTTGAAAATGGAGTCACGTATACTCCGGGAGATTCCTTTTACCCTGGCGGTTCAGCGGGGAAAAACAGTATGCGTATTGCGTTTTGTTACGAGGAGCCTGAAAAATTACGTGAAGCCATCAGGCGTTTGTCCGTAGTAATTAATGAAAGGCTCGAGCTATATCGTGCATTTTTGGATGCTGGGGCAATAAAAAGACCCGACACATCTAGCTAAGGGTGGGCAGACACCTTATTATCAGCACTATTGCTTAACAGCGGAGAAAAGTTTCAAGGTAATGAAAGATTTTCTGAGAGACAAGAGGACAGCATGAAGGTAGCAGTATTAATGGGCGGGAGTTCCTTTGAGCGTCAATTCAGCCTGGCAAGCGGGAAGCGAGTTTGTGCAGCGCTTGAAGAGGCAGGCCATAAAATTGTAGCCCTTGACACCACAAAAGAACTCGTTCCCACCTTAAGAAGCGAGCGTCCCGATGTGTGCTACAGTGCACTTCACGGCAAGCATGGAGAAGACGGCACGATTCAAAGTCTCCTCGAGTTTCTCGAGATTCCTTTGGTTGGCGCAACGGCTTCAGTATGCCGCAGAACCTGGAACAAGGTGTTTCTTCCCTCGACGATTGAGAGGTTTCGCAAGGCCAGCAATGAGCCTGGAACTGCGTCTTGGCCACTCGGCGTATGCATAGCACGAGACGCGTTTAAAGACATGGGTGCCGCAACGGCGATTGATTTGCTTGAGACACGTATCCCTGGCGGTTTCCCCCTGGCTGTAAAACCTGCCTGTGGCGGTTCGGCTATGGGCGTCCACAGGGTTGATAAGGCCGAAGACTTAGGCGAGGCCATCCTGGATGCTTTAAGCTATGATGCGGAAGTTATCATCCAGCAGTGGATAGAGGGAGTAGAAGTTGCCGTTTCTATTTTGGGGGAAGGATGGGATGCACAAGCGCTTCCTCCAGTAGAGATCGTACCCAAAAAAGGCCTGTATACTACCGCGGCGAGGCTCTCGCCTGATGCCACTGATTTCTTTGCCCCTGTACGCGAGTCTTCACTCAGCAGCAATCCTGCTGAAGCTCAGGCTATACGTGCAGAAATCGAACGAGCGGCTCTTGAGGTGTATCGCGCATTCGGAGTTCGCGATTTAGGTCGAGTTGACCTCATCTGGGACGGGGCTGAGGCACGTGTTTTGGAGATTGATATTTCTCCTGGCATGACGGAGCTCTCGCTATTCCCAGCTGCCTGTGCGGCAGCCGACCTTTCTTTGGGAGAGGTTTTTGACGGTTTTGTACAAAAATATGCCTAAGGTCGTGTATTTTACATCTCGGCAACCGTTTCATTAATATGAGAAATACTGCATGATCGGTTTGAAAGCGTGTCTTATAATAGGCGAAATTAGGTAAAGTATTTTAAGACATGAAGCAATGCAATGTTGCAAATGTGTAAAGGAGATATATATGAATAAAGGAGTAGGGGCATTTATACTCGGCAGCTTGCTAGGTG
>CAYFQW010000025.1:0-8413 GCA_964345475.1 uncultured Raoultibacter sp.
GCTCAATATTTGATGCAATGTATCGAATATTCAATAATAGATTACAAAAAGAAAGGTATGATGTTGCCTTTCCAAGAATGGAAATCTCGCTACGCCCAAGAACTTGAGCATTTCAGACTTAAGAGTACTTGGAGTCGGTGGCAGCCGACTACACAAAACCCTGATCTTTTAAAGTAGCCTGATGGCGGGATGCGTCTCGTCCCTAGGCAAGTCCATCACAGGACCAGGAGTGTGCGCTAAGATATGTTTGCTTACATCGGCTTTACTGTAAGGCAAGGGATGTTCGTTCGCCCATTGGCTATACCATTGGCTATACATACGTATAAGCCGTATAGACACTGGACGGCCAGACACTCAAATGATAATCCTTAACAAACAAAAATACTGCCCTGCTACAAGCCACAGGGACTTTACTATCAGATTTGTACCAGATGGAAGAATTTGACAAGCAAGTAAGGCTCGAAAACACTGTTTTATCTGCATAAGTAAGAATGGTGCGGGCGAAAGGACTTGAACCTTCACGAGCTAGCTCACCAGAACCTAAATCTGGCGCGTCTGCCAATTCCGCCACGCCCGCACGTAATGCCCCTCAGGACACGGCTCCTTATAATAGCAGAAGTCATTCCTCAAAAACTAGGATTCTTTAAATTAAAATCTACGTCAGATCAAACCTACAAAAATTGACCAAGTTGCAAGTGGCTCATACTTTCTCAGGCTCCGCCAACCATGCCGAGAGCCTTCCTTGAGTCTGAATATACCGATTCGCTTTGTTTATTGGACTTCAAAACCACAGGCCTTGACATGCTGTTAGAATAACCAATGGGATAGGAGGAATATGAACGATAACATCAACCCTGGCTTCAGCCCTAAAGAAAACCCGCGAGATGATACCTTCGATACTGATACCTTGCCCTTGGCCAACGAGGAAAAACATCAAGAGGTATCTGCGAGCGGGTATCAGCTGTCGCTTGTGGATATACCTCAAGAGCATAGCGCCATCATAAAAAATGAAATGCCAGCCTCCAAGCAGACTCAAACCTATATTGCACATTACACTTCCCCCACCAACTCCTCTCCTGCTAAAGGCTTTTTCGAATATGAAAGCAAATATCGGGCTTCATCCAAAGACAACTATAGAGATGCACGCATTAAAATGTTGGACATCTATGGAGAAAAGGCAGTGTCATGGGTTATCGACGAGCTGAAATTGAAGAGAGAAAATGAGCGACTTTGCGGCGACCAGCTCGAGCTTGATTTTCGAAAGCCTCCCCGGAAGCGAAGGCGACGACAGACAAGCTAGGCCCTGAATGGATTTCTCCAGCGCTTCTTTCGTATGAGCACTAAGCTTTACCTGTTAGCGCATTGTTTCGTTCTTTTTTCAACATAATGCAGCCAGGTTAACTGAAAAAGACAAAAGGAAGAGTCTACGTATCGACATTAAGATTCTAATCGAGCTTTCTCATAGAAGCTTATCCCCTAAAGAAAGAGCATTTTTGAGGGTGTGGCGAGGATTAGAGAGTATGGGGCCCTGGAAAGTCTCGTTGATTATTTGCGCTTTTATGTTGAAGTGAAAGCTTCTGTTGCACGAGCAATAACGAAGCTTTATACTGTTTCCTTGCGCCATACGGTGGGTATAGTTCAGCTGGTTAGAACGCCAGATTGTGGCTCTGGAGGCCGTCGGTTCGAATCCGATTACTCACCCCAGGCGCTAACTTGCCCTCTAATGAATGGCAGGGTATGAGCTACAGGCTTTTACGATGCAAGCGTTTTAAATAGGAAGTATAGTTTCGGACCGTTAGCTTAGCTGGCAGAGCAGGGGACTCTTAATCCCAAGGTCCGGGGTTCGAATCCCCGACGGTCCACCACTTTTCTTGTTTTAGTTGCAAACAAAACAACCTCCCCAACCTTCTACCTGCCGAAACAACACTCATATGTTGATGATTCGTCAAGCATATCTCGAGCTAAGCGCAGAATTGACGGGCAGCCTTGGAGAACTTTATTATCGTGGGACTAAAACTCGAAGGGCCTGATGGACGCAGGCGATATCAAAATATCGAGCCTCCACCTTTTCGCCATCCATTTGAATAGGAAGCCCTTCCTCTGCAAACTCAATCTTCAAATTTTTTGCTCTTAAAAACTCAAACTGTTTAAATCTTGTGTGATGACCATTTTTGGCCAAAAGAAAAATCAAGACTGCCTTCGGAATATTTAGGGGTGGATGTGTGATGCAGATGTCAAACAAGCCATCATCAGGAAGCGCGTCTGGACAAATATTGAAACCTCCTCCGTACGTCTTTCCTATTTGTACGGCGAGCATAAACATATTGCCTTGGTTGACCCCCTTTTTATCGAGCCAAACCTTATATTCATAACTTCTCATATGATGGAAGAGAACATCAAAACCGCTTTCTAAAAACAAAGCTGTCCCCGTTTTAGTCGTCTTTTTCCTGCGCTCTACCGTGTCGAGTGCGATAGCAGCGTCAAGACCGAAGGAAAGGGTTTCGACAAAGTATTCACCGTTGCAAATACCGAGATCATACGCCATGCTGCGGGATGAAAGTAATTGGGATATCGCTTTTTCGAGCGTAAGGGACATCCCCAAGGTCCGTGCGTAATCATTGCCTGAGCCTGCAGGTATCACCCCCAAGGCAGGTCGACTCGGTTCAGGCAAACGCATGAGGCCATTCACCACTTCATGGATAACACCGTCACCACCAAGAGCAATTACACTATCATATGCTGAAGCATTCTCCGCCAATACGCTGGCCTCTTTAGGCCTTGCTGTAAAAACAAGCTCTATGTTCGAAGAAGCTGCCAGGGAGCTTGAAAGTTTTTCCATAGCATAACGAGCAGCTTCTCCTCCCCTGCCATTTTGTGCGGCAGGATTTGCTATAAGCAATATCTTTCCTGATAGCCCTGACATGAGATTGGCCCGATACCCCCTACAAGCGACATACGCCCCTCAGTGCTGCTTGATTCTACCTGGTCCTACATAGTAACTGTTGCCACATGCTCTACATTTTAGTTGGTTGTGATATTCCCAACAAGTTTAAATTAAGTGCAAGAACAATACGTGTCGCATTTACCAAATACAACCTCGCAGACTTCAGCTGCTCATCATCAACGAGCACGTGACAGCTCGTATAGAATTGGTGAAAAAGTGCAGCCAAATCCTGGGCAAAATGCGTCAAACGAAACGGAGCCCTGTCCCGCGCAGCCAAAACAATGAATTCTGGGAATTCTGCCATCTTCCTCATAAGGGCTAATTCTGATTCCTCCGAAAGCAAGCTCAAGTCTGGCATCTCGGAAAAGAGACCCTTTGCCACCTCGTTCATGCTCGATGAATCCGATGCGCTTTCCATTTCTGAGCTCAAACCTGCTCCATTGCGAAGAATGGAGCAAATACGTGCATGCGCGTACTGAACATAGTACACGGGGTTTGATGCATCCTTCTTTTTAGCCACTTCAATATCGAAATCAATAGCCTGATCGTTTGACCTTGAGAGCATGAGGTATCGGGTTGCATCAACACCCACTTCATTAATGAGCTCTTCGAAAGTCACCATCTCGCCCGTGCGCTTAGACATTCGAACCGCAACGCCACCTCGGCTCAAATTGACGAGCTGCCCGAGAATAACTTCTAAATCACCCGGCCTGTCCCAGGCTGCCATCATTGCCTCGCACCGTTTAACGTAACCGTGATGATCGGCACCCCAGATGTTGATAAGATGCTCGAACCCGCGTGTCAGCTTATCGTAATGATAGGCAACATCACTCATAAAGTAAGTATTTTCTTTATTTTCCTTGATGAGCACCCGGTCTTTTTCATCACCGAAGGCTGTTGAGCGAAACCAGGTAGCCCCTTCCCTCTCGAACACATAGCCCTTATCGTCCATTGCCTTAAGCGCTCTGGACACTGCCGTTGATCCGTCAGGAGCTTTTTCATACAAGCTACGCTCCGAGAACCATGAATCGAAGGTCGTGCCAAAGCGGCCAAGCGTATTCTTCATGAGTTGCAACATTTCTTGATATGCCATTTCTCGGAAGACCTTTAAACGCTCGTCCTCTTCGAGATTAAGCCAGCGATCGCCGTCACGCTCGATAATGCGGTTCGCAATATCAGCTACATAGCTTCCGCCATAGCCATTCTCCGGCAAAGGGATATCCTGGCCAAGCAATTGCAAGTAGCGGCAGGACACCGAGGCACCAAATAAATCCATCTGAACGCCCGCGTCGTTGATATAGAACTCTTCGTACACCTCATATCCCGCATGGCGCATAATGCGTGCCGTTGCATCCCCCAAAGCCGCCCACCGTCCATGTCCTATATGCATGGGCCCTGTTGGGTTTGCGGACACGTATTCGAGGTTTACCAGGCGGTACCCCTCTGTGACTTCAGCTCGACCATACTCCATATTCTCTTCGAATACCTGCTTTAAGACACCTTGGAGAACATCTGATTTCAGGTGAATGTTAATAAAACCAGGTCCTGCAATCTCAAGGCTTTCAATACAATCATTTTCGGGAATATTGTCCACGATAATCTGGGCAACCTCACGGGGGTTTCTTTTTGCCTGCTTAGCACAACGCAAGGCCACCGTAGAGGCCCAGTCGCCATGACCCTCATCGCGAGGGCGCTCGAGGGCGGCTTCAGGAACCTCTTCAAGATCTATCTTGCCTTCATTGCAAGCTTGTTGTAAGGCTTGTTCTACGAGATATTCAAGTTTTTTACGGATGATCATTACTTTCCTTGACACTTTCTTATTAAGAGGTGTACACCAATATATCAAAGGCACACACCTAAAATTATTACTGCACATCGTGCATTCCGGGAGGCAGTGAGCAAAGAATCCTGCCCAATGCCAGTTCGTTATTTTATCATAGCCACATATTACGACAAAAGCGCATACAGAATCGCCTTGATGCTATGCATACGGTTTTCGGCCTCATCAAACACCCTTGATTGAGCCGACTCGAACACTTCGTCGCTGACTTCCATTTCCTTGATACCGAACTTCTGAGCGATTTCCGCGCCGATTCTCGTATGTTCATCATGGAAGGCAGGGAGGCAATGCATAAATATCGCCCCAGGGTCAGCTAGGCCCATAAGCTCTGATGTAACACGGTACGGCTCAAGAAGTGCGATTCTCTTTTCCCAAAGCTCGTCAGGTTCCCCCATTGAAACCCAAATATCGGTATAGACGACATGCGCGCCCGTGCAAGAAGCCCGCACGTCTTCGCTCAAAACGACAGAACCGCCCGACTCCTTACAAAGTGCTTTACAGGTTTCAACGAGCGCCGCGTCGGGTCTTTGCTCTTGAGGTCCGCAAGCTACAAAGTTAAGGCCAAGCTTCGAGCAGACAACCATGAGTGAATTGGCGACATTGTTTTGAGCGTCACCCATAAATACGAGCTTAAGACCAGATATGCCCTCAGGAAAATTCTCTTGAACCGTAAGCATGTCGGCAATCATCTGAGTGGGATGAAACTCTGTTGTTAGTCCATTGAAAACAGGAACGCCCGCCTGAGCAGCAAGCTCTTCTACAATGTGCTGGCCAAAACCGCGATACTCGATACCATCAAACATACGACCCAATACACGCGCCGTATCTTCTATAGATTCCTTTTTTCCCATCTGAGAGTTATCAGGACCGAGATACGTAACCCCCATACCCAAATCATACCCCGCAACTTCAAAAGCACAACGAGTACGTGTTGAGGTTTTCTCAAAAAGAAGGGCTATGTTTTTCCCCTCGAGGTAGCGGTGTGGCGTACCTGACTTTTTCAAATCTTTAAATTTTTTTGAGAGCTCTATCAAGTAACGAATCTCGTCTGGAGTGTAATCGAGGAGGGTGAGAAAGTGACGTCCGCTCAGATTGATAGACATTCTTGCCTTCTTTCAAAATATTGATGTATACAATAGCCGTATCGGGCTCTACCGAGAGTATGTATGTCACTAAGATCCCCTAAAGACGGTGGCGCGCCCGGCAGGATTCGAACCTGCGACCTTTGGATTAGAAGTCCACTGCTCTATCCAGCTGAGCTACGGGCGCTCAATGCACACTTCGGATAGTGATTATATCTTAATATTACTGTTCGATGACAGAAAAGCGACTCTACAACGACTCTACAAAGATGATCGTTCTTTACCTTGCAATCCTAGTGTATATTGAAGCGCATAGTATCTAACAGTCCCTGCGAAAGGGGGTGGATTATGCAAAAGTTTGAAAACCATATTCTTTACTCAAGTAGCTTTTGTCCCTTCTGCATAAAAGTTCAGCGTTTCATGAAGAACAACGATATTGAATGCGAAGTGAGAAACACTTCTGAACCAGGTGTTCGCGAGGAGTTAATTTCTATCGGAGGAAAGTCTCAAGTACCTTGCTTGGTTATAGGTGATAAGGCAATGTATGAGTCAAGCGACATCATTCAGTACTTCTCGAGTAAGCTTAGCTAGGAGGGTCTTGCCATGAAGAAAACCTTACTGCTTACGTTGATTTTCTTGCTGATGCTTTTATTGCCTACTGCTTGCAGTGGCAACAAGAACCCTGATAACGACAGCAATGCCGATAGCAATGTTTCAGTAGAGTCGGGTACGGCCGATACGAACATGGCAAACGATGCGACACCAGAAAAAGAAGAGACAAAAACTGGAAAAGACACAGACAAGGAAAGTCATGAGTCTTCCTTGTCTGTGATTGAGCTCAATAAGGATGACGAGTTTGAAAACGATGCAGTCCATATAGAATTTATTGGTTACAAAATTATAGATATCCCCGCTCTCAGAGAAGGGCACTACGCTGACAGAGATCCTTCGTTTTCTTATTATCTGGAGCTAGAATTTCAGGTTACAAACAAAATGGACAAGAGGGTCAAAGGCACCTTGGGCAATCGTAGTGTTAATGACACCATCTTCGTTGAGCAAAGCTATAGCTTTAATTACATCGACTCACTGGTCAATTACACTATCCCAATTCAATTCGATAAAAAAGATGAGGTTGTTCTCGATCCAGCAGCGATAGAAAAAGTAAAGATCCATTTCATTATGTACGATGAAGACAAGGGTAGTAAAAACTATCTTGAAGACCCGTACTTTGAAGCGTATCTTGCTTTCAATACGCCTCAGTAACCGTGCTCGACGGTCACATACACGATAAGCGTTGCGTCGAACGGCAAAGCCTTGCAAATAGCTATAGCCCATAGCCGTTAAAAACCCAGATAAAAAAAATGGCTCCGTGAATTTCAACGGAGCCATTTGATTTTATGGAGCGGGTGACGAGAATCGAACTCGCGTGATCAGCTTGGAAGGCTGGAGTTCTACCATTGAACTACACCCGCTTATACAACAGTGCTGCCTGACACGTTTGTCTCTTTACGTCAAACAACCTTAGCAATAATACACTAAGTGGAAAACAAAGCAAGTAGGCTTTCCCTGTATAGAGGTCAAACTTCATCAAATCACCTATTGCTGGATATAAACGACCTTGTAATTATTTCACTACTCCAATAAAATATGGACCCTTCGCAAGCGATTAACGATTAATAATTTGTTTCGTGACCTAAATTTTCCTGTGATAATTTTCATACATTACGATTTGAAGACCGCTCACCGCTAAATAACTACCTTAAATTCCTAATTTTCTCCGATTTTATTGACCTTGTAATTATTACAGCATCCATCATGGGTTCATCAGCACTAAAGGATACGTGTTGACAATGCTTCTCGAAACGGAACCACAGAAAAGGAGGCAGAGATGCAGACAATAAAATCCAACCAAAATTCTAGTCAAGAAAATGCAAAGGTACAGGAGACCAAAAAGCCTATTCTGAAATGCTCCCCTATTGACGCAGCTAATGGAGCCACGCTTACTATTGTAAAGCAAGGCTCAAGCGACCGCCTCCAAGCCCTCATTGATAAGTTATACAGAGCCGAGCTATTCGCATTCATTATTGATGAGAGTGTAAGCAGGGCCCTCAGGATCGCATCGATTTCTCGAATTGATGACATTGAGCTTCTCATCTCTCTCGCTTCAAGCGATGCACCCTTATTTGTGAGGAAGAATGCACTTCAGAGGCTGGATGAGCTTTGGGGCACCAAGGCAATAGAAAAAGAACTGCTTTATCACCTGCTCCCTTCCCTCGACGAAAAAGAACTCATTGCCCACACAGTAACACTACTCGATATGTACGAGCTCGACTGGGCACAGTATTGCACTCCCAAAACTGTTGAAGCACTTTCTTTCGCAATGTATGAATGCTCCGATATCCATACGTCAATTATCCTCGAAGACGCTTTCGCCTACCTTACGCACAAACGACCCGACCTGGGAGAGAACCTCCGTGCATATAACCCAGAGGGGTACCACCTAAGAACCACGTATACGCCTATTATTTCAGAAAAATCTCTTTTTGC
>CAYFQW010000025.1:8513-10849 GCA_964345475.1 uncultured Raoultibacter sp.
GGTACCACCTAAGAACCACGTATACGCCTATTATTTCAGAAAAATCTCTTTTTGCTGACTTGCATAGAAAGCCGAATGTCGCTTAGCAGGAGAAACAAACACCTCTTACACGCATTGCTAGACGCATTGCATATTAGCAATATTCGATGACTCATTATCAGAAAGGACATGCCATGACTAGGACGACATCAACGGAAGTTATGAAGCGCATGTATGAAAAAGAAGACTGCATAGAGGCCTCCCCTGAGTTTAGCTTCAAGGCGCACTTGAGAAGCCGTCAGGCATATGACGACATGTATAAGCACTCCCTCAAGGATCCTGAAGGGTTCTGGGCAGAAGCAGCTCGCGAGCATATAGACTGGTATAAGACCTGGGACAGCGTAGAGGATTATGACTTTGAGTCAGACACACCTTATGCTAATTACTTCAGCGGCGGCGAACTTAATGTGTCCTACAATTGCATCGATCGCCATCTAGACGGCTACAGGAGAAACAAAGCTGCCCTTATTTGGCAGGGTGAGCCGAACGAAGAAGTAGAAATATATACATATCAGCGCCTGTATCGCGAAGTATGCAAGACCGCAAACGCTCTTCGGAGCTTAGGGGTAAAAAAAGGCGACCGCGTAGTTCTCTACCTCCCTTCTATCCCCCAGCTTGCCATTAGTATGCTGGCGTGCTCCCGCATCGGTGCTGTTCATTGTGTAGTATTCAGCGGATTGAGTGCAGAAGCCCTCCGCGATCGAATCGATGACTCTGGTGCGACAGTTATAGTCACTGCTAATTATGGATATCGTTCTGGGAAAATATTGCACCTCAAGGATATTTCCGACCGGGCTCTGGAAATGTGCCCCCAGGTTAAAAGTTGCGTAGTTGTACGTCGCCTTGATAAGCAAACTCAAATGGTTGCCGGGCGCGATGTCTGGTGGGACGATATGACCTCGAAAGAAAAGCATGTATGCACTCCCGAACCGATGGAGGCCAACGATCCGCTTTTCATCTTATACACCTCTGGAAGCACTGCAAAGCCTAAGGGCATCGTTCACGGAACGGGTGGATACCTTCTCTATGCCACCATGACCACCAAGTACGTATTTGATATCCGGGAGGAAGACATCCACTGGTGCACTGCCGATGTTGGCTGGATTACCGGACATAGCTATGTCGTTTATGGGCCCCTGTCAAATGGCGCAACCTCTCTCATGTTCGAAGGAGTACCCAGCTACCCTAATCCAGATCGCTTTTGGGATGTCGTAGAGAAGTTTGGCGTCAACATCTTCTACACGGCACCAACAGCTATCCGTGCCATGATGAAGGAAGGCAATTCCTGGGTAGAAAAGCACGATCTCTCAAGTCTTCGACTGCTCGGTTCCGTTGGAGAGCCTATAACCTCTCGCGCCTGGATGTGGTACTTCTCAACAGTTGGCAAGAACCGTTGCCCCATAGTAGATACCTGGTGGCAAACAGAAACGGGTGGCGTCATGATAACCTCAGTTCCTGGTGCGGTGGATATGAAGCCAGGCTCAGCTGCCCTCCCCTTCTTCGGAATAAGCCCGAAGGTAATAAAGGCTGACGGCACCGAAGGACGAAGCTATGAGACAGGAAACCTTGTTGTTGACAGGCCTTGGCCTGGAATGATGAAGGGTGTTTATGGCAACCCGCAAGGACTTAAGGACATATACTTGTTCACTCCTGGCTACTACACTACGGGAGATGGCGCGTATCGTGACGAAGATGGTTATTTCTGGATAACAGGTCGGACCGATGATGTCATGAACGTTTCAGGGCATCGTATCGGAACTGCCGAGATCGAGAGTGCTTTAGTGTCGTATGTTGGTGTAGCCGAAGCAGCCGTAGTTGGATATCCCCATCCAATAAAAGGGGAAGGAATATATGCTTACGTTACCGTAGCCGAAGGAACAGTCATCTCCGAAGACCTCAAAGACAGTCTCATCAAGCAAGTGCGGGAATCCATTGGTCCTATAGCAAGACCTGACGTGATTCATTTTGCGAAGGCGCTACCAAAAACGCGCAGTGGCAAAATAATGAGGCGAATTCTGCGAAAAATAGCTGCACAAGAAACCGATGACTTGTGTGACACATCAACCCTGTCTGACCCCACAGTCGTTGAAGCCCTCATCGCAGAGGCTAAGTATATCGCTGCTTAAGCCAGTCTGGCAACGTATCGTCTTGTAAGCTGCATAAAGATGCCCTCACTAACAAAAAAATGGTGAGGGCATTTTTCAGGGTTATAGGACACGTTTTTTGCCCTATAACCCATTTGTCATAGCAATACTTGCTTCGATATATACTAACTAGCCAATGGAAGACTTTAAGCG
>CAYFQW010000026.1:0-5783 GCA_964345475.1 uncultured Raoultibacter sp.
AGGAGAGAAGTCCAAGAGACGACAAAACTACCGACGGCACATCGAAACGGGTAGGCTCGAAACCTTTGAAATCAGTAAGAACTCTCGAAGCAAATGCAACAACAAGTAGAGCAAGAACGATGATTATGACAAAGAGAAATCTCCAGCCGAGCGAATCGGCAATAAGTCCACCAACCGAAGGCCCCATTGCCGGCGCAACCCCAATTACCAAGCCGACCATCCCCATGGCGCTACCGCGCTTTTCTCGGGGAAAGATCAAGACGATGAGGGTCATGGTCATGGTCATTACAATACCTGTTGCCGCCGCTTGGATCATACGACCAATGAGAAGAACGGAGAAAATGGGAGCAACCGCCGCCACAAGGCTTCCCAAGGCAAAGAGGAGCTCTCCTCCAATAAACAGTTGCCGTGTTCTAAAACGCCCAAACAGCCATGCCGAAAGGGGAATCACAATTGCCTCAACAAGACCGTAGCCGGAAGACAACAACTGCACAGTTGTTGCATCAATGCCCATATCCACCATAATTACCGGCAGAACAGGAGAAAGAACGCTGAGGTTAAGAACGGTAAGAAAAGCTCCGGAGATCAGCGCTGCTACCATCATTTTTTGTTGTTTTGTAATACCTAAAGACAAAATGTCCCCTTCCGAACGCGCGTATTGTATAACCGCCATAAACTGTAGTGTTGGTACTGTGGGTAAGGTGATTCTACTCCACAGTTGATTATTATCAATTGTTAACTTTCAATTACAAAGCGAAATCACCACAAATACCCAAAACTACTTTCGGGTACAGAAGGGATACCCTCTTTGAAGGAATTGAGCTTGAGAGGCTTAAACCGCCCTATCCCTTAGATCGAACCTAGGGAAACATTCACTGAAATACATTCCATACGCAGATGATCTGATCAGAGACAATCTCCTTGCTATGGACATTTGCTTCCAAAGAGGCTCCATCGGTGCTATATTATCTCTCTAGTTAATTGACTATTATCAATTACGATAAAAGAAGGAAGAAACCACCATGATGGACGAGAGCTACCAAGGGGACAGGGAAGCCATCAGGGCTGCTTCTCTTTACTTCAACGAGTTGTACAAAAAAACAGCCCTGAGGAATGCTTCCAGCTTCGGAGTAACAAAAACTCAACTCGATATTTTATTCATCTTAGAAATTGAGGGGTCGATGAAGATGTCCGATCTGAGCGATAGGCTCATTATCGCGCGAGAACAGGCCACGCGTAGCGTTCATTCCCTCAAGGAAAAAAGCCTGGTGGAGAGCATTCGTCCTCAACAAAACAGAAAACATGTTGTTGCTATGATTACCTCAAAGGGCGAGAAGCTGCTAGCCGATTACAAGAAATCCTCTGACAAGCTCCTCGGGTCTTATCTCGACCGACTTAGCTTGGAGGATCGCACGAACTTAATTGCTCACTCAAAAGCAGCTGCCGATATTCTTCACCGGAACAATTTTTCTTAGGAAAACCCGGAGCAGGAGCAGATCCGCCGTTCCTTTCCTCGAACTATAAACGTCGTCACCTCCCGGTGACTTCCAGTCCTTTTTTCTCTTGCGCCCAGGTATAGCCTGCCGCTATAAGACGGCCTACCAAGTAGAGACCAAATACGCAAGAATACGCAAGAACGCTTACTTGGGCTGTTTTGCCGCCCTGCAATGCCGAGGGCAGTAAGAATAACAGAAGATGAAAATAAACCAGACCAAAGAACAGGTAGGCGAAACGCTGTATGTTTTTCCACTTCTTAGAACTCATCCTCTTCTTGACAGCATCGAACGAAGTCACTCCTAATATCACAAGAAGGGTGAGAAGGATAAGCGAGAGGGCAAGAGACGCGACAACGTTTATGGGAAAGCCTGCGAAGTTGGCAAGTATGCGGGGTGCATACGAGGAAAGATACATGGCCATATGCCCTAGTGATAAAAAGCAAGCCGCAATAGACAGTTCTTTTCTTATAGGCATAAGATGCGTATTCGGCTTTGTTCCTTTGGGAAAGATTCCTATATACATTACGATAACGAGCAAGGCTAAGGCCAGAGTACATTTCTGAATACAGATAAAAACAAAATTCCCGAGGATACCGGGGATGGGCACCCACTGATGAGCGATGAAGAGGATATCGAGAAACAAGGCGAAGCCGTAAAACAAAAAGGCATGTTTTTTTATTAGTGGCTTACATATAAGAACCAACACAAGGGAAATGACCAGGACTATAAAAAAATTCATGGACCTACCTGGCTTCTCTTAATACTTCCAGCACCGGTAACGTTACTTTTGCTAGGGATGCGTAGACACCTGTTGAAGAAAGCCGTCTTACCTCTTCCATGAATGAGGAAACCCAAGTATCGATGTGGCTTTCTTGAAAAGCTTGGATACAGTTCTCCCACACAGCACATTCCCCTTCTCTACCCGTAATTACACCTTTTCCAAGTCACAAGCAAGCTTACCCGATTAAAACGCCTGCCTCTCTCCAATACTAGGATTCCCTTCTGCCCAATAATTGGCAGAGAACGATTTCTGTCCTACCTATACTCAATACCGTAGAAGCTTACTCATAAGCTTGGATCTGCCAAACAGGAATGCTGGCAGGATTTCGTCATAGTGCCCGGGGGATACGAGCACTTCTGAAAAAGAGGAGGAACATGAACGGCGAAAAAGAATATGCTCCCACAGAGTTCGTCAAGGATGGAAAGCTCACACGACGAACCTTTGTAAAAGGAGCCGGATGGGTTACGGTAACATCCGCACTAGGGTTTGGGCTTAGCTCTTGCGACCAGCAAGAAGCCACCGAAACAAACCCTGAACCGGAGACGCTTGACCCAGACAAGGGATACACCTACAAAAGCGCCTGCTGCACGGTTAACTGCACCTCGCGCTGCCATCTCAGGGCCCGCGTAAAAGACGACAAGATACATGGCATCGTCCCTGGGAATATGCCGGGTCGCGACGATTACGCCAACGCCTGCCTGAGAGGAATGGCCCTTGGCCAAAAAACCCAGAATGAGGACGAGCGCATCATGTACCCCATGAAACGCACAGGTGAACGCGGCCTCGGTGAATTCGAAAGAATCTCTTGGGAGCAAGCGATCGAGGAAATCGCCGAGAAGCTTGAGGAAACAAAAGGCAAGTACGGAGCAAAAAGCTGTGGTTTTTATTCCTTCACGGGGAATCTCGCCAAGCTTTCATGGGAGGCATCCACGCGCTTTGCCGGCACCTACGGTGGAACAACCTTCGATATTGAAGGAATCATGGGAGACCACGGGGCATCGATGGGCATGAAGCTCGCCTTTGGGCAACAGCGCGGTGCACATGATACCCGAGACTACATGAATTCAAAATTGATAATCCTGTGGGGCCGAAACGTGGCAGACAGCCATACCTCGGAGTATCGCTATTTGGTAAAAGCACGCGAAAATGGAGCGAAGATCGTTGTTATCGATCCACGCCTCTGCTCGTCATGTGCAATTGCCGACCAATGGATACCTATCAAAGCTCAAACCGATCCAGCGCTTGCCCTTGGCATGATGAATATCATCATCTCGAAAGACCTTCATGCAAAAGACTGGCTCGTTGCCAATAGCGTCGCACCCTTCCTTGTGAAAGAATCGGACGGCAGCTATTTGATGGACGGCGAAAACTGGCTTGTTTGGGATGAAGGCTCAAACAGTGCCCAAGCCTACAATGACGAAGGTGTAAGCGGTACTTTATCGGGAACCTTCATGGTCAACGGAGAAGAATGCCGCACCGCTTTCGACCATCTTGTCGACGAGGTTTCAAAATACACCCTTGAGTATACTTCGGAGATTACCGGTTTGAGTCAAGAGCTTATTGAATCCTTCGCTCTCGAGTACATTGAAGCCCAGCCTGCGGGTATCCGCATGGGACAGGGCATGCAACGCGTATGGAACTCGCACTCGCCCTTCAGGACGGTAGCAACTCTCGCTGCTGTAGCCGGCTATATCGGCATCGAGGGAGGGGGCGCATCCCACGCTGGAGGAACCGCATCCATTCGCTCAACTCCAGGAGTAACAGTTCCCGCATTCAATTACGATGACTGGGCTAACACAGGAGAGAACTCTGCGAACCTCATAAAAAGCTCTACCCTTTATGAGCAGATCATCAACAAAGATCCCTACCCTCTCGATTTCATGTGGTTTGCCAATTCCAATTTCGTCAATATGAGCCCTGATGTCAATCGAATCATCAACGAAGTGCTCCCGAACATCTCAACGATCGTCACTGTCGACCCTTACTGGACCTGGACAGCAAAATACTCTGATTACGTCTTGCCTGCCTGCAACTATTGGGAGAAGTGGGACTTTCTCGATCGTTCTCCTTGGGTATTTTTCGGCAGTCCCGCCGTTACTCCTGCAGGAGAGAGCAAATCCGATGTTGAAATCATGTCGCTGTTGGCAGAAAAGGTTGGATTGCAGCAGTTTTGGGAAAAAACCGACGAAGAGTGGGTGCGCGGTTTTGTTAACGAAGAGCATCCGGCTTGGGAAGGCTTCGACTTTGACCAAGTGGTATCAGAGGGCATATGGGGCCGAAAAGACGGCATCTTCGATCCCCAAATCGTATTCGCCGACGGCGTATTCCCCACCCCGTCTACAAAATTCCAACTCTATAACGAGGAACTCGTGCCTTTCAACGAAGAAGTGCCTTGCTATAAACCCATGCTTGAAGATCCCCAAAGCGAGTTAGGGCAGAAATACCCCCTTGTTTTCCTACAATACCATGACAGGCTCAATGTCCATACCCAGCACATCCTTATCGACTCCCTTAAAGGTGTGCAAAGCGAACCTTTACTTGAAATGAATCCCGTTGACGCTAAGTCAAGAAACATAAGCGATGGCGATGTTGTAAGCATTAAAAACGATCGGGGTTCATGCAAGATGAAGGTATTCCTTACCGAGGGCATCGTGCCTGGAGCCGTGGCCACCCAAAGCGGTTGGACCCCTGATTACACTATTGAGGGCAACTATCAAATGCTCACACATCTCACACTTAACCCCACTGAAGAATTCATTTCACAAACCTGCACGGCTTTTTATGACGTGCTTGTTGAAGTAGAGAAAGCATAGGTGACCTCATGACTACACAATATGGCATGGTTATTGATACAACACGCTGCATGGGCTGTCAAACATGCGTCGTTGGCTGCAAGATTTCCAACGAGATACCCGGAGAGCTGTACTGGGGTTGGGTTGTAAGTAATGACGGCGACAGAGTATATCGCCCCACCGGCACCTTTCCTAATGTAAAGCTGTCTTTTCGCCCTGAACTCTGCAACCATTGTGCAGAGCCCGCCTGTGCTGCCGTCTGTCCTACGGGAGCTATGCAGAAAGATGAGGTAACAGGAGCAGTTTTTGTAGACCAAGAGACCTGTATTGGATGCGGAAGTTGCGTGCAGGCTTGCCCTTACGGGGTTCCCCAGATCGATGAGAGTGCAAATGTTTCTTCGAAATGCGATCTCTGCCGCAACCGTTTGGCCGCTGGCGAAAAGCCCTGGTGCACACAATCCTGTCCTGGAGAGGCGCGAATCATAGGGGACCTCAACGATCCGGAAAGCGAAGCGTCGGTGTATATAAAGGAAAAAGGAGCGAAGCCTTTTCTCGAGGAATACGGAACGAAGCCTTCGGTCTACTATGTGTAGATAAACAAAGGCAGTCACAGCTTCGAAGCGGGCTTTCTTAGGGAGCCCGCTTCTTTTTATTACGTCTGGAACTGCTTTACGAATAGGTAGACCACCGGGATTGCAACAATGCCTAGGGTAA
>CAYFQW010000026.1:5883-10331 GCA_964345475.1 uncultured Raoultibacter sp.
GCATAGAAGACAGCGGGTGCGACCAATAAAGAAAGGGAGGTGACGAAACGGTACATTCCCATAAAGGCACCTATGCGCTTTTCTGGAGAGAGGTAAGAAACCGCCGCTGTGGCACAGGGGAAAAATGCCGACAGCCCTATTGCCTGAACACACCGGACTGCAAGCATCTGCCAAAAATCAGAGCATATTGAGAACAGCAACGCCGAAAGGACAAAAGCCCCCAAACCAAGAATCATGACGAACTTTACGCCAATGCGATCTGCTAAGGGCCCAAAGAAGAATCGAAGCACAATAGCACAGGCAAGAAATACCGTGCCCTGCAAACCCGCCTCGACCATAGTGCCTCCAAGCTCGTAAGCCACAAGGGGACTAATGGTCATAAACGCATTGTTGTAGCCATAGGCAATAAAGGCCGTCAAGAACAAAAGGCCTATCGACCCGGCCGAACGATTGCTCCGAAGCTGTGACTCACTCATGTTCGAGATAGGCAATTCTAGTAAGCTTCTCAAGGTCGATTATACGAATACTGCTCCTTTGCTTTTCTATCACCCCTTGGTTTTGCAGGCTAGATATGGAAGCTGTAACAGAATTCCTGCTTAGTCCAAGCATCTCTGCAATCTCATTATTGCCATAGGGCAAGACCCGGCAAGACTTATCGCCCTTATCCTCCGCATCTGTCCCATCGCCACCCTCCATCTCTTCGATCAGTTCAATCAAAAGCAAGGGGACTCTTTGCGAGGCAATATAGAACGAAGAATTGATAACCTCTTGTGTTTGCATCGAGAGAAGGCCGAATAAGTAACGCACCGTCACATCGGCAAACTGAGGACAAGTATGCAGGGTTTTAAAAAAGGATTCTTTCGATATCGAGATCACCCGGCAATCTTCCCTTGCCACAGCGGTTGTCATCGGAAGATTGTTCTCGCGCAGTATATGGTACCCGATAAAAGATCCGGGACCATAGAAATCGATCGACTTCTTTCGCCCATCCGAATTAACTACATAAATCTCAACCATGCCTTCCACAAGGAAATAATGATACCCGTTAGGCTCAGAATCCCAAAAGAGCATCGAATTCTTGGGATACCTCTTAATGCTGTAATCCGCCCCCGCCTGAACAAGCATAGCTTCGACCTCTTCTTGAGTAATTGAAGCTGTTAGGGCTTGGTTTTTCCCCGACCAAGTCATAGTTTTCTCCTCGTCTCTTTTAACCTAGCCAAACAACTCGAATCCCAAGTCTTGCTACTTTCTTAGTATCACCGTTCCGCATTCCCCCGAAAGACCAAACCCAGAAGTACCAGCATGTCAAAGGACAGAAAGCTTTTCGAGCATTCGAATTGTTCCATAAGCTCAGTTATGCGCGCATTATAGCATCAATCTTGGTTGATTGCCACGCCAACTGCTCGACTGTCAACCGAAGGACGGCGTAAAGTTGTTGGGGGTGTTTCCTATCCTTTCAGCTTTACCATCCCGCCATCGACGTTTGCCGCATGGCGTATATCAGCAGCAAGATTGACAAGGCTTGCCTGTTTGGGAAGGTATCCGCTTCCAACGGATTTTACCACTCCAGCACTGCCTGGCACTTGAGAATAGTATTTGATCTCGGCAGTTTCTTGGAGTCTTCGACGCCTTGGGGTGACAGAATTCATTCTTGATCTGCGTGGTATATTCCGCTTTGAATGAATGCGGCTTCTTATCCTGGCCATATCCGATACCCCTTTCCTCGACCAGGCGCAGGGAACTGACTCCATGCGGGCAGAGTAGAGATGCTGGTTTTCTGACTCCATAGTCCCCAAGGAAGGCCCTTCAATACCGATGAGCGGCATGTTGTTGCGTAGATACCCAATGACACGGTTCGCATTCTTTTCACGTGCGATCCCTGCATCTTTGCAGATTTCAAGCAAAGCAATAGCTTCTTCTTTGTCCCCATCGAGTAAAACCTCCAACACCTTCCACCCCTCCTTCGGATCTGCAAAGCATGACAAGACGGCTCGGTTCACATGGAAGGGATCTAAGTGCCCGGCAACATCCATCCGCATCGGAAACCAGGAGCCACCGCGTTTGCACCAGCCCTCGCCATCTGTTCCCAAGTGAACGCTACCCGCCTTTGATAGATCGAGCTTAGTGCCAACAGCGGCAATGCCTTGTGGCCAGAATTCATCCGGAGTGCCGGCGCAGCCATGATGAATAACCTGTTCTCGTTTTACTTTGCGACCCTTTTCTATCTTCCCACTGTAGGCAACAAGCGCCTTGATCTCGACACGTTTAGCAGCACCAGCAGGCTGATTTTGCAAAGGTATCCATGTACCGTCTGCCTCCACGCAAATTTCTTCTACTTGTGCTTGCCCATCGGGCACCACACCCAGATCATAAAGGCTGCTTGCCCGCCCTTCATCGTCTCGCTGGCACAGATTCCCGTATTGCCGCATTGTTGCCATTACGGTCGAAGCGCTGACACTTGAGCCGCCTTTGCGCTCTAAAAGCCTTGCAGCACCTAGATAAGACACTTCTGCTCCAGCTTGAAGCAAAAACTCCGATGCACCGGGAGACACGCGGCAGCCCCAAGGCACGTCGAGCATGTCGGCAAGAGGGATAAAGTATCCGTGAGGTCCTTTGACCCTGCGCCAGAAAAAAGTGATGTCCCCGGCTTCGGCGGCCATTGTGCGGCTGCGCCGATCGTGAACGCGATAGCCTTTGGGTAGCTCCGAGCAAATAAGCTTGTCGTAGTGCTCCAAAGCCTCACCCATTGCTGATGCTGCGAGCTCATGAACAGTACGAATTGACCTGTCTTCGAAATCCTCGAAACGGATATTAGGGTCATCGGTAAGAATCTTTGTGAAGATTGTTGCAAGAATAGACTTAGCCTGCGAGTACAGTGGTGTTGTATCATGTGTCATGAGGTTCTCCTTCGTTTGTTTGTAGACAACTCAAAGGATAGGAGAACCTCTTCTTCTATTCAAATTGCTCCGCTTCCTCAGCCAGGCTTCGCCTGTCATCGTCATCGGAGTGGGGTCCACCCCCAAAAACCTTACGCCGTGCTGCGGAAACGTTATGGAATATTGCAGTATTGGATTACGAAGCAGCCCCTATATAGGGAAAGACGAGGCGGCTCATCAAAAGCGGAGCACTGGCTCACCCGGAGCGCAATACTCAAGAATTCTTGGATACTACTCAAACAATGCATTTATCTCAATCTTTTCAACATTATCTATCTCCATCTCTTCAAAACCAGCTCTTGCGAAGAATACATACTTGTAGCAATTTAATCCAGTTTGTTTCACCTGTGCAATTTCTTTTTCCACCATGGATTTTGAAATAGGAGCCTTTCTAAATTTCACCTCATAGAAGACATATCCCAATTCGTCTTCTGTAACAATATCAAATTCTCCGTTAGTATGTTGCTTCGGATTATCGTAATAATACTTTCCTATTTTCTCAATCACCGGATGAATCCTACCGGCTTTATTTTCTCTTATTAAATATTGCTTGCAGATTTCCTCAAACTGATGTGGAACATAGTTTTCTTCAAAATCCTTCTCGATATATTTTGAATAGAACACTTCGGAATCCATGATTTTTAATTGAGATAGATATTTGAAGACGTATCTATAATAAAATAGTGAAAGATTATCAGATACAAAATATCCCGTTTTTTTCTTATTATTCGGATCGTTAATGGGGGCTTTCTTCTCGACGACCTCCATACGAATCAGCTTATCTAATACATCAATCAGGGTTGGGCCACTAGAAACATGTGATTGGGATAGGATGTCACTATATTTTGAATAACCTCTAGATAAAGCTTCAAACACTTCATTGGCATTTGTTGTCTTAGAAATTTCTGCACTCAAATAACCAGACACTTCATTTTCAAGCCTTGCACTAGAAGAGGCTATCAAATCAATTATGTTTTCTCGCACACCCTTCGTATCATCGATCAACCTGTTGTAATAGGGTATTCCCCCGAAAACGGAATAAATTCGCACCTTATCCTCAGGCGTGAATCCTGGATAAAACATGGCTGACTCATAATAATCCATTTGCTTCAGATGAATTGTCAGATCTACCCTTCCATAGAGCGGATTAGAATGCCCTAACAAGGATTTCATAACCTCAACATAGGATCCTAAAATAATAAACTTGCATTTAGAACTCTCTCTATATTTATCAACCAACGACTGCACAATACTATCGAAGCCTTTTACCGACTCTCTAAGGTACGGATACTCGTCAAGGACAAGAATCAGTTTTTCTTTTTTGCTTAACTCAAATATATATTCCAAAAGTGACTCGACGTCTGTATAACCCAGTTTAGGAAGCGCAAGGACTTCTGATACAATCTGACTCAGACTCTTTACATTGCTTTCTTCTGCCACCTGCTTGCATTCAAAATAAATACTTTTTACATCAGTATTCTTAAGTAGCTGCTTTACCAATTCACTCTTTCC
>CAYFQW010000027.1:0-9902 GCA_964345475.1 uncultured Raoultibacter sp.
CTTTCTTGTAAACCCCTGCGCCATCAGGCCAAGCACCTCTTCTTCACGTTTACTGAGTTTTGGCTCTCCTTGTGGTTTAGGCGTATCGGAAGACTGCCAGTATGTATTTCGTATACTCAGCAAGCTTTTGCAAAAGCTGCGCCTTGTGGCAGGCAGGGCATGCTTGCCTTTCCGTTCATATAAAGTTTTACAAAGCAGTTCCCCTATCGTTTCGTCCTTAGTTATAAATGGCTGACAGAATGCAATACCTTGAGCCTTATCGATGCTAAGTATGAATTCGATGAGGGCCGCATCGATCTTACCAAGTTCGTATAGGCAGGCAGCGCAGAGCGATTGAGCTTCAATCGCTATACCGAGATACTTAGTATTCTCCGCCTTCTTTTTCACCATTTCAAACTGGTTTAGAGCTTCAAGTTGTTGGCCCTTCGACCTAAGGATCATCGCTCCGATTAAATCTGATTGGATGCGATAGTAGCTATCAGCATAAGAAAGGCGACTTTGTAGAAGCTCGAGGATTTTCTCTGCGGCTACGGTGTCGGAGATGTCAAGAGAAGTTCTTGCATAGCAAAGGAGCGCTTCCCACACTGGGTAGCGTGGGACTATTTCCAAATAGGAGGAAAGAGCCGTTTCTGATGCGGTGGCGATAGTGTTCATCGCGTCGAAGGGCTTGCCTTGGGCCCGGAGATAATAAGATTCTGCTATTTGCAACTTTACATAACAAAAGAGGTTCTTAGCTTTGGAAAGGATCGATCGTGCCGCGTCTAGAGAGATCCTGGCATGGTCGATGTTGCCTTGCATAGCATGCAACTTGCTCATTCCTATATACAGAAGACCCTCAGAACTTGGATCACTATCACCGTCAGACTTGAAGAGGGGGATAGCTTTCTGCCAGGTGTCAAAGGCCAGGTCGAATTGGCCTTGCTGATAATATATTTTTCCTATTTCATATGAGCAGAATTGAGCCAGTTGCCTACCGTCAAACGCCATGCTGACAGCTTTTGCCTGCCCGTATGAACGTAAAGAGGCATCGGCATCGCCGATTACTCCCTGTGCCTCCCCCAGAAGACAGAGAAGGGTCACCTTAAACCAGGCGCTTCCTTCGTAACGGTATTTTTCTAGAGCACTTCTCACCAACTCGATACCATGGTGGTAATCACCTTCCATATTGGCATTCCCCGCCTCTATGGCAAGGAGTATCTCCTCTATGATGATATCGGATTCAGGATCATATGTTGTGTCAAAGCGCTCGGCCAGACTTCTCTTTGCGCGAGCGATGTATCGCATGCTCTCCTTTGGGCTTCCCGCAACGAATTTGCTCCACGCATTCAGGAGGAGAAAGGTTGTATCGTTATAGTATCGCTCCTCCGGCAGAGAATGAAGCCACCTACGGTGCCGAGCCTCATCAAGTACGAATATCTCGCCATCGAGGGTATCAAGGGAGTCGAGCATCGTTCGCTCAAAAAGCCTCATAACCCGGTCGTCCTTCTCAGCCAGCAGGGCGTATCCAATGGCATCGTCAAGCAGGCCTCTCCGCTCCGACCAGGAGCTTGCTTTTGCATACAGATCTTTTATGATGTCGGGAATTGTCATACTAAGTTGATATCTAAGTGTTTCGGAAAAGAAGCTGTGATACCGGTACCATTCTCCTTCTTGGTCAAGGGACGAAAGAAAAAGACCTGACTTGAAAAGAGTATCGAGGGTGGGGTGTATGAACGAGGCATCTATCGGTCGGTCTAGGGGCCGAACACTTACAAGCTCTTTGCAAAGTGGCTCGGAGAGCTTTTCTAAGATAGATGTTTTTAGTAAGAAGTCCTGGGTTGGTGTATCTTGTTGAAAAAACACCTCTTCAAGTACGTACTCCCTGATATGATGCAGGGCTCGTTGCGATACCAAGCGCCCTGAAGCCTTATTTTCATTCAAGTATGCAGAAGCTGCCAACTGAAGGCCTGCTATCCATCCATCGCTTAGCTCATAGAGCTTAGACAGCTCTTCATCGGAGGCGTCGATTCCTTTGGTGTGCCTGATGAATCTCTTGGTTTCTGAGAAATCGAGAAAGAGATCCTCGAAGCCTATTTCCAGAATTTGATTTTTCCTCTCAGCCTTGAAAGTACAAGCGGGGAAGAAAGTCTGCTTGCAAGAGCAACGTGCATATTTGTTGGCATATGATCTATCCAGAACATCAGGCTGTCGTGGACGGTTTTGCTCTGGATTTTTTCGTAATTATCGAGGACGAAAAAGATATCAAAAGAAGCACCGGACACCCGGTCAATCGCGCTTATAAGACCATCAAGACCCTGCCCGCTTTCGTATCCTGAGCCATTATTTTTATTCCCAGAGAATCCGAGCTCCAGTTTTTCTAGTGCACCGAAAAAAGACGACCAGAAGCGAAGAGGATCATTGTCGCTCTCGTCTAAGGTGAGCCAGACCGGCCGCTGCCCGAAACTTACCGCAGATTGAAAAAAATGATAAAGATACGTTGACTTTCCAGAGCCCGCCGGAGCCACCACTAAAGAGAGCTTTTTCGAGAACACGTCATGAAAACGTGCTTGAAGACTCTTCCAGGGAAGTATCCTGGAGGGGACGGCGGGTGGAAGCGTTTTACTTTCCAGGTAGTTCACGTATCTCCAATCGCGCCTATGCCTGAGCTGTACTTATGAAAGTGAGTTCAAAATCTTTTCTATGGCCTCAAGTACCTCGGGGGGAACTTTATCTGGTTTTATTTTCGCTAGTTTTTTAAAGCTCATATTTCCCACGAGCTTCATCTGGGGACTGGTCGCGAAGCCGGGGATAAGCTCTTCTATCTGCTTTGCAGCTTCGGGATGCTTCTTGATCTCTTTGATGGTGGAATCTAATGCTAATGACATAATCATCTCCTTTTCCTGGTGCCAAGCACATATCTAACATGCCTGCTTGTGGGCAGGTCTACACTTGAAGATGACAGACAATGCAGCCCCATTATAAGAGCCTCAGCCAGGTAATGCAATGATGAGGCTGGGGATCAAATAGCGCACGCAAAAATGATGCCTTTAAAATAGATGCCTAGAAACATAATGCAGGACAGGTAGCGGGGCTTGCTCCGTCTTGCTTGTTGGATATGATCGAATGCTGGATTTAGGTGTTCATTCTTTTTATTTGTTATCCGATTTTGAGAAGTAAGCTATACTTTCATCCGACAAATCAATATGAAATGCGATGACGAAGACAGCGATGCGGGTCACCTTAATCACCAGAGAGAGGTTCCAAGGCTGGAAGAACCTGATTATGTGCGCATTGATTCACTTCACGAGCAGCAGGTTGAACCTAGGTTGAGGGTTTATAGGGAAACTGAAAAACCCGGCATCTGACAAAAAGTGCCCAGCGCATGAGCGTCAGAGACAATCTAAAGAGTAGGCCGTGCCGGATGTTCCCGTTACAGAACAAATATAAGTGGGCGGTTTGCAAAAGCCGTCAACCGAGGTGGTACCGCGAGAGCCTCTTCTCGTCCTTGGAAATAGGATGAGAAGAGGCTTTTTTATTGGAAAAAGTAGCGGTGGAATGGAGTTGTGTATGTCGGTCGTAGAGGAATTAATAGGGTTGCAAGCCGAAACGCTTGCTTCGATAGAGAAAGCAGCTAATTCGGACGCGCTCGAGCAGGTACGTATTTCCGTATTAGGCAAATCGGGAACGCTCACGGCATATTTGCGTTCGATGGGGAAGTTGCCCAAAGAAGAACGTGCTGAGGTTGGCAGGACGGCGAATGAAGTGCGAGAAGCGGTCGAAACAGCACTGAGTGCGAGAAAAGAAGAACTGGCTTCAACGGAGCTTAAGGCTCGCATTGACGCGAGTGCAGTTGATGTAACTCTGCCGGGCAGAGCACAGCAACTGGGTACCCGGCATTTGATAAGTCGTATTTCCGATGAGGTCGCTGAAATATTTCTCGGCATGGGCTACTCGGTGGCAAAAGGGCCTGAAGTTGAAACCGACTATTACAATTTCGAGGCGCTCAACGCCCCAGCTGATCACCCCTCACGAAGCATGCAGGATACCTTTTACATCAAAGATCTCTCGGGCGAAGCTGCTGCCGTAGAAGGTGAAAGCGACGTCCTTTTGCGTACCCAAACTTCTGGGGTGCAGGTGCATGTCATGGAAAATCAAAAACCACCCATTTATATCATTGCTCCAGGGAAGGTCTATCGTCGTGATGTTGCTGACCCGAGCCATCTTCCGCAATTTACGCAGATAGAAGGCCTTGTTGTGGATGAGGGTATCACCTTTGGCGACTTGAAGGGCACGCTTGATTACTTCTGCAAGCAGATGTTCGGCGCCGATCGAAAGACGCGTATCAGGGCACATTATTTTCCCTTTACGGAACCCTCAGCCGAAGTTGATGTGAGCTGCGGTATCTGTCATGGCGAAGGCTGTCGATTCTGCAAGGGAACAGGCTGGCTTGAGATCCTTGGTTGCGGTATGGTCGATCCCAATGTCTTTGGCTACGTGGGCATCGACCCTGAAAAATATTCTGGTTTTGCATTCGGGATGGGCGTTGAGCGTATTGCGGCCCTAAAATACAATGTCCCTGATTTGCGTATGCTCGTAGAGGGGGATATGCGTTTCCTGCGCCAGTTCTAATATGGCCACTGCTCGAGCAAGTTTCCCAAACGACAAGGTACGGGAATAGCTCGGACGAGCCAATGTGGCACGGTGAGCAAGCTGGGGCCAATAGGCGGAAACAAGTACATGGAAGTTAGTAAGCAATGCGATTGATGAATAGGAAGATTAAGCGATGAAGGTATCTTTAAAATGGTTGAACGAATATGTTTCTGTACCATCTGACATAAAAGAACTCTGTGACCGTTTCGACCTGACGGGCACGGGGGTTGAGGGAGTAGAAAAGCTCGGAGAGTTGTATGAGCAGGTAGTCACGGGCAAGATTGTCGAAAAAAAGAGGCATCCCAATGCCGACACGCTGTGGTTAACCAGGGTGGATGTGGGGGAGTGCAACCTCAACGATCAGGGTGAACCCGAGCCTTTGCAGATTATCTGCGGTGCGCAAAACTTCGAGCAAGGCGATCACATTATAGTTGCCTTGGTGGGCTCGGTGTTGCCAGGCGGCGTGGAAATCAAAAAATCAAAGTTGCGCGGAGAGCTCAGTTTCGGCATGAATTGCTCTTCGAGTGAGCTCGGCCTTGGAGCTGAGTCTGATGGCATTATGATTTTGCCCAAGGATACCCCGGTAGGCATGCCTCTGGCAGATTATCTTGATAGGGGAGACACGGTTCTTGATTTAGAAGTGACCCCCAACAGGCCTGATTGTCTTTCTGTCTTAGGAATAGCTCGCGAACTTGCAGCTATGTACGGCATCGACTTCACGAAGCCAGGTTTCAATTTGGTAGAAAGCGATGAGCCCGCAGAAAAATATGTGAGCGTATCAATCGAAAATCCTGAGCGGTGTAAACGCTATACGGCCCGCGTTATCAAGGATATAAAAGTTGGCCCCAGCCCCGATTGGCTTGTAGAGAGGCTTTCCGCTATAGGCTCGCGCCCCATCAACAATGTAGTGGACGTTACTAACTATCTTATGTTTTTGCTTGGACAGCCTTTTCATGCCTTCGATTACGATGCCTTGAAAAACTCCGATGACAAAGCGCATATCGTTGTACGTGCGGCACAAGAAGGGGAAAAGCTCACGACCCTCGATGGCGAGGAACGGACCCTGAAAGAGGATATGACCCTTATAGCAACCCCAGAAAGGGCAGTTGGGCTTGCAGGTGTTATGGGTGGCCTCGAAACAGAGGTAAGTGATTCAACAACGACGGTCTTGCTTGAATCGGCAACGTTCAATCCAGCGCACACTAGCCGTACGAGCCGAAACCTCGGGCTTATAAGCGAGTCCTCTATACGCTTCGAGCGCGGCGTCGATGACAACTCTGTGGCCTGTAATGGAGATATGGCGGCAGCCCTCTTGGCGGAGTTATGCGGCGGACAGGTATGCGCTGGCAGGGTTGATGTCTGGAACGAGCGTACAGAGGCTAAGACTCTTCCTTTCAGGATTGAGCGTTTTCAAAAATTTGTAGGGGAGGACATACCCCGCGAGTTCATAGTTGACACGCTTTCCCGCCTGGGATGTGAAGTGAGCGAAACAGCCCCAGGTAGCGCGAAAAACGATACTGCATCGGAAGAGGCAGATGCAGCGGAAAATCTTTCTAATGCACTGCAAGTTATTGCACCAAGCTTTCGACCCGACTTAGAGCGTGAAATTGACCTTTATGAAGAGGTACTGCGCATATATGGTATGGACCGAATTCCTGCGACTCTTCCTGCAGGTAGGGGGCGTGTGGGAGAGCGTAGCCTAACCGAGCGCAAGCTCGATCGCATACATGCAAGCCTCCGTTCAAGTGGGCTTAATGAGACTATGACCTACTCCTTCTCTAATCCGCAAGACCTCGAGAAGCTCGGTATGGACACAGAAGATCTTGGCCTTGCCATTGAGCTTCTCAATCCGATTAATGCAGATCAGTCGATTATGAGGCAGAGCATCATTCCTGGTCTCCTCCATTCGGTCGTTTACAATCAGAGCCATGAGGTAAAGAATATTCAGCTGTATGAAATCGGCTCGGTCTTCATTGGGGCTTCTGGTAAGAAGCAGCCGAAAGAACGACAGAAGGTTGCAGGGGTTTTAGCAGGCTCTATGCAAGATAAGGCTTGGAATAGGGACGACCCAAGTTTCGATTTCTTCGATGGCAAGGGCATTGTTGAAAACCTCATGCGTGAACTGGCGATTCCTAAAGTGCGCTTCAAGCCGCTTTCTACAGAGGAAGCTCCTTATTTGCAGCCAGGACGAGCAGCTGAAGTATGGTCTGCAGGAGCCTTGCTCGGCTGGGTCGGGGAACTACACCCTCTAGCGGTGGAAGCCTTTGATGCATCGGCGCCCGTGGTAGCCTTCGAGCTTGATTTGAGCTCTCTCGTAAAAACGTCGCAGCCAGCGCGTGACTATATAGATATTCCTCACTATCCAGCAGTAACGATGGATTTGGCGCTGGTGGTTGATGAAGAAGTTACACACGAGAGACTTATGCAGTGTATGCGTTCCGCCGGGGGGAACCTCTTGGAAGAAGTGAAGCTCTTCGACGTATATCGTGATGAGGAGAAGCTGGGCCTCGGAAAGAAATCGATGGCATATGCCCTCTCGTATCGAGCCAATGACAAAACTCTGACGAGCAAAGAAGTTGATAAAGCCCACGCTCGCCTCGTGAAAAAAGTGACGGCTGCCACGAAGGCAGAGGTGCGCAGTTAAAGAGGGCAGCTTAAGGCTCATAAGCTAGGGAATGAATACAAAACGGGCGCTGACATAGGTCAACGCCCGAAATACAAATACGCTTACTCAGACGGCCTCGTGTAGCGGTGCGCCCAGTTGAACTTCTGAAGCCGATGTTGCCTCTGGCCAATAGGCCGAACTAAGCAGCTGCTGGCACTACTTCCACATTGAAGTCCGGCGTATAAATCCACTGGATGTTCTCGCCGCCCTCAAGATTAAACTCAGTGCTTCCTACCGTGGGGGCCTCGCCGTCCACGAAGTACAGCCAGCCACTCATGGGATACTCTTCTGTCGCACTGTCAAGACCTTCTATGGCGGTTACATACCCAGCGCTGGCATCGATGTCCAGCTCAGTTGCTTCAAGGGCATCTTGCACCGTCGAGCCCTCGGGAAGTTCAATCTCTCCTGAGAAGAGGGTGTCTGCAAAGCCCTGGTCTGCAGCACGCGAGCTGTCTACGATAACCTCAACTGTTATGGTTGAAGCAGCCGCTGAACCTTCGCTATCTGAGGATTCGGTCTTGTTCTCCTGCGAGCAGCCGTACAAAGCGCCCGAGCACGCCAACATTACACAAAAGGCCGCAAACAGCGCCGCAAGCTTTTTGCTCCCGCTTATACTTTCTCTTAATTCTTTCATATCCATCCTTCCCAACCCTTTCTGACCCTGTACTCCCTTGTCGTCTATAGCACCCAGAAACGAGAAAGGCTGCACATCCTATAAGATGTGCAGCCCGTATTCGCTCCGTATATAACGATGCTTGCAGTAGGTCGCTGCTTGCATCGACATGCTTCTCGGAGAGCGCTCTGACTTATTGGCAGTGGCCAAATCACAGTGGCGGTACCGTCCGGGAATCTCACCCGACTTCTCTCGACCGAGAGCCTCGTGCTTGGCGACTATTGTACTACGAATTCTAAAGAGGGGTATCGGCGCGGCCTAAAGACAAGGTGAGTGTCATTGCATTTCTTGGGCAGCATTGATAAACATCTTCGTGTACCGATAGTAATAGTACAGGAATTCATCTACAGGCTCACCACAGACATCTTTATAGAGTGCCCACACAAACCAGTGGAAGGCGACTACCGCGGAATAGGCAATGCAATGAAAGACCTCCGCCTGGGTCATGGGCCTATCGAAGTACAGTTCGAATATATGCAGGGCGTCCTCGTAGCTGTAGTCGGGGCAGCAGCAGATAAAGACGGCGATATCGCTTGCGTAATCACTCATGCCGGAGTATTCCCAATCTATGAGATCCATACGATCTGCTGAGACGAGAAAATTCTGATCGTAAAAATCGTTATGGGACAAGACGGGCTCGACCTTCTCTGCCATAACGGCATCGTTCAGCATTTCCACTGCATTGAACAGAAGATCGAAGTCTTTGAAAGAGGTGCGCCGGTTTTCGTCCAAAAGCCCTATCTGTTTCAGGGTATCCTCGTGGAGATCGAAATAATAACCTGAGTTTTCACCGCAGGAGTGGAGCAGTCTGACTATCCGCATCGCCTCATGCAGATGCTCTTCGTTGTGATAATCAAAGGGGATCGTGTTATCGACGTATCGCGATATCTTCCAGCCCTCGTCAGGGTTTTCAAATATAAAGGTAGTGTCTATACCGAGCTTCCGCGCGATGTCTTGGGAAAAAGTCTCAGAGTGACGATTCGTTATCTCCTCGCTTCCGAGCCCCGGGTGACGGTACACGTATGTTTGTTCTTTAGCATCAAACCTAAACGAGAGGTTCGTCATGCCTTTTTTAAGGGGAACGAAATTTTTGATGTCGTCCTTTTCGCAGTCGAGGACGGCGCAGATATTATTGAGAATGCTTGAATCAACATTCGCGATGAATTCAGGGTCGAAAAGACGCAACTCGTCAAGAGTGTCGAATTCCCAAATTATCCCGGTACCGTATTTTTTCATGTACAGGGGCGGAAGTTCGTCGATATGATCCAAATAGATTTTTTCCCAAAGCTTCGGAGCAGTTGTTGGGTGATCGTACACATCATTGAGGATTGTTACGAAGGCCTTTGAAAAGCTGCGGGACCAATAGGCATGTCCGAGCATAGCCCAACAGTCTTCACCTCCAACGACAGCATCGACGATGCGGTTATCCTTGCCCTGTGTTTTGATGCACCACTCATCAGTGGGGCCGTCTTCATAGGAGGCGGCGTAATAGGAATCGTATACATAGGGCTTGAAAGGATTTTCCTCGAACCAGTTGTCAGAAGAGCAGATGTAGCTGTTGGCAAGGCGATCTGCAACACATTTGATAGAGGAGTTGTTGTTACGTACGCGGTATTCGCTATTGACGACAATGTTCACGTCCATATCGTCCTCGAGATAAAAAAACTCTTCTTTCATATACCCTAAAACGATAACAATATCGGATATGCCTGCTTCTTGCAGTTGTTTAATCTGGCGCTCGATAAGCACCTCTCCTGCTACACGCAGGGTTCCTTTCGGGCGTTCGTAGGAAAGGGGAGCAAAGCGCGAAGACAGACCTGCTGCCATAATGATGGCGTTATCTACCTTATGGGGGGAAAGAGCCTCCCATCCTGCCTCGGTAATGCCTGCGTCTCCTCCTATCAATGCCTCGGCGCTCAGTTCTGCCACCGTGGT
>CAYFQW010000028.1:0-9189 GCA_964345475.1 uncultured Raoultibacter sp.
GAGACACTATGGGTTTTAAGAAAAAAGGCTTAGCAGTGTTTTTGACCGCTCTGCTTTTGATTCCAAGCAGTGCATTCGCTCAAGCATTCAGAGTGAACGATGGCGCATCGAATGATTGTGCGGAAGTGACAGCAGCACTTGATGACAGTGATTCTTATCAGGCACTACCATCGACGATTTCTCGCTTTGAGCGCCTCGACCCAGTATTTACCCAGGTAGTGGATGTGGGGACAAGCGAAGACCAATTAGACCTGCCAACCTCATTGCGCGTGCTATCGCCTCTGGAAGAGGGAAGCAATCCCGATAGTTTCGAGCAGGCAGCGCCGGTGGCCAACATGGAGGATGGCTACCCCGACTACGATTTTTACTACTATGGCTACGTTGCTCCTGAGAACGCTGAAGAATTGTACGCTTCGGGAGAACCGGTTGTCTACTTTATAAGCTATGCCGCACGCGATGAAAACGGAAACGCTCTCAGCACGGTAGGCGAAATAGCCTATCGCATGTACGGATCTATCGATGGTGGCGCAAACCAATGGTTTGCCACCGACGCAAATGGCGCAATTAATGAAGTGGTAAGCGATGTACCTGTAAGCTGGAAAAGCGAAGGATACCTTGCGGATACGCCTGGCACCTACCGACTAACTGCAGAAGTTGAAGGTGCTGAGTATGGTGAAGAAGCTGTTGCCGAAGTCACCGTGGAGGATTCCGCCGAAGATGAGTCTGCTGATGGAGAAGGGTCGGAAAATTCTGATGCGACAGTGGATCCAGATGAAGACGCTTCATCTCTACAGGAAGAAAACGCGGGCTCGATAGCTGCGTTTGGAGCAGCTTTGCCGGTGACTGGTGAATGCCATTGTGCCGAGGACGGGGGAGCAATCGATGACGACAACTTCCCTTGGGCACATCAAGAAGATTGTCCGCTGTTCAGTCCGATTGAATGCATGTGTCGCGAACAGTTGACGGAAACCGTCTTTGATGAGGAACGTGGAGAATATATCACCAACACCTATGACGGTGATTTTACGCATGAACACGATGCAAACAACAGAGAGTGCCCATTGTATGGTCGCGATACCGTTCGTTTTATTAAACTGGCTACAGGTGAAGAGAGCGTAATGGGCGCTGACGACGCCTACCGTATTGTAGAGACACAAGAAGAAGGAGAAATTCTCTATCCCGCTTTAGGTGAAATTGAAATTATCGAGGGCAGCGAACAGGCAAGTGCTGTCACACGTATAAGCCCCTTCTCTATAGGTGGCGGTTGGGCAAATGATACGGCGCAAGATAACTTTATGACGACCCATACTGCTACGTCGGGCAATCCCACTGTCTCAACCGGTTATGGTAAAGGTACGCCTGGATCCTGGGTAGATTATGTAAATACTATCTGGATGAACAAAGCTTTTAACAAATTTGCGTGGGCGACGGGAACAGATCTTGTTGGGTTACAAAATAGCAGCTGGGCTTGGGGTGGTGGCACGGCTACCCAAACAAGCACCGGTACCACCCAGACCAATCCCCTGCGCGTTCCGCAGGTCTCGCAAGGTGGTGTTTGGACAGTATATTCCGGGGAACAACTTCGCTATGCTTTGAGAAACATGACCGCAGGTCAAACGGTTAGGCTTGGAGCCAGTATAAATCTTAACGGCAGCAACTATGCCTGGAATGTGAACAATGGAGCTGGTGCAACAAGCGGGGATTACAATAACGAGCAGCCAAAGTTTCAAGTAGCCAATGCTACATTGGATGGCAATGGGTTCACCATTTACAATGCAGCTGCATATGGAACTACCGGAGAGATGTATATTTTTGGGGTTGGTTCCAGCACAGCGTCGGCTGTGACAGTTAAGAACCTTACTCTTAAGTCGACAAAGCTGGTTGGAGCTAGTGGTGCCGCACCTTTTGTTACCTTTTTGAATGCGCCGAATTCAGGGCATACTTTTACGAATGTGCATGTGTTGGATTCGCTAGCATATACAACAGGCGATGTTGTTGCTGGTTTTGGGTCTATTCAAGTCTACGATGCAACTAGTGCAAGTACTATTGACGGCTGCAGCGTACAGGGCACATTCTTGAGGAGCCGAGATCATGCGCTGGGCTTCGCCGGTGGCGTTGCCAGAACAACCATTACGAATTCTTTTGTTACCGACACTCAGATTAACGGCTACGGAGGACACTCTTCTGGCTTCATCTATTGCAATCATGCTTCACAAGAAGTACAGGTGAGCAATTGCTTCGCTAGTACGGAAATATACGGAGCAAAATACGTGGTGGGTTTTGGCGCGCCTTTCGGATCCAATAGCACAATTCAAAATTGCTTCGCAACAGGCAAGATCGAGGGGTATGAGTACCTTACCGGCTTTGCGGCAACGCAAAGTAGTGCTCAGTTAAATAGCTACTCGGTAGGGACCACTTACAACAACTGCTATACCACATCCTTAGTTGGAATGCGCTCTGAGGCTGCTTATGTCGGTGGTTTTATCAGCGTTTTCCCAGAAGGTGACGGGGTTAAAGAGTTGCCGGCGTTGGTGAAAAATTGTTATGCGGCAGGAGAAGTTGGCGATTTTACAACCAACTTGGACAATCCAGTGGATACAGGCGGGTTCACCTTCGCAACGAATCCCTTGATTACCGTTGAGAATTCCTATTATGACAAGCAAACCACTGCCATGCGTGAATGGGTTGCGGGCAACACTAAAACCATGACCGGTGTAACCGGGGTACTCACGACCAATACCCTGGACAGCGTTGGCGCTACTGTTACCGGTTTGGCTTACGGCAGCATTGGCACCAAGGGTTTCGTAGGTTTTCAGGATAACTCCAAATGGGTCTACACCTCGGAGCATTATCCCCAATTGAGTGTATTTGCGAATGCTTCTTCCAATTTTGGAGTGTATGCCAACCTCGTAAAGGCATACTCCTTAGCTTCTACCTCGACCGTATTTCTCGATACCTGGAACAATGGGTATGACTGGACCGATGATGGTGTTAGAACATCAGATGAGATTTCATATGCAAGGGAGTTAGCTTCAACGGGGAAGACGGATCACAAAGGGTATGAATATACCTATGATACGGTCCGTGAGATCATTTCCCCCTTTACGGTAACACGTGCAGCGGGCTTTAGTCACTTAGTGGGTTCGGGTGCACCGAGCAAAAAGGGTGGGGAAACCATCACCGATACCGTGAATATCAATAATGACACGAAGGCAGGGACAGTCAACAATCCTGGTATGGACTGGTACCGTATAGAAGATAGAAGTACGGGAGCAACGGGATTTCGCCCGATTCGCCTCATTGGCTACATGGCAATTGAGGCTGGCGAGAACAAAGATATAACTGTTGGAGATATATACAATCATCGTGCCGACGTCGGAATGACCATGATGAATAAGCTCACTAATAACTTAGTGATAGGGATGGATGACTCTAAGATTTGGTCGGAGAGTAAAGAAGGCGGGTATCCGGATACAACAAGGTATTATGCCGCCGAGACCAACAATATGGAAACTGGGTTTTCTGCTTCGCGTGATGCGTGGATATATACTGAAATATGGCGAGCAGGGCAAAATCCGGACGGATCCTACATGCAGGATACCGCAGGAACTTATGGGTATACGGATGGAACAAACAATCTGGTGCCCTATCAGTCCGTACGGGTAACTGGCGCAGAAACCGGTGACAACCTGACCCTGGATGAGCAAAAATGGAATGGGGAGTTCCCCTTCTACCCCGATTTCAGCCATGAACGCAAATATATTGTGTCCTACTATTGGATGCTTTCCGATGGACGCTATGTTACGGATTATAAAATTATCACCATTAAACCTGGAAAATACGACTTAAAGCTCGATGTCTTGAATTATGAGACGGGCGATGTGACGGATACTGTTAATTCGGAAAGCTTGTACATAGGTACAGGCGAGGATGTCGGCGACGATATAGGCTACACCCTGTCAAGCGTTACGGAAGCACATGATGAGACGTTGGATATCCCCTTTACGAACAATGCTGCTGCAGGTTGGAAAAAACGTGGTGATGGCATTAGCGTTCGTAAGACACAGGTCGATCTCTTCGATGCGCAGGGAGGGCTGCGTGGCACGGCCACTATAGATGGGGATTTAAAGGCGGGTGATGAGCTGACCTTCGACGTCCTCGTTTATTACATCAGTTATATGTATGACGCAACACAGGACAGGGATCGCGAAGTAACTATGATTGAGGAACTTTCCGTCACCTATGTAGTTACGCAAGATGCAGATGGTACCTTCCAGCTACGATTCAACAAGCTGGCCAATCCTCCTGAGAATGAATTTGAGTCAGCGCTTTCGGGCACCAATGACTCGACGGGTATTCCTGAGGCTGCCGAGGCTTATATAAACGATATGATGTTCAACGTGCAAATAACCCTTTGGGTTTCGCAGGGGACAGATTTTGAGTTTATTAAGACGGACAAAGAGGGGAATCATTTTGGTGTAGATGAGGCGGAGTTCGCCTTGTACTCATGCACCAAAGGTGATGTAAACCCTGATGATCACTCCTACCTTGTTACGAATGATCCTGGTAACTGCTGGGGCAATCCCATAAACAAAGCAACCGATGCCGATGGAAAAATCAGCTTTGTGGGTCTGGCCACGGGCGATTATATGCTGGTAGAAGAAAAAACGAGACCAGGATATCAGCTGCCTACTGGGCAGTGGCTCATTGTGGTAAACGCAGTTGACGGAACCTATGAGATTAGTGCTCGAGGAGCTGACTTGCCACCGGCCTTCAAAGTTACAACCGAAGGAAATCTGACCACTCTTGAGCTTCCAAATTATCCAAAAATTACGATGCCACACTCTGGTGGAATGGGAACCCTTCTATTCACGATTGGAGGTGTTGCCCTGATAGGCTTGGCTGCTATCGTTTTCCAGGCTACCCGGAAGCGAAGGTATCCGAAACACGAACCTTGAGTGCTGGTTTAGATGTTGGAGATAAAGAGACGAATTAAAGAGAAAAAGTATAGCGAGTGAATAAAAAGGAGAGAAGAATATGAGAAAGAAAAGATTGCGCATCACCGCACTGCTGATGTCCATGTTATTGGCGGTGGGAATGTTGAGCACTGCTGCTTTTGCCGACAATCCTAGCTTGCCGCCCGAAACAGGCAGCTTGACCATCCATAAGTATTTAATGGATGATGTCACCGAAGCAGAAAACCCCAATGACGGAAACGAAATTACTACCCTTCCCACAGGAGCAGAGCCCCTTGATGACATTACCTTTAATTTATACAAGGTAACTCTCCCAGGTGTAAATGCTGCAGGAGATGAGGCGGCTTCACCTGTGGATGGCGCCTATACGCTCGATTCGATGACCGCCCCAAGCACCTTAACTGACGAGGACGGCAACGTATTCAGTGTTGTAGCCGCAAGTACACCCAGTGTTACCACTGCGGGTGGCGGTATAGCTACAGCCAGTGATTTGCCTCAAGGTTTGTATCTGGTAGTCGAGCAAGCCAATGAAGCAGTTACGTCTTCGGCGGCTCCTTTCGTGGTACCGGTTCCTATGACTAACTCTACAGGGGACGGCTGGATTACCGACGTGCATGTATACCCGAAGAACGAAGACTTAAGCGTGGATAAGACTCCAAACAAGACATCTGTTGAGCTTGGAGAAACCGTTACCTGGACCATCGTTGCATCGATTCCTTCCGATATTGCTGAAGCTTTAGCCTTTAGAGTTACCGATACTTTGGACACCGCTTTGGATTATGTTCCTGGAACTGTTCAGGTTGAAGGCCTCATAACCAAAGACGGCGTAGGTACGCCGATTGTAGAAGCAGGCAACTGGGCAGCCTCATTGGATAGCACGCCTGCACCAAATACGCTTGCTGTAACCTTCAAGACTAAAGGTGTCGACAGCCCCAATGGACTTGCCGCATTGTCGGCCTATAAATTCGTGAAGATTACCTTCGATACGACGGTGAACGAAGAAATTCTTGACCGTGTAAACCAGACCGTAGAGAACGAAGCAAATGTTGAATTCACCAACCAATTCGACCAGGACAAAGAGCGCCCCACACCCAAGACAGAAGTTCATTCTGCTATTATCAATATCGATAAAACCGATGCTAATACTGGGGAAAAGCTTGCTGGTGCGGAGTTCCAAATAGCTTCAAGTGAAGCGAATGCCAAAGCTGGCAATTATCTGAAGAAAATAATTGACGCCAGTGATCCAAGCAAGGTCAAGATTGTTGATTTCGGTGAAGATGGATACGATGCCGCTACTCCATGGGTTGAGACGACCACTGCTACGGGCGCTGCTTCTTTTGCCGGTCTGAAGGATTATATTGATGGCGTAGACGGTGCGGCCAATGAATACCTTTCCTACTGGCTGGTTGAAACTAAAGTACCCGAAGGGTACAACCTGATGACCGCTCCTGTAAAAGTTGAATTCACGGCTGATAACTCATCAAAGGACACCTCGTATACCGTTACTCTGCCGGTCAAAAACACGAAGGGCTTTACCCTGCCTGTTACTGGCGGCGTTGGAACCATCTTGTTCACAGTTGGCGGCATTGCCTTAATCGGAGTTGCCGTTATGCTGTTCGTTAACAGCCGGAAGAAAAAGCAAGACGCCAAATAGTTGATATATACTGACCAGGACGTCAAAAGAAGTAAGATATGATCAGCGGGGGACGAGTTTAACATTCGTTCCTCGCCGCTTAGCTTTAATGGCAACAACCCCGCATTGAGCATAAAAAACACTATGTTCTTTTCTCAAGTAAGCAGGGTTGTTTTGTTTTAAGGCTGCCAACTATACGATGCCTGAGCGTTGCAAGGGAGAGGTGAGAATGAAACGTACGATACTTATCGTATGCATACTGCTGGCTGGAATAGCCATGGTAAGCTATCCCCTGGTCAGTAACTACCTGTCGAAGGTCAACGGCTCCTTTGCTATCGAGTCTTATTCAAATGAAGTCGCTGAAATTTCTGATGAAGAGTTGCAGGCAGCATGGGATGAAGCCGTTACGTACAACGAAACTCTTTCAGGCAGCCCCGCCCACGACCCTTTCCTCGAAGGCTCTGGCATGGCTATGCAAGATAATTACTACGAAGTTCTGAGTATCGATGAGACCATGGGGTATATTGAAATTCCAAAGGTGAAGATAAAGTTGCCCTTTTATCACGGTACTTCAGACGAGGTACTGCATAAAGGGATAGGGCATCTGGAAGGCTCCTCGCTGCCAGTGGGGGGTGCGGATACCCATACCGTGCTTACGGGGCATACAGGGCTCTCCAACGCCAAACTGTTTACAGATATTCAAGATTTAGTAGAAGGGGATCTCTTCTATATTCATGTACTCGATCAGGTCTTGGCCTATAAGGTTGATCAAATCAAGATAGTCGAACCTGCTAACACAGAAGACTTAAAGCGAGTGCAAGGCAAGGATTACGCAACCCTCCTTACTTGTACGCCTTACGGTGTTAACTCCCATCGATTGCTGGTGCGAGGAGAGAGGACCGATTACAATCCAGAAGAGGCTGCAGCTATTGAACCTATCGATTCGAGAAGTGAGGCAGATCGCGCAGTATTGATTGCGGCTGGCTGTACGGCGGTTATAATGCTTGTCTTTGTTCGATTAACCACGGCGGTGTCAAAACGCAGGTAAAACAGCTATTGCAAGAAGAAAGCTTGCTCTTAAGGCATACATTGTATATAGTCCCTCACTGATCAATCTCAGCCACACTTGGTATTAATAGTCATGTATAGAGAAGGTGGTTTCGGCTGCCAGCAGGCTGGGCGGCTGCAGTGATTTACCAGATATGAAAGCTATCGATAAAATCCGACAAGGGCCATCGTCCTTATCGGATTTGTTTTGAGCGTGAGTAAAGGTACGTAGGTGAAGCGTATTGGGCGACGAGCCTTTCCCTTGAGGACGTCTTTCTTTTATGAGAATATGTTGTACGTACAACATATTCTATGAGATCAATTCTGGAGGGAGTATTCCTATGAGTACCGCCGACGTAATGGTTACAGCCCGCATGGCGCGGGAAAAAAAAGAGGCGGGCAACCGTATTCTTTCAGAACTAGGAAAAAGTCCCTCTGAAATCATAAATGAACTTTATGACTACACCATAAAGAACAAAAGCCTGCCATTTCCAGAACCGAAATCTGAGCCTGTGACGGGTAAGGTCCTGGAAGAGGCCCTCGATTTTATCGACAGTATCCCGAGGCGGTCAGCATCGAGATACTCCATGATGACAGATGATGAAATACGGAGGGAAAGGCTTATCGACAAGGACTTAAGCGAAAGAACATTCTAATGAAAGTCCTCGTAGATAGCAATATCCTCATCGATTACCTTGCGCGGAGAGAGCCATTTTACCAGGAGGCCCGAAAGTTAATGCTATTCGGATATCTCAGAGAGGCCGAGTTATGGTTGAGTTCGTTTCAGATAACCGACCTGTTCTATATCTTGTCCGATGGAGGAAAGATGCAGTTAGCTCGGGATGCCACGGCATCGTTAGAAAAACTTCGCCAATTTGTGAGAATAAGTCCGCTTACAGGCGATGATATTGATGCTGCACTAGAGCTTGGGTGGGAAGATTTCGAGGACGCTTGCCTTTTCCAAATCGCCCATAAAGAGAAAGTGAACTTCATACTATCGCGTGATGAGCGAGGCTTTGCAAGATCGCCCATTGCCGTATTCAACGCAAACGGGTTTTTTGAGCACCTTCATGATACGGGTAGGCTCATGTATAGTGAGGTTATTCTACAGGAGGAGCTATAGTCCCGTCATCTCTTCTTTCGTGCGCATGTGCATAAAAGCATTCTTTCCCTGCTTATTGTATTTGAAGTTTTATGCTTACCGAGCTGTCGCATTCGATAGGTGACGGCTAGAAGCTCATTATCCAGATCCTGAAGAGCATTACGCTTCCAAAAATATACTAGTATGAGAGATTCATTAATAAAAATGAGTCTCTCATACTAGTATGCTGATTTATGGATAGGCATACTGATTACGTGATGAGTATGAGCAACGCGCGTGATTAACTGTGGGCACCTTGGGGGATCGATTGGAAAGGAACCAATCGATTGAGTCGTTGAGCAAGCAGCGACTTAGCTTAAAACAAGAGGGGCGGAAAGGGGGGTGATCTGTGTCAAGTTTTCGGACACTAGGCCGCGAGTTGCTCCATCGAT
>CAYFQW010000029.1:0-4680 GCA_964345475.1 uncultured Raoultibacter sp.
TCATAGCAATACTTGCTTCGATATATACTAACTAGCCAATGGAAGACTTTAAGCGCACTAGTCGCCGACGAGAACAGAGATATGCAGAAGATAATCCTGAGTCTTTTCTGACATAAGATATGAATTAATATCCATTTCATAAATAGGACTGAGCATTTCCAAATTCTCTTGCTTTAAGAATTTGAACAGCTTGGCATAAGATCGGTATACCGTTTTCGTACCCCCCTGATGAAGTATGACCGCATAGTTGCCTCTTGGCCGCACCATTAAACGTCCATCGAGATAAGAAGTTTTTTCTGGAGGATCTATCCAAGTTGTTAGCTCGCTATAATAGTATTCTTCAGGCTTCGTTATGTCGGGAAACTCTAAGATACGGCCAAGAGGGAATCGCGATACATGAGCCGTATTGCGGCAATAATCGGAATGTTCACTCAGAGACCTTGCATAAGACTCCTTGCAGCGGTTTCGTTCAACCGGAGTAGTTATCAAATGTATTTCGTCCCAGTAGGAAAGGCGGGGCATATCCTTAGGAAACGCCAAAGCCCGCTCGGTGATATAGCGCATCTTTTCCATCATGCCGATACGAGCAGTGAGAATATCGCGTCGTTCAACCATCTTATCTATGTTTTCTTGGATCGTCTCGAGGAATCGATCTGTTGAGCGATTGTCGATGTAGTCTTTTATCTCCTTCATTGACATGCCTGTGTCGGAAAAGAATCGAATCACGTCAAAAAGATAGAGCTGCTTCAGCGAATAGTAGCGATATCCGTTTTCTTTTACAAATTGTGGCTTGAGAAGACCGATTTTATCGTAGTGGATTAAAAGCTCTCTGCTGATATTGCACATTTCAGCAAATTCACCTGAGGTAATTAATGAAATCTTTTTCATAATGTGCTCTCCGTGCTTTCCCTAAGCTCGAGTCCTACACAAAATCATGTTTGCGTCTTTAAAAGGTAATCTGTTTTACTTTTTTCCTAGCCCTTTTCTTGAAATAAGAGATACTTTCCTGCTTATTTCGACAATTCAAGTATCACTGAAGGATATCATGCGTGTAAACATTTCACTCAATATCGCTTATAAGTACATGCTTTATATCGGTAAACGAGCAGAAGAGCATCTTTCTCTTGAGATAGCGAAGGGTTTTCTTCTGTCATAGTATCTTCGATAATAAGAAACTTCATCCGGGTGTCTTTCCTAGATCCAGAAAGGCATATCCGAAAAACTGGGTCTGCATGCCCCTTCATTGAGAATTCAGTTAAATATTTTTATGCCCGCATGCCGATTGTGTTCACTTTTTTGTACCTGCCTTTAAGAAACAGGATGTATTCACAGTTTTTCTGCCTTCAAACGTGTTCATATCGTGTTGAAATGCGTTTTCCTTGCTCCTACATCAAAAGTGGGAATTATGTGGATTAAAATCTATTCAGCGGTGATTTTGCCGCAGATAGTTTGCCCAGGAGGGCGGAAAGTTAGGTTCTTCATGTCTACAGGTACAGTAAAATGGTTCAACGCCGAAAAAGGGTATGGTTTTATTTCTCAAGAAGATGGGGAGGATTTGTTCGTACACTTCAGTGAGATTCAATCTGAAGGCTTCAAAACTCTCGAAGAGAATGCTACCGTGTCTTTTGATGTTGCTGTTGGCAACAATGGTAAAAATCAGGCTACCAACGTCCGCGTTATTTAACTCAGCACACGATTTTCTCGTAAAAGCGGCTCGCAAGAGGCGCTTTTTTTATTTCTCCAGTCTATAGAATCAGCGATTGATCCGTTCGCAATAGCTATAGGCACCCCCTCTACATTCATTTGACTTACGGCCCTATATGCTAAATGCATCATGAAGCTTGTTAGCTATACCCTATTCAAAAGTGCTACCTTACTCAGAAATAATCTTGCAGTCCGCGTAAACCTTGGCCTCATCAACATAGAATTGGGTATTTCTTTTTTGGCGTTCAATATCCTCGTCGGTCAGAGTTTTCACTACCTTGCCAGGTACTCCCACCACGAGGGATCTCTCAGGGATGATATCGCCCTCTTTCACCAAAGCCCCTGCAGCAATAAGAGACTCGCGTCCAATGACTGCACCATTGAGCAAAGTTGCGTGCATGCCGATCAAAGCGTCATCTCCGACCCTTGCCCCATGGACTATCGCGTTATGCCCGATCGTGACGCCTTTCCCGATGACAACGGGATAATCAAAATCGGTGTGAATAGTACAATTGTCCTGGACGTTGCTGCGATCCCCTATTGTAATTGAAGCGCATTCCGCACGTATGACCGCACTGAACCACACCGAGGTATCGCTGCCAAGCACAACGTCCCCACATACAGTAGCGTTAGGGGCTACATACGTGGCCTTGGAAATATCGGGAGTCGTTCCTTTGTATTCTATAATCATAAGTGCTCGCCTTTCTTTTAAAGGGTACATCTTTTGGCTTGCTGGTATGCCGTGATACCAGTACGTCCCTCTTCTCATCCTACCTCAATCTTGTCCGCCCCTGAAACGTCGATCAAATTATCCTGTGTCTCTTCAAGTAAAAATGTCCCCTTGAGTATATCTTCGTCAAGCTGTAGAGACTGATAGTGCCCATCAGGACAGGTCTGGTTTGGGAGTCGACATCTTTCGGAATAGTATAGAAAGCGTCTGCCCTTTCTTATGTTAAGAAAGACTGCTGCAGGCATCGGTGCATAATGGTACTCAGGCTCGACTTCAGCTTGGCAAGAAGCCCTCGTAAATTTCGTTGAGAAAGACATCTTATGGATGAACAGGCACGGAAAATTTCACACCTCGATAGATTAGCTCTTTTTATTCGCAAAGTGAGCTCACCTCCTATTATGGTTACCCTACTGCTCTGCATCCTCTTCGTTGTTCAGCCAGGTATCTTTCCAAGCCCTTTGAGCTTTGTACTCTCCTTGCTTTTCCTTGCGGGCATCCCTCTCGCAGCCTACCCCGTTTCATTCCTCTTCCCTACATTAAGAAAGCGAGGTCGGGAGGCACAACGAAAGCTTGCCTTTCTTTTTAATCTCGTAGGATACGTGGGCGCAGTATGTTACGGCTTCATAGTAAGAGTTGCACAACCCCTTCGTCTCGTTTATTTCACCTACGCCATATCGGTTGTAGTCCTCATCATCTTCAACAAGATCTTAAAAATTCGTGCCAGCGGCCATGCCAGCAGCCTCACGGGTCCTTTGATTCTTCTGGTCTATTTCGTTGGCTGGATTGTTGTGCCGCCCTGTCTGTGCATAGGGGCGCTTGTAGCTTGGGCATCGCTTCGCCTCAAGCGACATACACCTTATGATTTGCTATGGGGAGCCCTTGTTGCCCTGGCCTCATTTGGTTTGAGTCTTTTGTTGAGCGGTATTATATAGAGAAGTGTTGTGGGCATCCTCCGACCAGTATACGCTCCGGAAAATCTGGCTTTGGCTAAGAGTCATGTATCACGATATATGGCTCTGTATCGTGATGAGAACCTCTATATCACAATGAACACCACGTAGCCACCGTGGACATGGTGGTTCCCTGCTTATTGTGTCTCGAGTCGTTGTCCGTATTCAACAAGTTCATGATAAAGCATGATGCCGTGTTCGCCGCAATTACGATCGTCGTGGAAATGCCCGAAGTAATAATATGCAAGATTCGGTAGCCGCTCGACTAGGCTATCGAGGAATGTATCGGTAGTTTTATCGATCTTTGATTGGTCGAGGCCCGGAAAGAAAAGATCGCGGAAGCATGGCTCCCAAGACAGGGGTGCCGTGTGAGCGATGACGCCGACAATATCAGGGTGCTGCTCTGCGAGCTGCAAAAGATTATCCATCTCTTCGGCACTTAGCTGCTCATTGGGGTTGTATGGCAATCCGCGCGCTAGTCTATAAAACTTATCAATAGAGTAAGCACCTGGTGCGAAAAGAACTTTTTCGCCATATATCTCATACAGACCACCTTCATCTAGCGCATAGAATATGTTGGGATACTTTCGGTCGACATAGACCGAATTCCCTAAAAGCTCTTGCTTCCCCCAACTCCCAGATACGGCAAATTTCCGCACTACATCTTCAATACGGTCATCGTGGTTGCCGCGAACCACTAAGAAATTGCACGGCGTCTGCATCATAATATCTTTGACAGAATCCACCGCAAGCCCTCCGTAGTAAAGACCTGCATCGCCGCAGATAATAATAATGTCCTCTAAGGACAAATCATTGCGGACAGCATAGTCTCTCAGTCTGTAAAAACTGACTGGATTTCCATGGGTGTCTCCTGTAATAAATACCTTCATTTCCTCATCATACCTTATATCTCTTCTATTGTTCGCCCCCTCAATTTAGACGGAGCGTGTATTTCGGAGACATGCCCCTATCAGAGATGCAGAAGGTCTGCATACAGCTCCGTATCAGCTTGCGTGAATACACAATATACGACATGCAGGGGTTCCTTGGCTTGCAAAAGCCATTCTGAAACAGTTTGTATAGCTATACGTGCTGCCTCTTTTTGCGGAAACTTAAACTCGCCAGTCGAAATACAGCACAGTGCAATGCTGTTAATATTTTTGCATGCTGCCGCATTGAGACAGGAAGTATAACAGCTTGCCAATTGCTGTTGCTCCTCCTCACACGGCACACTGATAATTTGAGGACCGACGGTATGGATTACATACTCGCTCGGAAGATTGAACGCAGGAGTAA
>CAYFQW010000029.1:4780-8908 GCA_964345475.1 uncultured Raoultibacter sp.
AGGTATGCGAGCTGTTCGGAACAGTCCATTTTCGTCATTTTCCTGCCGCCATTCTTTTGTTCAGCATGCCCATAACCTCATTCATGTCTTCATCAAAAGCTATTGTTTTTTGTTCATTCTCAGTAGCCCCGTCTGCAAAGTCCCTATTAATACGGATGAGGGTTGCCCGTGAATTCTCATATACGTGCTCTTCAAAAGGAAACCGAATGATGTCGGGGGTATTGTATCCTACACCAAGCTCAAAAAAGAGGACTCTTTTCCCCTTTGCTTTTCGTAGAAAGGCATCGTAGGGTTCGGAAGCGTCATACCAGTCTTTGTTTTGGACAAAATATTTGTCGCTTCTTACATGGACCATCATGGGGCCACCACATTTCGGACAGGCAGGAACCATATAGGGTTGCACAGCACAATTCTTCATAGACTTCAACATGCCTGCAATGAGCGCTTCATTGTCGTAAAGTCCATCATGACATGCTTTTGAGCATTGAATGAACCGATAATCCCCTTGCGTTGCAAATACTCTAGATTTGTCAAAGCCCGCCTTCTCGAACTGCCCGTCTACATTAGTGCTTATAACGAAGTAGTCTTTCTCCTTAATCAGATCGAGCAATTCTTTATACAAAGGCATTGCACCTACGGCAAATCGGTTGACCCATACAAGTTGCGCCCAGTATGCCCATCGCTCCTCCTCGGTCTCAAAAGGATAGAATCCAGGGGAATACATGTCCGCAAAGCCATATTTTTCAATGAAAGGAGCGAAGGTTTCCTCGAACCACTCCCCTTCATAAGCAAGTCCTGCTGCCGCAGACAAGCCTGCGCCGCCACCGATGATGACCTTGTCGCATCTCTGCAGGCTGCGCACAGCGCTTTGAATCCTCTCGGAATATGAGCTTCGCATAATTATTCCACTCCTTGTTCCAAGTGCCCAAACTTTAGCCGATGGACTCTGGCGCTATCATATCGTTGTATGCCTCGTTCATAGACTATTTCAGGGTATCCAAAACCGACAATCATACCGATATAGTGATCTTCTGGTATCTCGAGCAGTGCTTGCATGTCTGGCATCAGGCTCAAAACGTCGAGGGGGAAAGTCATGCATATCGCACCGAGGCCCCTTGAGGCGCACAACAATTCGAAGTAAGCACCAGCAATAATGACATCTTGAGTCCAGCAGTTCATATCCCGTTTTGCATGCGGGATAAGGATATGGGGTACCGAGCAGAACAACATATCTGGTCGTACCGTGCTTTCCCATTTTTTCATTTGATCAAAAGACTCTGCATCAAACCATTGAGGGTATACGCCTTGATCCGCCAGTCGTTCCATCTCCTTATAGACGCGGTTATGAAGATATCGCATGTCATCCCTGTCGTCGATGAGGGTATACTCCACCGCCTGTCTGTTACCGCCATTTGGAGCACATTGTAGTTTTTCGAGCATCTCTTCAATAAGGACCTTGTCGACGTTCTTATCAAGATAGCGCCTACAAGATCGTCTGTTGGCAATCAGTGCATCGAGAGTGGGTGCAGCCAGTTCAGGTGCAGCAGGTGCAAGGCTATATTCCGGTTTTTTGCCAAGTATGGAAATGGCACCTGTGGGACAAACCGCCAGACAATGCTGACATCGCCAGCAGCCATCCCATCCCCACTCATCAGCCTCGGCAATGCGCGGCTTTCCCATCGCATCGAGAGACAAGGTGCCCCCTGCGCATACTTTAACGCACAAACCGCATCCCTTACAGAGATTTTCGTTGAGCATATAGTTTGTGTTGGCCACGATTGCTTCTCCATCTGTCACTGTATCAAGTCTTGACCCTGCAGCACCCCACTCGACCCTGCAACCCCTGGGCACAGGTAGGAAAATCTGCCCCTTAAACAGGTGTGACCTTGCGATATCGTATAAGTGTCGGTGAGCGTGCCTCTTTAGGCGGCCTGTCTTGTTTTTGCTGAACATACTACGGGATAGAAAAGCAAAAAGATAGTACGCACAAATTTGTAACTACGGTCATTTAGAAACGGGGTAGCAGCCTTCTCCATATGCTGGCACGCTCAGTATTCTCGGAGTATACTCTCTCATAAAGGGCCATTTTCAAGTACCATGAAATCGAGGATGAAAGGTGTACGGGAATCCGCTTGACTTCAATAATGATGGGAATGTCAGTTTCAACGAAGCACTCGTCGGGGGTTTGGTTGTTGGGGGCATGGGCTATATGACAAGCGAAGCCGACGCAGAGATGCGCGAACGCAAACTCCTTGAGGAGCATAGGAAAGAACTGGATGCAGAACGAGCTCGGGCCAGAATGCTCGAGAAAGAGCTAGCAGATCTGAAGTACCAATACCTTATATATGGCGATGAATCCGACGACGAGGACGACTGGGATGACGAGGACTCGGATTGCGGCGACGACGAACGAGATGGCGAGCAAGATGACTGGGGTGATGACCTCTATGATGATGACAATGAATGGAGATGAGAATGGCGTATTGTCTGTTACCCTGAGTAAGAGCCTGAAGCCAAAAGGATCGTACCTGCCGACATCACCACAAGAATGCAGAAAAGGCGAGTGTCATCAGGGCTATTCTGGCTTTAGTTATATCTTATAAACAAGCAAGTAGGCCCCTTTCAAGCGCTGGCATGACAAAGCAGGCTTACAGCCCCTCTGCCTTAGGTTCCATTTCAATATGCGCAATTCGTCAGCGCAGCGCGTCTCCCGCCGGATTCGCGCTACGCTGCGTGTCGTGCAAGAGAGCGACTCATTCCGGTAAACTGGTCATAGAAAACATGTGCAGGGCCTCGCCAAAAATCCTGCCGCTGCAGCTTCTCACCACATACTTCAATAAATCATCGTCCACGACTACGCTTCCGGCAAGCATGTCCACCCCTCTATCAAACAGGGAGGGTGAGGGGACCACACTGGGCCCGATTAAAACAAGCGTGGCATTTTTTGCCAGCTCAAGCAGGCGTGGCGCAGTTTTATTAGTCAGCGTCACACCGGTGATGAACACAAAATCCTGCTCTCCAAGAATATACTCACAGGCAGGATCGGGTGTATCATTTTCGCGTGTGCAAGAGCGCTCCAAAACCGTCAGATTGGCATATCCCGCTATACGCTCAACGTTGGGAAAGTGACCCACAACCGTTACATTCTTTTCTCTCATCTGAGGCCGGTACAGCTCGAAGGCATCCATTTTCTTGAGCGCACCCTCAGTCTGAAAACCAATATCGTCGTAAAGAGGATTAAAGCTTGCAAGACGCTCCTTCTGCGAATACCAGGCATTGAGTGCGGCTATACCCAAGGTCGACTCTTCAAGATTCCACGACGTGGCCAACCGCGCCACCTCCCGCAAAGAGCGTCCTCTGAGATCGAGGTTCTGGCAACGCTTTGCACCCCCGCTGGTGGTTAAGCTCACGCCAATTCCGCTTTCTGCCTCAAGATAGCTCCAGCGCCGGCCAAGGCAATAATCCTTGACCAGTATGCCCTCAGGCAGGCCATCGATAAGTTCTTCGTAGAGCTTCCAGGGGCTTTCCGGATCGCAATCCTTGGGAATATTGCTTGGTATCTCCTGTTTCTGCAGTTGAGCTTGCTGCTGCGCTTTCGACTGCTGCGTAGCCGTATTTCCCTCATTTTTTGTGTCAGAAAAGCAACTTCCCATATTTTCTCATCCTCTCTCGGCCTTTTTTATCATCAAGCAAATAGCATACACCTAAGTCAGATTTATTCTGAGAGGAAAATAACCATTTCTGCATTAAGCCCTGGAGTAGAACTGAAGTGGGTCTATGACCTTGGACATTAAGAATCAACCTTTTGTGAAGTGGTCTAGGAAACTTCCAACTTTTACGGGTCATACCATAAGCAGCAGTGATGGGTTTGCAGAACTTACGTTGCAGCATACGCATGAACCGATCCTGCACCACATAGGATAGCCTAAAAAATATTTATATTAAATTATTCAAAAATGTAATCAAAAGAAGTCAAAGGATATCAAAGGGTTTTTAACACTGCCTCAAAATACATTCCGATTTCATTCCACAAATATTTGATAAGGATTTGAGTTGGATAAACTGGTCGGGACGACAGGATTCGAACCTGCGACATCTTGCTCCCAAAGCAAGCGCGCTACCAAACTG
>CAYFQW010000030.1:0-8650 GCA_964345475.1 uncultured Raoultibacter sp.
GGTGTTGCGGTGCTAGCAATGTGAGGCGATCTCAACAAACTGCAAAAGAGGATTTTTTAAATATAAGAAGCAGGAATGCTTCGTCGTTATGACTTTAGATGGAGCGAATAGGCTTATAGATAATGTCATCGTTTTTCAAGGGACTCTCAACCAGAGCCTAGTCCATCCTAGAGAAATATTTGCTAAAGCACTTCTTATGGGTTATGCAGATAATGGCGTTACCATAGATTCCTGCTTTGCAAGTGGAAGTATATCTGCATCTGTAAACGTTCGAGGAATCGGTGGGTTGGTGGGTCAAAACTACAGCGGCGGAAGTATGAGCAACTGCTATTTCATCGGCAGCATAGACGCACTTGGTGGTGACTATGTTGGCGGTATAATCGGGTTTCAGAGAAGTGCGCTCCCCACTAACTGCTACGCAGCAGCAACGATAAACTCCACGGCTCCGTCTAAATATGCTGTGGCATCCTTTGCCACTAATTCCTATTACGACAGCACATTGAACTCCACGGTTGCTGGTGGCGGTGGCGTAGCGAAAACCACGGCGGAAATGAAAACGGCAGAGACGGCTGCCTTGCTCAACAATGGAGGCTCGGTGTGGGAATATGATGCATCTCAAAATGATGGATACCCAAAACTCGGCATATTTACTCTCGAAGCGACACATGTTCATGTGTGGCAGGAAATTGCCGAGGTGGCTTCAAGCTGTACGGTACAGGGTAATAATCACTACTGGAAGTGTAGCGATTGTGGCAAGTGTTACAAAGACGATAAGGTAACCGAAACAACCCCAGAGGCAGAGCTTCTGCCCTTGGCGGCGCATACCTTGACTGAGTATCCTGCCCTTGCGGCAAGCCACTTCGCGCCCGGCAATATCCAACACTGGATATGCGACGCGTGCGGTAAGTATTTTTCCGATTCTGCAGGGGTCAATGAGATCGACGCAGCAGATATAGTAATTGCCCAGATTCCCCACAGTTTTGGTGTGGATTGGGAAAAGGATGCGGACAGTCATTGGCACGAATGCGTCTGTGGTATCAGGACAAATGTAGGGGAACATAGCTTCGGGGATTGGGTAGAGACTATTCCTGCTACCGAAACAACCAAAGGCGAAAAGCAACGCAGCTGTTCAGTATGTGGATATGCCGAGACGGCCGAGATCCCAGAGCTTGAGCATGTTCATATTTGGGTTGAGACACCTGCAAAAGCCCCTCTCTGCCTTACTCCTGGAAACAACCAGTATTTCTACTGTTCCGCTTGCGGCAAGTATTACAAGGCCGATAAACTCACCGAAACTACTCCTGAAAATGAAGAGCTTCCTTTGTTGGATCACTGCTATAGCGCCGTCTGGTTAAAGGACGGAAGTGGGCACTGGCACGAATGCGCATGCGGGAATAAGTCAGAACTCGAAGCCCATACCTTTGGAGCGTGGGTGGTAACAAAGAAAGCCACCACGACTAAAAATGGAAGCCAAGAACGAACATGTTCTGTGTGCGGCTACAAGGAGTGCATTGAGATACCAGCAACTGGAAAAGCGGTGGGGAAGCCGATCGTCCCGCGGACAGGCGCTGATAGCAAGAAGCCGAGTATTGCCCCAACAGGCGACGACAGCAAGGTGTTGCCTTGGATCGCTCTGCTTTTTGTATCCGGAGCAGGTGTTTTCACCGCAGGTCTGATAGCTAAGAGGAAAAACTGAGCATAGGCTTACATCAAGCAGTGCTCATGCTGAGTCAGTGCCAAAATTGACGAGCATTTCGGTGGCAGGGCCTTTTATGGCGTCTTAAACAAAAGGCCTTACTGGTAAGTCTGTGCCGCCGTGCCACCCTCTAATTCTTTAGGTCTTAGGGTCCAACCTGCAGCAACATCTTTTATCGCAGGCAGAAGAGAGCTCAAGGCAGAAACGAACATATCGCGCGTCTCCTTATCGAGCTTGGCGCTTTCGCTGAGAATTTGCCGCACGTTTCCAAAAAGGTTTTCTCGAAGATCGATAAAGTTGTCAGCGTCGGTTGAGGCGAAGAGGTCGAACACCGTATCGATAAGCTGCTTGCGCACCGAGGGATCCTGCTTTTCTAGCCAAGCGGAAAGTGCGGCATCAAAAAATACGGCACTACTGCTGAGCGATTCCTGATACAGGAAATCATTGCCCTCGACTATCCAACTAAAAGGGTGGTGCTGCATAATCGCACTTGCACTCGACTGGACGACAGCATAGTCGCTTCTGCGTTCAAAAAGCATTCCAATTGCCGAAAACCCAGGAACGATTTTATTGAGTTTCCGAGCGTATTCGTCCGAATGAATAAGAGGGGAGGGATCGTTAAGAAAGAAGGGGCCGTCATGGTTGAATACGCTTTGTATCTGGGTGAATATTTTTTCTTCAGCGGTCAGAGTAGCATATTCTGCAAGGTTTCCTCCTTTTGAATGGCCGCCAAGGACCAAGTCTCCTTCAATATAGGGAGCAAGCTCAGAAAGATATTCTGCCGCGGAGGTCTGAGAGGGGATGACATCTTTGAAGCTGAGGTTGAAATCCTCTTTCCATCCCGCAAAACTTCCGTCGGTTCCCCTGAAGGCAAGGTAGCTTATACCTGGAATAAAGAAGGTCACAGCAGAAAATTGCTCATCTATTTCTTCTGGCTTTATATGGACGTAATGGGCAAGTTTTGTATCGCGGTAACGACGTGAAGCCATGAGGGCCAGCAAGAAGTCCTTTGTCTCTGGGGTAATTTCCAACCAATCCCCTTGAATAAGACGCTTTCTATCGGTGAGTGCCAAGATATCATGGAGTAGAATCTTTTCCTTTCCATGAGGGTCGGCGAAATCAATATGTTCGAAGCTCAGGTAGCAGACAGAGGAAAGGATAAGGCTATCAACCGGATTAAAAGGCTCCTCATCAAAGGTCTTCTGCTGCTCGAAAAGATAGGAGATCAGATTAGAAGGAGGTGTCTTGTCCATAAGGGCTCCGAAGTTCGATGGGCTTGTAGTCATCCGCCATTATAGTGGTATAAGGTCGTGTCTTGCTCTGCATCGCGCAAAACTGTTGAAAGGAGTTAGCACGCGACTCCTTTTGCGGCGTTTTATTTCCCCCCGTAGCTTTCAACGATTTCACCAAAGTACACATCGTGGTAATCGTCGTCGCTGTACCATTCTTCTTTCACTTCGAGAGACAGCTTATCAAGTGGAATAGTATTCGTATAGGATATCTTACATTCATAATATTGGTTACAGCCACCAACAACAGGGCTAGACACTGCTTTGGCAGGAACAAAAGAGATACCCGCAGCCTCTTCCTTGTTGATGTCTCTGCCTGACTTCGAACCACAGATGGCAAGTGCCGGGTACATGCTTTTATCAAAGGGGATACTGATAGTGAAGCTATCCGCAGCTTCGATAAGCTCGTGGGTATAGCGGCTGTCACGCACGAGGGCAATGAAGGTGGGTTTCTTCCAAATCTGACCGATGAAACCCCAGTTGATGGTCATGGTGTTAACCTTTCCAGTCGCATCCCTCACCGTGAGAAAAGCCCCTTTGTCGCTGAGGTGCTCCATAGCCTCTTCTAAGCCTTCAAATGCATTCATGTGGCATGCTCCTATCATGGGTTCGTTGTTCGCTGAGCATATTGTAACTCTTTTTTGGATATCTGCGAGACAGGTGTGTGTGTCAAAAAAGGTTAAGGAGCAGGCACCAAATAGAGGCTAAGAAACGCGTATAAGTGTGTAATACCATAAGTCACTTTCTATGTTGATGAGGGTGTGTCAAACTTATGGCGCTTGAATTATCATGCGTTGTCGAAGGATATTGTAGGTAAGGAAGCGAAAGACATGAAACATCAATGCAAAGTGACAGTTATCGATAAGAAATGTTACGCCGAGCTTCAAGATCAGTATTTGGCTGACCCAGAGAGCGGGGCTTGTCCCTGCTTCGAAATAGGACAAGAGTTTCTTTTTGAGCGCCAACCAGGCAAGGATGATTTTTGGCATTTCGGACGCGACTTGGATCCTGCGTTTCCCTGTGCGGAGGCGTGGGGCTGCGTGAGTCGTTATATCTATACTGCCCTACAGGGCGGGTCGATTATGCATGGGTGGACTAAAGACGATCGCATGATGATTGCTTGTTGCAACGATGGCACGCGCCCCGTCATCTTCAGGATTGAGCGTATAGATATACCAGAGACTGAGGAAGAGGAAGAGTGGCTGCTGCAGCAAAACTTCGTTAATGCCCAGGATGATGCGTATACTGGAGCTTGATAGTAGGCGCTGCTCGCATCTGTTAGGCGCATGCAGGGTATGTTATAGGTATTCTCACCCTTAAGTTGAGGTATGCATTTTGAATGATTTCAAGTGTAATCACTCCTGCAGCTTGAGAACTCTGGCCTTTCCGAGGATACTTAGAGCATACGAGAGGAAGGAACTCGCATGCATTATTCACAAGGTGCGATGTGGCGCCCTTTGTTTGAGCAGGACATGACCCTGTTGCAGGTTGCGACTGGCTGTTCGCATAATCGCTGTACGTTCTGTGACATGTACCATGTACCATGTAAAGTATCACCGATGGAAGAGATCAAGGCAGATATCGATGAAATCGGATCTGAATGGCGTGTCCCATCGCGCATATTTCTTGCAGGCGGTAATGCCTTCCATATAGAGACAGAGTTTTTGCTCGAAGTAGCCGACCTGGTGAACAAAAGGCTCCCGCAGGTCGAGAGTATCGGCGCCTTCGCTCGCATCGAGGATGTTGGAAAGAAGACTGACGAAGAGCTTGCAAGCCTGCTCGAGGCGGGCATCGACCTCATTTCGATTGGTGCGGAATCAGGTAATGACGAAGCTTTAAGCTTCATGCGTAAAGGGTACACAGCAGCCGACATTGTCGAGCAATGTTCAAGGCTTGAAAAGGTGGGCATGCGCTATGGTCTTTTTTATCTTGCAGGGATGGCTGGCAAGGGGAAGGGTATCGAGAGTGCCCAAAAAAGCGTCGAGGTGTTTTCGAAGATCCACCCTGAGCTCTTGATGGTGCATACGATGTGCATTTTTGACGGGACCCCGCTTGCTGCAGAGGTGGAGTCCGGCGAATTCGTGCCAGCATCGGAAATGGAGATCATGCAAGAGTTGAAGGAGCTGTACGCTGCCTACCCTCATCGGATTCGTATCCAGGCTATGCACTTCTCAAATGTGGCGACCTTCGATGCCTATGTGCCTGATTCTCGTGAGCAGATTATCAAGCTTATGGACAATCATATGGCAAATCTTGACGAGGAACGTTTGAGTAAATTTAGGCGCAGTATCAGAATGATTTAGTTTCGACCTTAAAAAGCTCTGCAATAGACCGCGTTTCTCTCATAGCGAATTGGTAAGAAACATCCAGATCCTCACTGAGCGTTTGAAATCGTCTGCTCTATGGTATGCGAGCACAAAAGTGCTAGGGCACAAGGGCGTATAGGTGCAAGGGCGACAGTAGCTGTCAAATAAAGTGGGCTCTAGCATTTCTCCGTCATGCTAAAATGAACTCGTTCTGTACGCATACGCATGATAGTGATGGTTGTCATTTTGGCCGTACTTGCAAAAGCACTTGAACTGAGAAAGCTTCAGGATGAGCAAATCGCTTGGAAGCTCCTGCGTGCGAAAAATGCTCCCGTGATACTTGCCGTTCTCGATCATCATCTTGGAGGGGAAACTCGCCGGCTTCCCGTTCCAGAGGTTACTAGCCTGGTCGAGATCGACCTTGAAGAGCTGCGTTTCCGAGGGAATTTCGATTTGGATCGCTCTGCCCAGGCCTATTGCGAACAATGGCGAGCTGACGGTTATCTGACCCGCCGCCCCCTTGCTCAAACGCGGCAGGAAACCTACGAACTCTCGGCAGGTGCCTTGAGCGCCATTAGCTTCGCAAACCGCCTGATCCAGCCCTATCGGAGTGCCACCCAATCAAGACTCAACACTATTATCACGCAAATAAATGAACTCTCTTTGGCTACCGACTATCGTGAAGAAAACAGAAAAGCTGCTCTGCTTGAAGAACGGGCACGTATAAACGAGCAGCTTGAGCGTATCGAACAGGGCTATGTTGAAACGCTCGATGCGGACGAAGCGGTGGAGCGTATCCGCGATATTGTTAATCTTGCAATCGAAATCCCCGACGACTTCGTTCATGTGCGCGATGATTTTGAGCTCATTAACAAGTCTCTGCATGCAAGCATCATAAGTTCTGAAGAAGAAAGCAGCGATGTTCTGGAGGATATTTTCAGCGGGGTTGACCAGATATCACAGTCGGCCTCTGGTCGATCTTTCAAGGGTTTCTACACCCTACTTCGGGATGCCGATACCGCCGAGGCACTGCAAGACAATATCGATTCTATTCTCGAAAGTGATTTTTCCCAAGAGCTTAACATCGAGGAGCGGCGCTTCCTCAGGGGTCTTTTGAAGAACTTCCTTACACAAAGCCAAGACGTTAACGCGGTGATGACCACGTTCGCACGAGGCCTGCGCCGTTTTGTTCAAACGCAGGATTATCGTCGTGAACGTGTTCTCAAAAAAGAACTCGACCAGGCTTTATCCAATGCCCAAAAACTCCTGGACCTCTATCCCAGCAATACGTCCGCGGGAGACCCGCTGAACCTCACGTCGGTGCGTATTATGCCGGTTTCTCGGTGGAAGCTGAAAAATCCGAGCGAATCCCGGGCGGCGCAGATTGAACGCATACAGCTGATCGAAGGCGAAGCCCTGTCGCTTGAGCAGCTGCGGGAAATGGCTCGCGAAACAGAAATAGATTTTGTCGAGCTAAGGAAAAACGTGAACAGCTACTTGCAGGAGCTATCCCGATATGGTGCTAAAGGGGCCTCGATAGGCCAGGTGCTTGAAGCATATCCCGCAACGCAGGGGATTGCAAGCATCGTCGGGCTTCTGGTGCTAGCGGCCGAACAAGGCCGCCGCACCGAGGGTATTGAGGCGGCCCTGTGGCAGAACAAGGCGGGGAAATGGAAAAAGGCTCATATTGAGCGCTGGGAATTTTATCGAGAGGTTCGATTGTGAGTAGCTACGAAAGCGAATCGCCGGCCAATACAGAAGATGCAGTAAGCGAGGAAGTGTTCTGGGCGCAGGACAGGGGAACCCTTGAGTTCGATGCTCGTCGCGCTTTATTGCAGCTTATTCGTGGTCCTATGATTACTATAGAAAACAACAGCGAGCTTTGGCGGGCCTTACTGAATCATCGCAAAGCAATTGAATCTCGCCTGTCCGATATGTTTCTTGAGCTGGTGGTCGATTTAGAGTCTGGAATTGCTTTCGTGAAGAACCCGGCATCCGAAGAGGACGAGTTCCCTAAAGCAGTCAGAAGCCAACCACTTACCCTGCTTGATACGGTATTAGTTCTTCATCTGAGAAAAGAGCTGCTCGCCGGATACCCTGATCGTGTATTTTTAGGGAGGGGGGAGTTTTTCGAACAGCTTTCTCCCTATCGTCCCGTTATGAAGCTTGACGAATCTGCCTATCGCAAGCGTCTCGAAAACTCGTGGAGCAAGCTTTCGAAGGCGGGGATTCTGCAAGCAAGCGAATCCGAAGACCGTTTCGAGATATCTCCGGTGCTCAAGCTTATTTTCGGTGCCGATGAGGTGCGCGCCCTCAATACAGAATTCGAAGAGCTTCTTAAAGAAAGCTTTTCGGAGAGCATGCTGGATGGTTTGTCGGACGATTCACCGGCAAATATGCCGGACGACTTGTCGGAAGCCACTTCCTTCACCTCAAACGTCGAAATCGAGGCAGGCCTATGAGCTACACCCCGCCACTTTTCGAACTGCCAAGCCTCGATGAGGGATTCGGGGTGATTCAGCCGGGCCAGTGGAGGCTTGCCCGCGTCGAGACCGTCAACTGGGGAACTTTCAGCGGGTATCAGAGCTTGCCCGTTGACCGCCGAGGCCTTTTAATCACTGGTCCCTCTGGCTCGGGGAAATCATCTCTTCTTGATGCTATCACAACCGTTTTAACCCCACCGCAGCAGCGCAAGTTGAACGCAGCAGCTCACAGCGAGGGCAGCAAAGGCGAAGATCGAACCTTATGCAGCTATATCCGAGGTGCTTGGCGTCACGAAACCGACGATTCCGGCGAAGTGGCAAACACGTATCTCAGGCCTCACACAGCCACTTGGAGCGGTATTCTTCTTCGTTATGAATGCGGTCTGGCTAAGCAAGATTCGCCTGGACAAGCTGCCAACAAGAGGCACGAGCCGATCAACCTGTTGGCCCTTTTCAATTTGAAAGCGGGAAGCAACAATAAAGACGGCCTCGGTATCATGTATGCGGTGGTTCGAGGAAACCAGAGGCTGGATACATTCGAGCCCTATGCGATACACGGTATCGATAAAAACAAGTTCAATCGCGATTTCAAGGAAGGTGCGCGCTCCTACAAGCAACATTCTGCCTTTGCCAACGATTTTTGTCGTCTCATGAATATCCGCAGCACCAAAACGCTGATTCTTCTTCACAAAACGCAGGCTGCGAAAAACTTTGGATCTCTTGACGACCTATTTCGCAAATTCATGCTGGAAGAACCAGAAACCTTCCAGCAGGCAGACGATGCGGCCGAACAGTTTTCGGCGCTTGACCAAGCTCACGAGGGTGTTGTCAATTTACGAAACCAGATGCAGCATCTTGAGCCTTTAGTAACGATTG
>CAYFQW010000031.1:0-4820 GCA_964345475.1 uncultured Raoultibacter sp.
ACCAAGCCCACAGCGGACTTTCACCGCCAAGTTATCGCCCATGCCAGGCACACATCAAAAAACCTCCCTCGCCATTCAGGCTTGGGAGGTTCTCGACTGCAAGAAGCATTTAAAGGGAGGAGAGATGCCCTCTCTTTAGTCCTCGTCTTCGGCAAGAGGAGAAGGCACCGAGTAAGTGCGGGCAGCGTATTCACGATCGAGACCGTAAAGACCTTTCGGGTCGGAGCCGAACAGCTTCATTTTAGTAATCATATCTTCCGCAGCGGCCTCTTCCTCAAGCTGCTCCTCAATAAACCAATTGAGGAAATTCATGGTACGGTAATCCTTGACCTCATCGGCTGCAGCATAAATACCATTGATAAGGGATGTTACCAATTGTTCGTGCTCAAGCGCCATCTCGAGGGGCTCGGTATGGTTCTTATAGCTCCTTGTTGGATTGTCGATAGCCTTAAGCTCAACGTGGCACCCGTTGTCAAGAAGGTATTGGCGGAATATTAAAGCATGATCGCGCTCTTCAGCCGCCTGAAGCATATACCAGTTAGCGTAACCGTCCAAGCCTTCATCGGCGTAGTAATTGGCAAAATCCATGTACAGGTACGCGGAAAAGAGCTCCTTGTTAATCTGGTCGTTAATTAGCTCATAAACTTTTTTATCCATCTTTCATCCTCTTTCTTTTTACGTGGCGACCCCTCGGACGCACATACTAGCGTTTCGACGGCACATCAACCAAATCGTTGCTGCTTTTTTATTCTTTCACCTTACCGCTCTCTCCCGTCAAATCCAGCCTTCATTGTCCACTGTTACCGAACTGGAAACAGATCTATGTTAAGTTTTCGGACACTAGACAGCGAATGGCTTCTGAGGTAATTGGGCAGATTTGAACATGTATTCCTGCCTATAAGCCCTCCTTGACACTTGAATCCTCCCTCTTGCCGTCAATCTATCCACATTGACGCTTGCCCACTGAACCCCCATTAGGAGACTTGTGGTACTTTAGAGCCTGACATTAAAGGCAGTAGCGAAAAATGAGAGGTGAAACATGGAGATGAGAAAAGTAGTACTCATTGGTGGTGGTGTACTGGGCAGTCAGATCGCATATCAGACAGCCTATAAAGGCTTTGATGTTAGCATGTACCTACGAAGTGAAGGTTCAGTCGAGCGGGCAAAACCTAAGATTGAACGGCTTCACAATTTGTATGTCGCAGAATTATCGGCGGCAAAAGAAACGGGAGGCCCCCTAAGTCGCGGATTAGTCCCCGCTGGAAAGGACGCGTCCGAAATCAATTATGATGACCTCATCAAGGCAGCCGACGATGCCTTTGAGAGCATGAAGTATGTAACTGATTTGGCAGAAGCTGTCGCAGATGCCGATCTCATCATTGAGGCTTTGTCGGAAAACCCTCAGGATAAAATCGACTTCTACACTACCCTGCAGCAATACCTCCCAGAAAAAACAATCATTGCTACCAATTCTTCCACCCTTCTTCCTAGCGTGCTTGCGGAGTCTACGGGCAGGCCAGAGCGTTTCCTCGCCCTCCACTTCGCTAACAACATCTGGGTGCAAAATACAGCAGAAGTCATGGGGCATGCAAATACCGACCCAGCCGCTTACGAAAAGGTTGCTGAATTCGCAAGCGATATCGGCATGGTTCCCCTCAGGCTGAAAAAAGAGAAGGCTGGATACATCCTTAATTCGATGCTGGTCCCCTTCTTGTCTGCCGCGCAAGAGCTTTTGGTTGATGGCATTGCGGACCCTGAAACCATCGACAAAACATGGCGCCTCGCAACCGGAGCCCCTCTTGGGCCTTTCCAGATACTTGATGTAGTGGGAATTACCACCGCATACAACATTGTAATGAACAATCCTGACGCCCAAACAGATCCAAACTCCATCAATGCGCGCGTCGGAAAATTGCTTAAAGAGGAATACCTCGACAAAGGGAAAACGGGCATAATTTCAGGGGAAGGCTTTTACAAGTACAACTAGCCTCGCCTTCTCCCGCAGAGCAAACAAAGACAACGAGCAGACCCCTTGCAGACAATCAAACGGGGGTCTGCTTCTATTATGTATGCAAGGGTTCAAGTATCGCCTGAATGCTCCTAGTCCTTAACGTATTAAAAATAATTTTGCCCTCTTCATTCTTAAACAACCTCTTGATTTTTAAGTGTTTAACGCGCATGCTAGAAAAATCCGATCGCAGGCTTGCTTAGGCTGTCCTCACTTGGGCTTTCCCGCTTGAGGTGTTCCTACCTGGACAACCTCACTTGGGTCTTCAGTCCCCGTGTTCGGCCCTAAGCAGCTGCCGGCTACACGAGAAAAAAGGAGATACAAAATGCTTTCAACCGCACATGCAAGTACCATAAAAACTGCAGAGGGCTTGAGCACCAAAACCAACGTCAGAAGCTTCGAGCTTGTATGCGACGAGCCCGTGGAGTCCGGCGGCACGAACATAGGAATGAACCCCGTTGAAGTCATGCTTTCTGCACTGGGAAGCTGCCTGACTATCGCTGCCTTTTATTTGGCACCAGGAAAAAATATCGACCTTGAATACTTCGGAGTCGACCTCGAAGGAGATATCGATTCGGATGGCTTCATGGGATTGAACCTTGATGTCCGAAACGGTTTTTCTGAGATTCGCATTACTCCGCATATAAAATGTAAGGCCAGCGACGAAGAAGCACGGGAGTTCGTCGAGTTCGTAAAGTCGCGCTGCCCCGTGAGCGACAACCTGGTCAACCCCACGCCGGTGGTCGTAAGCAATATCGTAATAGAGTAGTAAGCTCGAAATCAGCGAGTTTGCAAACGCAGCAAGCCCCATCATAGCGCCTCAAAAGGGTTTGCTCGTGCAGGGACCCTGCAACAGTAGGGCCCCTGCGGCGACGCACCCAAGAAATTGCCCTGGAACAAGGAGGAAGTCATGGCAAAAATGCCTCAAGATTGCATGGATATGATAAACAACGTGTACGCAGCGGCAGTATCAACCTGCTCCAAAGATGGCACGCCTAATGTCGTGTGCTGCTCTATGAAGCAAGCTTGGAATGACGAAACGGTTATGATATCGGACCAGTATATGAATAAGACGCTTGCCAATTTGGAAGAGAACCCGAAAATGGCTCTCAGCGTATGGGACGAAACCCACGGCTACCAGGTCAAAGGTACCGTCACCTACGAAAATGAGGGGCCATCGTACGAGGCAATTGCCAAGCAGGTACATGAGATCTTAAGCGGTATGGGCTACGACTACTACTCCAAGGGAGTGTGCTGGCTGCATGTAGAGGAAGTATTTTCCATCACGCCAGGCGTCGATGCAGGCATAAGGATAGCCTAATCCAAGGCATTACCTTCAGAACAAGAAGCATTGAACCCGCATTACGCCTGCTGTGGCCTCCTCCTAGCTTTTTTGAAAATGCTGAATCTGGAGCGAGCCCTTTACTTACCCATTCTGTCTTTTGCGACGTGTATTGGTTTCATGCTTCATCGATTCAGAAAGAAGTGCGTGGCCTATGAAAATCGCCCTCATCACAGGTGCATCCAGCGGCTTGGGGAAAGAGTATGTTCGTTTACTTTCCCGAAAAGATAATATCGACGAAATCTGGGCGATAGCCCGAAGAGAAGAACGTCTCCGTGGCCTTGAGAACATTTCATCTCTGCCAATTCGCGCTTTGGCGATAGACTTAACTCAGGATACTGAACTCAAAACCTTGAAAGATCTCCTTGCACGAGAGAATCCTGATATTCGTCTGCTCATAAATTCGGCAGGTTTATGCAAATTTGGCAACTACAGAGAAGTCCGCGAGGAAGAAGCCTTGGGAATGGTAGATCTTAACTGCCGTGCCTTGGTTGCGGTGAGCTCTATGGCACTTCCCTACATGCATCGAGGTGCACGTATCCTCCAAATTTCATCCACCTCTGCCTTTCAACCTTTTCAGGGTGTTGGCATTTATGCCGCTAGCAAGGCCTTTGTCCTGAGGTACAGCCGAGCCTTGCGCTGGGAGCTCTTTGGCCGAGGCATCAGGGTCAGCGCTGTATGTCCTTATTGGATAAAAGATACCGAGCTCATTAGTATCGCCAAAATAAACGCCTCGTCCCAAGCCATTCGAAGCTTCCCTCTTGCCGGCAAAGCTAAGACTGTAGCCAGATTCAGCCTGTGGGCGAGCAAAGCTGGTCCAGCCGTTATCACCACCGACCTTGTCTCTGCCGTCCACCGCGTGGTGGCTAAGTTTATACCTCATGGGATCATGCAATCTTTATGGGGGCTCTTGAGGCGCCTGTAAGGGATAGCCCCTGTGTTGGCCTTTTCCCGCTCATTGCCTGCGAAGCTCATATGACCAAGGGAAGAATGAGCCCTTTTCGTATTGCGTTCGCTGTTATATTCGGCGCCATCAACTGTGCCGCCAAGACCCTTGCTGCATACTTTCTTTTGGACTGCCTTTGAAAAATATGTAAGTAGGGCATACAAGGCCTTAATGCTCATAAAGCAGGAGCTACGCAATATATACGCCATGTTTGCACAAAAAGAAGGCACCCTCTACGAGTGCCTTCGAAAACTCACATAGCCTACCCCTGATGCGTCTGGTAGCGGCTGGTGGCCTTGAGTAGCGGCTCAGCCTTTTCTCCGTATAAGAACAACTGATGCACTAAAAGCTATCCCAGCCGCAATAAGAAGCTCCGTTGCAAGGGCAATATGATATGCATTGGAGTCGCTGGTGCGCACGAGCTTTCCTGTCGAGGGTACGGGCTTGGGGTCGCCCAAAGGCTTGCTTGGCACAGGGGTTCCGCCGCCCTCAGTGGTGCCGTTGCTATCAGTGGTTCCATTGTT
>CAYFQW010000031.1:4920-8621 GCA_964345475.1 uncultured Raoultibacter sp.
GTGGTTCCATTGTTATCAGCAGGAACGGGCTTGTATGTGGCCCACACAACAAGATCTTCCTGGATGTTTGAGAAATCCTTATCCCATCCGGTGAAGGCAAAATCTGTGCGGCTCGGATCCGAAGGAGCTACTGCGCTGTCACCTTGCACAATCACCTGCGTGGAGAGTAAGGCGCCATCCCAGTCGACAAAAGTCACCGTAAAGCTTTCCATCTCAACGAATTTCAAAGCCCCTCCTAGGTAGGCCTGGCCATCTAAAAGTGTCTCGAAACTGGCCCCGTCAAGTGTATCAGTATCAAAAAGACCCGTTAGCGGATCGTAGGACGATACACCCAGCGAAAAAATATTGAGGCTGTGCGATGCAGCTGGCGGCAGCCAAGCGTCTGTGCTCACATACCCACCTGAGCCAGCGGCTATAACCGGCACGGTAACTACCTGGCTCGCTCCCTGCCATCCATAGCCTATAAGGCCAACGGGCATGCCCTTTATAAAGAGGAGATTGTTGTTTTGACGATTAAGCTGAGTCAGATTTGGGTTGTTGCTTAAGTCGAGAGCCCTAAGACTGTTTCCCTCGACGCCAAGATTAGCCAGGAGCGTATTGGCACTCACATCAAGGGACTCGAGGTTGTTGTTGGCGCAATTAAGATCGGTCAAGAGCGTGTTGGAGCTCACGTCGAGAGTGCTTAGATTGTTGTCTTGGCAATAAAGAATGTGCAGACCCGTGTTCTGGTTCAAGTTGATGTTATCGAGATTGTTGCCATGGAAGTCTAAGCCGAACAGATTCGTATTCTCGCTTACGTCAAGTGATGAAAGAAAGTTGGCAGAACAGTTAAGGTAGGCAAGATTTTTAAAATAGGCCAGGCCTGTGATGTGGTAAATCCCTTTGTTGGCAACGATTATAGAGGTTACATCTTCAGCCTCAGCCTGTGAAAGGAGGTAGTCTCCCCCCGCATACTTGTCGTTCACCCATTTCTCTCCATATAGAATCGGGGAGGTTGGTGATGCCAACAGCTACGGGCCAAGGATCCGCATAAGCCTCCTCAGAAGAAGCGACAATGGACACAAGGAATAATGAGACAGTACGGTGAGAGTCGCAGGAAGTATCCTGCTTTTAGCGGTGTTCATAGAGAGCCCCTCCCTCGCCGAGTTTTCAATGTTTCCCCTTCGGCATACAGATATTTAGGCTATACTGTGCACACGCGTAAAGCATAGAACACACAAAAGGTTTACGTCTAGATATAATTCGACTATCGAGCGGAATTGTTTGATATTTGGACATATTTTGTAAGAATATGGAGAAACCTGCTCAGCAATCTCCTTTGCAAGCCTCAATTATCTGCTTTTGCGTCCGTTGGTAGAATTAATCCTGCAAGTTTTGAGGCGGTCAAACAAGTTCCTATATTGTTTACGCTGTAAGTATCCAAAATACACGAGTGTAAAAATACTGTATGAGAGGAGCTTGAATTATGTTTGATTATTCTGGTCGCAAGGTTGTGGTCTCCGGCGCTTCATCGGGTATCGGAAGAGAGATTGCCCTAACCTACGCAAAACTCGGAGCGGATGTTGTTGTTCTGGCTCGTCGCCTAGAACGCCTCGAGCAATTGGCAGAAGAAATTGAGGGGCTCGGCGTTAAGGCCTTCCCCATCCAATGTGACGTAACCGACGACGAGCAAATTGCAAACGCTTGCGCGCAAGCAAAAGAAGCCCTGGGTAAGTTTGACGTTTTGGTAAACGTTGCCGGCTCAAGCAAGCCAGGATCTGTTTTGGAAATGACCAACGAGGCCTGGGATTTCACCATCGAAATCGATCTTACCTCCGTATTTAAAGTAACCCGAGAATTTGCGAAAGATATGGTTGAAAACGGCTATGGCCGCGTAATCAATATCGCTTCGATGTATGGGCTTTTAGGCACCAACCAGCATGCATGCGCCTACCATGCGTCTAAAGCAGGCGTCATTAACTATACCCGCGCAGCTGCTGCAGAGCTCGGCAAGCAGGGCGTAACTGTCAACTCAATTTGCCCGGGCTATATAATGACCGAGCTGACCGAGGAAACAATGTCTACTGATGAATTCAAGCAGTATACCGATTTGACTGTTCCTATGGGACGCTTTGGTGAAACTAAAGAAATTGCAGCTGCAGCAGCCTTCCTGGGATCAGAAGAAGCTTCCTACGTAACCGGCGTTGCCCTTCCTGTTGACGGCGGATGGTCAAGCTGCAAATAGTTTTGAGATAATAAGCTTAGGCTTGCAGGGTGTATGGAGGCCTAAGATTCGCATTTCGAGCAAAGCTTGCAAAATGATTATAGGCTTCGAACGATTTGTTCGGAGCCTCTTTTACATATGTGCTCGAGGTTATACTTCAGGAGCTTTTTGGCAGCCTAGCGTTTAATGTTGTTATAGCAGTGCGGTAAACACTCCATATCCACCAAACACAGCGAGAACAGCCCCGATGAAAAATAAAACAATACGTAATTTGTTTTCAAGCAGCTTACCCGCTATCAAGATAACGATTCCTAGCACGAGCGAAACCAAATACACCATCATTGTTGACATGGCACGGCCTTTCTATTTGAAAATGACTTGATATTCAGAAGAATCTTCCCAGCCTGTGAGAGTGTTGCGGATGACATTTTCAGCATTGGTACGCGCTTCCTCCATGGTGGCTGCATCTTCCAGGATAGAATTCTCCTCTGTGGCTTTGATGCTCCCAATGAATTCATTGGATAGATCGAAGTCTACGTCTCGACTGAAAACATCATTCTTGAGGGTGTAGGATTCAGTATTTTCGTTATCGAAATCGCTGTATAGAATACCGATTTCAGGAAGCCTCAGTGTTATCACTTTTTCTTCTTGGTCAACTTTTAAGTCGATGTTAGCAATATCGAAACCTAAGCCGACTGTCCCTCTGTAAGCGATCAAAGTAGAGTTTTCCGTAAAGGGTAAATTCCAGTTGCCCAAGGGAGTAGGGATGCTCTTCGAACCCCCCTCCACCAGGAAGTCTGCATAGTGAACTTTGGTAATGGTCAGCTCACTGCTTGCTTCAAGGGTTCTTTCGAGCTCGTAGATACTAATATTCGGACCCTGCTCATTGTTGGGAAAAAACATCGCAAATCCGAAGCTTGTACCTACAATAAAAAGGCTGGCAGCAGCTCCGGCGGCGCATCCAAGTACAAAAATACCAACTTTTTCAAAGAAAGAACGTACGGTATTTCTTCGCTTTGGTTTCTGCTTCTTCCTATCTCTTGTATAGGAAATCGGCGTAGAAAACTCCTCCTCTGATACAGCAGGCGTGTATGTATCATAATTGTCTTTGTCTTCTATCTTCCAGCGGTTTCTTTTTCTGTAAGTTTCTTTGTCGTCCTCTGGAAAATCCCCATCACTGTTCATAGTGCTCCCTACTCGCATAGAAGTACAAGACCTCCATTATATTCGATTAGAGAAAGATCCTTTAGGTTTTTCAGTATTATGCGTAATCAAATAGGTTTCTATAGTTAGCCTTGACCTCTATCTATTCGAACAGGTCCTTCAAACCCCGTTGATACAGTATGGAGACACGTTGCCTGCGTGTATAATATTTGCAAGGATGAGAACCGGAACGAATCTTGGTAAACGTTATAGAAGCTTGAGGAGCAAAGACCCATAACCCTGCTGGCTATGCATCGATGGTTTTTTGCAGCAATACTTTGCGAGATCAGAGAGT
>CAYFQW010000032.1:0-8355 GCA_964345475.1 uncultured Raoultibacter sp.
TCGCAGCGAGAGCTGCGTTCATAAAGCCCCCGGCTACGCCGGGGGATGATTACTAAACTTCAGACCAGTATGTGCAGCTCCGCGAGCTCCCATCATGTGGGGCATTGGGGTGGTCTCGTAGCCAGGAGTGTCAACAGGAACGAAGAAGGCAGAAAGGCGCTCGTCACCCTCTTTGGTGGGGTCGGTTACAGCAATAACGTAAGCGAATTCACAGCAGTCGGTGTGAGAGATGAGCCATTTTTCACCATTGAATATATAGTCGCCATTCTCATCCTTTTCTGCAAGAGTCTGAATGTCTGCACCAGTACCACCTTTTTGCTCAGTAAGGGCAAAGCAGGTGAAGATGGTTTTGTCTTGGAATTTGTCCATGTACTGCGCTTTGAGCTCCGGTGAACCGTAATCGTCAAGAATGCGCCAGTTTAGGTCGGCTGCATAGTGAAGGTGCATACGCATGCCGCCAGGACCGCGAGAAAACTCTTCTTGAACCTTCAAAATCTCAAGCTCAGAAAGACCCCATCCGCCATACTCTTCGGGAAGGGAGAAGCGATATAGATCGTTTTCGATGGCTAGATCATAAAACTCTTGAGGAAATTTGTTGGTAACCTCAATCTCGGGCTGCATTTCCTCGAACGGTCCCTCTACCAGTTCTCGGATTTGTTTGAGATATGCCTCAAATTCGGCCTCGGTCAATTTGCTCATAGATACCCCTTTCGTCAGGTGTGAGCTTTTGCTGCAAGCAACGTTCGCTGCTTTCTATAACCATTTAACATCCTGACGAGGTCTTGCGTCTAATGAGTGTTTTAGCAGAATGCGTGAGGAATGATAGAACATGTCTATCGATAGCTTTATGGTGGGTATAACACGAGGTAGACAGTGTTAAGCGGTTGCTTTACGACCTTAAGTGTAACAAAATATCACCCACATTGACGTAATTGGGTAAACAGAAGATGGAAGCCCTTTTGTTAGCTAGACCAACAGATATGGGAATATGGGTAATAAACCTTGATTCGGTTTAATGAAGTCTTAGACGAATTGGGCCGAAGAAGATTTCATTACTATTCTTGCAAGGAAAGCTGTTTCGCAAACTCATAAAACCCTTGAGTTTCTGACAAGAGCTTCTCAGCCGACTCTTCCGTGAGCTCTTTCTCCAGTTCTATTTTGTAGGCGCTGTCTTTTGCCGCAGCTCCAAATTTCTCCAAGGAGGCGAGAAGTTTGATTTCCTGAGGAGGCAGGTCGTTTATCATGCCGGTATCTTGCGCGAACTGCATCAAGCTAATGAACGGGGGAGGTCGTTGACTGAATTCCTCTCTACGAACCAGCAGCTTAGAATTTTTTCTGCAGCATTGTAGCATTTGAAGCCAGAAATATAGTATTTCTGGGATTTCAACACTACTTTTGCCATAGAAAGGTCTTGCTTAATAATTTCGCGCCAATACTCTGGGTCGTTGTGGTCTATCCAAGGTTCCGCCGACATGTCATCCTCCACATCTTTCATCTCGTCCATCGAAGATTGATGGCTGTGCATACGCACTATGAGCATGCGTGGAAACTGTACTTCAAAGGCGCAAAGAGAAGGCGAGCCCACACATCAAGTTCTTCTATCTCTGATTGTATGACACAAAACTCCTTCGTAGAGATATTCATTGGCGGACGGTCTTGTGAACGGCAGGAAGCCTACTCTTTTCAAGGGCAGCATACCAACAAGAAACCGACCAAATCGGTTCAGATTCGATCGGCTTCTTTGTCACAAAGCTTTTCTGCCAGTTCCTTTGCAAATGATACTAAGCAGTTGCTATCGCACCGGCAGCTTATGGCAGCCTATACAAGCATCGTGGCCTTCATGCGGTCTTCATGGCTCATCTTTGAGAGCTCAATCACGCGGTCAAGGTCGACGCCTACTGCTTCAGCAATGCGTGTTCCGTACTCCGGGTCGGCCAGGTAGCAATGTGCAGCATGACGCTCTCGAATGTTCTCGGTCGTGCCCTGCATATCGCGTGCCGTATTCTCGATTAGGAGGTCTTTCTTGTCTGCTGTAATCAAACGATACAAATCTCCTGGCTGGCGGAAGCAGTCGTCAGTCTGGTCGTCTTTGGGCTCGTAAGAATCCATAGCACCCTGAACCTCAAGAGGTGGTTCTTTCAGGTCGGGCTGCTCTTTCCACTCATCATAGCTGTTGGGCTGGTAGTGTGTGGTTGCTCCGTAGTTGCCATCAACCCGCATCTGCCCATCGCGATGGTAGGCATGATAGGGGCATTTCGGTGCATTTACGGGAATCAGGGGATGATTGACGCCGAGACGATAGCGCTGTGCATCACCATAGGAGAACAAGCGTCCCTGGAAAAGCTTATCGGGAGAGAAGCCTACGCCAGGCACGATGTTGGCCGGGTTAAAGGCCGCTTGTTCAACATCGGCAAAATAGTTCTCAGCGTTGCGGTTAAGCTCGAGCACTCCCACAGGAATGCGGGGGAACTCTTTCTGGCTCCACACCTTTGTAATGTCGAAGGGGTTCTCGCGGTGGTTGTTGGCCTGCTCTTCCGTCATGATCTGAATCTCGAGGTTCCACCTTGGGTAGTCTCCTTGTTCTATCGCTTCGAATAAATCTCGCTGGAAGCTTTCACGGTCACAGGCTACAATGGCGGCCGCCTCTTCATCGCTGAGGCACTCTATGCCTTGCTGACAGCGCCAGTGGTATTTGACCCATACGCGTTCGTTATTTGCATTGATAAGTGAGTAGGTGTGGCTTCCGAACCCGTGCATATAGCGATAAGACTTTGGAATGCCGCGATCGGACATGGTAATCGTAACTTGATGCAGGGCCTCAGGGAGCATGCTCCAGAAATCCCAGTTGTTCTGCGCCGAGCGCATATTTGTCTTCGGATCACGTTTGACGGCATGGTTGAGGTCGGGGAAACGCAGTGGGTCGCGCAAGAAAAAGACAGGCGTGTTATTTCCTACTAAATCCCAGTTTCCTTCATCGGTGTAGAATTTTACGGCGAAGCCTCGGATGTCGCGCTCTGCATCTGCAGCGCCTCGTTCACCAGCTACGGTTGAAAAACGCGCGAAGACCTCAGTTTTTTCCCGACTTCTGCGAATAAGCTTGCCCTCGAATACTGCGTAATGTCGTGGGTGACGGTGAAGGTGCCGAAAGCTCCTGAACCTTTTGCGTGCATACGACGCTCGGGGATGACCTCACGGTCGAAGTGCCCCATTTTTTCAATATACCAAGGGTTTTGCATGGTCATAGGGCCTCGCGAGCCTACGGTGGTAGAGTTGGTGTTGTCGGCAACAGGTGCCCCTGCAGCGTTGGTCAACTTTTTGTCAGTTTCCATCTAGACCTCCTTGAAGTTCTACGTATTTTTTTGTTTGCATTAATCCACCCAAAGGTTGAAACCTTTATGAAAGATATAGTAACAGGAAACAGGGGTTTTACAGGACTGTTATGAAAATGTAATTTGAAAGTCTAAGTATTCTTGCAATCTCCGAGGCTAGCGGTCGGTTTGTGCAACTGGAAGGAGAAGCTCACCTCTGTACACCCCCTGCGGTGGCACCGTCCAGCGCCGCATTCCGGCCCAAAACGGCTTCCTGCGTCTTCCAAATAGTGCGCCATAATTCAAGAGTTCTAAAAGGAAGGATTAATAATTGCTACAATAGCCCAGTAGAAAAATGTACGTATCTTTTCATAAGAGGAGATACGAGGGAAAAGGAGAGCCAATGGGTAGCGAATCGACGCCCCTTGTGGGAATCATCATGGGGTCGGAAAGCGACATGCCTGCCATGAAGCCGTGCATGGATCAGCTTGATGAGTTTTACATTCCCTATGAGGTGAAAGTTGCAAGCGCACACCGAAAGCCTAAGGAAGTACACGATTGGGCCTCTGCGGCTGCCGAAAGGGGCATGTGCGTCATTATCGCTGCAGCAGGAAAGGCCGCTCACCTCGGAGGGGTAGTTGCTGCCTATACACCTCTGCCCGTGATAGCCGTCCCTATGAAAACGAGCGACTTGGGTGGTCTCGATTCTTTGCTTTCTATGGTGCAGATGCCCTCAGGTGTACCAGTTGCCTGCGTTGCTATAAACGGAGCAAAAAACGCAGCTATTCTCGCAGTCCAGATTCTTGGAGTTGCCGACGAGGAAGCTCGCAAGAAGATTTTCGACATGAAGCAGGAGATGGCTGAGGCATAAGTATCGTAGAGGTGGCGTACAATAATCTGGTATGCAGATGTCTTGCATACGCATGACCGAGTATGCACTATTGCAACAAGCAGGGTAGATACATAGTTCAAGAACACTGGAAACGTATGAGGATAACGAAAGTATTAGGACAATGAAACATAGTATAAAGGGGGCGCAATGAAGCGCCTGATGATGGGTAACGAAGCCTTTGCCCATGCTGCTTTGGCCGCGGGGGTTCAGGTTGTGGCGGGGTATCCCGGCACGCCTTCCTCGGAAGTGATTGAAACGATTGCAAGCGAGCGCGCCGCGGGGCGTGCCGAGGGAGTACACGTTGAATGGTCGACCAATGAAAAGGTGGCCATGGAGCTTCTTGCGGGGGCATCTCTTTCTGGCGCACGAGGTTTGTTTACCTGCAAGCAAGTGGGGCTGAACGTTGCGAGTGATGCGCTTTTGAGCCTCAATTATGTGGGCGTTAAAGGCGGGCTCGTGCTTTTTGTAACCGACGATCCCGGCCCCATCTCTTCCCAGACAGAGCAAGATACGCGGCGGTTTGCCGCTTTCGCAAAAGTGCCTGTCCTCGACCCTTCCACTGTTGAGCAGGGTTTCGATATGATGCAGGCCGCGTTCGATTTGTCGGAGACATATCAAACCCCTGTTATCGTACGATCCTCTACGCGTATCTGCCACGCTTCCACCTTTATGGAGGTTCCCGCACATATGCAGACCAAGGAGGTGGAAGGCTTCGAGCGCAGTTCCCGATGGGTTATATTTCCCAAACGCGCATATGAAGCCCACAAGGAAATAAACGACCGCCTGGTTTCAATTTCACAGGACTTTTCAAAGGGCCCTTTGAGTGATTTCAATACGGTCTCTGATTATTTTGTCCAATCGAGTCCCGCTAAAAAGGGGATAGCAGCAGCCGGCGTAAGCGCTTCCTATGTTAAAGAGGCGCTCGATATGATCGAACAAGAATGCGAGGCCCAGTCCGTTACGGTGCCCCCTTGTCGTTTCCTGCACGTGGGTACTGCGTATCCCTTCCCCGAGGGGTATGTGGATGACTTTGCCCAAGGGCTCGAGGAAATAATCGTCATTGAGGAGCTCGACCATGTTCTCGAAGACGATATACAAAAGCTTTGCGGCAAAACGAAGGCTTCCTACGAGGTACAGGGGAAGTTGAGTGGGCATGCGCGTGACCGGGGAGAGAACACAGTAGACGATATAAAGAGGCGTTTACTTCGCTTTCTTGAACTTGATCTTGAGCCAGACGAAGCACAGAATGAGCTTGAAAGGCCTGGAGGAAATACCTATGAAGAGCCTCCTGCCTTGCCTATTCGTCCGCCTGTTCTTTGTGCAGGCTGTCCGCACCGAGGAAGCTTTTACGCAATCAAGCAGACGATGAAGAAGCTGGGGAAGGAAGCAATATACTGTGGCGATATTGGCTGCTACACCCTCGGCAATGCACAACCCCTTGATGCGGTGGATACCTGCTTGTGCATGGGGGCGGGAATCACTATGGCGCAGGGCTTTTCGATTGTCGAGCCTTCCAAGAAGCAGCTAGCCTTCGTTGGCGACTCCACCTTTTTTGCAAGCGGATTGCCTGGTGTTGTAAACGCCATATACAACAACCACGATATTTGTGTTGTTGTTCTCGATAACTCAATAACGGCAATGACGGGGGCGCAGCCGCATCCGGGCACAGGCGACACCCTCATGGGGGAGCGGAGGCCCGGCATATCGATAGAGGCCGTGCTGCAGGCAATCGGATTCAGTCATATAGAATATGCCAATCCTTTCGATTTGCAAGATAGCATGCGGGCGGCAGAAAAAGCTATTGAAGTCCAGGGACCCAGCGCGCTTATATATCGCGCACCCTGCATCAATATTGTAAAGCCCGGCATACCAAGCGTGATAGACGAGGAAGCATGCACCGGATGCAAGCGCTGCATTCGGGAGATAGGATGCCCCGCCATCTTTTTTGATTTCGATGCCAGAAAGGCACGAATCGAGCCGTCTCTGTGCACCGGTTGTGGCCTTTGCACGGACCTCTGCCCTTTCGGCGCCATCGAGTTTCGTATGGCCCAGCTTTCCACTAACGAAAGTTCAGATGCAGCCCGAAAGGAAGAGCCCTATGTATAATGTGCTTTTAACAGGGATAGGCGGCCAAGGGACCGTCCTCGCAGCCAAGCTTCTTGCTCAGGCAGCCATGAGCAAGGGGTGGAAGGTGCGGACTGCGGAGACTATCGGTATGGCCCAGCGGGGAGGCAGCGTCGTATCTCATGTTCGTATGGGAAATGAAGGCGAAGAGGTTCATGAACCTTTGATCAGCCAAGGAAAGGCCGATCTCGTCATTGCTTTCGAACCAGCTGAGGCTGCGCGTGTCCTTCCATACTTAAGTCGAGACGGTTTGCTGGTTACAGCCCAGACCCCGGTTCAACCTGTTACGGCAGCCTTGTCGAAGTCGGGCTATCGTAGCGACGACATCATGAAGTACTTGAACGAGGAGGCGCATCAATGCATTGCAATTGACGACGCGGCCCTTTGTGATGCGGCTGGAAGTAAAAAAGTTCTCAACACGATATTGCTTGCCTGTGCGCTTGAGGCTGAAGTTGAGCTCCAGAGAAAAGAAGGCAAGAATAAAGACGTTCTCTCGGTAGACGATGTAAGGCAGGCAATCCGAGACATCGTGAAACCCCGTTTTATCGATCTGAACCTCAAGGCCATAGAGATAGCTTTGGACAGGCAGAGGCCGTAAAGGGCCAAGGGCTTCGAAGCAGAGCTCTGGATATCAGATACGCGAAAGAGCTAAGGCGGCATAGAGCAAGGCAGCAAAGAGCAAGCAAAAAAAACAGTGAAGAGCAAACAAAGAGTAAGGCATTACAGAACAGGGCGGATACAAAGCATGCGAAAGAGTGCGAACGCCCGCCAGACAACTAACAGAAAGCAGCACCCATGGAATTACAAAAAGGACAATTCGCACTACTCAAGAAGCAATTTACGGATCTTAAAGAGCGTTCGGCTTTTTATGCAGATAAATTTAAAGGCATAGATCTTCGCGATGTTCAGACGCAGGAAGATTTCGAGAAGCTGCCGTTTTCTGAGAAGGATGATTTACGCAAGGCATACCCCTTGGGGCTTGCCGCTGTGCCGGAAGATGAGATAGTAAGAATACACTCTTCGTCCGGAACCACGGGAACTCCCGTCATCATTCCCTATACCAAGCAGGATATTGAAGACTGGGCCATTATGTTTGCCCGTTGCTACGAAACTGCTGGCATCACGAAGCATGACAGGATCCATATTACGCCAGGATTTGGGCTGTGGACAGCTGGCGTCGGCTTTCAGTCAGGCGCGGAACGCTTAGGCGCAATGGCTATTCCAATGGGGCCAGGAAACACTGAAAAGCAACTGCAAATGATGCAAGATCTGAAATCGACCGTGCTCACAGCAACAAGCTCCTATGCCTTGCTTCTTGCTGAGACAATTGCCGAAAGAGGCATTCGCGACAGTCTCTATCTGCGTAAAGCATGCATCGGCTCGGAACGTTGGGGTGACAAAATGCGTGCGCGTATTGCCGATGAGCTTGGCGTGGAGCTGTATGACATTTATGGCTTGACGGAGATATATGGGCCAGGAATCGGCATATCCTGTGATGAGCGCACGGGTATGCATTACTGGGACGACTATATTTATTGCGAGGTGGTTGACCCTAAAACGGGTGAAGTTCTGCCAGATGGCGAGCTTGGCGAGCTGGTAATAACTACCCTGCGCAAAGAAGGTGCTCCTCTTATCCGCTATCGTACCCACGACTTAACTCGCATCCTAAAAGGAGACTGTGCCTGCGGTTCCCCCTATCCGCGAATCGACATGTTGATAGGCCGTACTGATGATATGGTGAAAGTGAAGGGTGTCAATATCTTCCCTGCCCAAATAGAAGAAGTTATTAAATCTACCAGCGGAGCCTCTTCAGAGTACCAGGTGATGATCGATCACTTGAACGGAAAGGATATCCTGACCGTGTTCTTCGAGACCAAGATAGGTGAAGAGGAGAGGAAGCGGGTTGAGGACGAGCTCTCCTTTATCTTCAAGGGAAAGATAGGCATAACTCCTCTAGCAAAGGCTGTATCGCTTGGAGAATTGCCTCGTTCGGAAAAGAAAACTCAAAGGATCTTCGACAATAGATATTAA
>CAYFQW010000033.1:0-8145 GCA_964345475.1 uncultured Raoultibacter sp.
CGGAGTCCTTGGCGTCGGCGAACGCATGCATCTCTGCCTTGGTTGCCCAGCGCGAGCTTCCATGCTCCTCGCCCTTGCGCGTGCCGGCGCTGCCCATGAGGTGGTTGGCGTAGGCGACCCACACCGCGCAGGCGCCCAAGGCCGCAGCGCAGAGGGCGATGGGATCTGCGGAGAGGCCGCCTCCGGCCAAAAGGTACGAGGGCAGGGTCGCCGCCGCTTCCGCCAGGTTCTCGATGGGCGTTCCGGGAAGCGATGCGAGGTTCGCGGCGTAGAGGTTCGCGGTGGCAGCTGCCGCAGGCGTTGCCACTATCGCAGCTACGAGCGCGGCGTCCATTATTTGGCCCTCGCTTGGGCGATCTCGATCTCGCGGGGCTTGCCGGTTTTTTGGGCGATCTGCTCGGCGGCGGCGCGCGCCCTTGCGGCGCGCTCCTTGAGGGGCTCGCCTTTGGCCAAGGCGCCCTTCGCGCGCTCGCACGCCCCTGGGATGGAATCCTCGATTCGCCTGAACGCCTGGGCCACCGACGGCGCCTCGTTCGCCTTGAACATGAGGAAGCGCTTTCCGCCCTCGTTCGCGAAGGCGTGCTCTACGCCCTCTTTCTTGAGCTGCGAGGAAATCATGTCGGCCAGGGTTTCGTATTCGGGAAGGTCCTCGAACTCGCGCATGCTGAGCTTCGCCCATTCGGTGGTCTTCGCGGCGGCGTCTCCCGATCCTCCGTTCTTCTCGATGTTGGCGCACGTGCTCCTGATGACCTCGGCAAGGCCCTTGGCGCTTTTGGCGAGGGCTTCCTGGCCGGCTTCTTGGCCGACCCTGAGCATCCAGTCGAACAGCTTCTCGCCGCTCTCGTCTCCGAAATCCGTTGCCATAAGTTGGTTCCTTTCTCTGGATTCCTCGCTGGGACAAGCTGTCCCGGCGATTGCTTCGTTGGTTGTTCTTGGCTAGTCGATGGCCTGGGCCTCGCGGCGAGGTGCGAGGCCGCGGCCGTTTCGGGCGGATGCGGCTTCGCGGGCATTTGAGGCGCGCTCTGCGAGGGAGCGTTCGAGCTCGGGGGTGCGCGGATTGTGCTCTGCGGCCCATTTGGCCGACGCGTCCTTGTCGTAGTAGTCGAGGGTCTTGCATTGCGCCGGCGTTGCGAGCTGCATCGAGCGCACGAGCGTCTCGAACGCGGCGCGGCCTTTCGCCTCGATGACGTAGGCGAAGCTCGTCGACTCGAATGCCATCCACCCTTCGCCGTCTCGCTTGAGGGTCCACCACTCGTCGCCTCCGTTCGCTTGGTTGATGAATGCCAAATCGCCGAACACAACGCCCTGGCGGATCGCCCAGTTGCCGCGCTCGAAGTGCTCGCGTAGCGCGTCGATGCCGTCGATGCGCATGAACTCGTAGGGATATTCCTCGAGAAACGGGTCGTCCTGCCAGTCGTAGCCGCCGATCCGGAGCCAGCCGTTCTCCTGGCATTTGGAGACGAGCTGCTCGCGCGTCTCCTCGTCGAGGGGCTTGGGTCTTGGCTCGGAGTCATGAATCGTGGCGCCCATCTGCCTGCCTTTCTCTCGCGGTGGGACTTGGTTGCGCGGGCGGGGCAAGGGTCCGGCTCTTCTGAAGGTTGGTTTGGCCCAGCCGACCCCGCCCGCTCGCCCAGATAACGCCCATTGCCTTTGCAGCGTCTGCGGGAAGGCGGCTTTTGGGTTCGCTCGGGTATTGCGGGTGAAGGCTTATTTCGCCTTCGCGCTCCGGCGGCGGTCCTTCCCGCCGAGCTGGACGATCGCGCTTGTCTCGCAGATGCGGGACACGATGGCCTCGGCGCTCTCGGATTCGTGCTGGCGCGACATGCGGCGCTGGAGCGATTGCAGGTCGTACTGCGACGTGTAGATGGTCGGCTTGCCGTCCTCATAGCGAGAGTTGATGATCTGGAACAGCGTCGTGAGCGCCCACGCGTTGGCGTTCTCCTTGCCGAGGTCGTCGATCACGAGGACGTCGACCCCGGTGAAAACGGAGATGCCTGCCGTCGACGGGTCGTCGTAGCTTCGGCTCACCGAGTCGAGCATTGCGAGCGACGTCGTCACGCGCACGGTGTAGCCCGCTTCGAAGAAGGACTTCGCGAGCGCGCAGGCCTCGTAGGTCTTTCCCGTCCCCACGCCGCCGACGATGTAGAGCCCCTTGTCCCCGGCGCTGCCGAACCCGACGACGTACCTTGCCGCCTCCGGCACGCTGATCTGGGCGGACATGTAGCGTCGGGGGACCCCGCAGCGCTTGAGCCGGCGCTGCGACTCCAGCCGCTTCGCCTCCGCTTCTGCCTGTCGGGCCTGTTCGCGCTCGGCGACTGCGCCCTCGCATTGGCATTTCTTGTGGGTGACCCAGGCGATTCGGCCTGCTCGTCCGATGAAGCCCTGCTGCTCGTACGGCTCGCCGCAGTGCGGGCAGCGGATTTCAACTTGGGGGTCGTAGCCTATGCCCCTCGCATCGGCCTCTTCCTTCGTGTAGAGCCTGAAAGCGTTTTCCTCGTCCATATCGTCTCTTCTCTATTCGAAATAACTGTTGTCTGTCTTTGCTATCGGGTGCAGCTTCTGCAGGGGTCCCGATGAAGGCTCTTCATCGCGGGATGCCCTTGGGGATGAAGGACCTTCACTGGTCGCTGAAGGCGGTAGTGCAGGTTCTTCATCGACGTCGCCTGACGCATATGCAGGTTCTTCATCGGTCGCGAAGGTGATGCCGAGGGCGGAGAGGGGTTCCCTCGCCGGTATGTAACATCGGCTGCCTATCTTCTTCGCCTCGTCGCACGGCTCGACTTCCTCGATGAGCCCGCGCGCCTTCAGCCGCGAGACGACGGAGAACGCCGCTCGCTTGCTGATGCCGCAGAAGCCGGCCGAGCCTGCCTTGCTCTCGAAGTAGGGGCTTCCGGCGTTGGCGAAGCCGAAGATCCTCGCGTAGACGATGAGGTCGTTGCCCTTCAGGCCGAGCCCTTTCGCCATAAACTCATGGACGACGACGAACGAGCCCTCGATGCCGTGGGCTGCACCCATGCGTTAGGCGCCCCGCTCGACGGAGCCGAGCGCGATGAGCTCGCGGATGTTGTCCGGGGTGAAGCGCAGCGCCTGCCCGATGCGGGTGCCGCGCAGGCTCCCGTCATCGATGAGGCGGTACACTGTCGAGCGGCTCACATGCAGGTAGTCCGCGACCTCGGTCACGGTGTACAGGGGCGGCATGGGGCCCGAAGGCTCCGCCGCGCCCGGACGCCCTGCCTGCTGCAGCCGCTCGGCGTTCTTGCTTTCCATTGATTTCCTTTCGTTCTGGTTGGCCGCCGTTGCGGCCGCTTGGCCATCGGGCGATATCGCTGGGACGCATTGAAGCAGTAAGGGACGCCGTGATGGCGCGGCGAGCCGTCGTTCAAGTTTTCTGGGGTTTTGCTGGTGAAGACTAATCTTCAGGCAGCTCCCCGGGCTTGCCGTTCCCGATGCCCTTGGGCAGCGACGCGATCCATTCGACGAGCTCCTCGCGCAAGATGATCGTGCCGCGCTTGCCCGGGCCGTAGTTGTGCGTGGGCAGCGGGTTGCGCTGTTTGACGTCAGTGAGCTCGTAGAAGCGCGGCTTGCTGATGCGCAGCAGTTTCATCACCTGATCGGGTTGGTACACGTCTTGCATGAGCACCGGATCGCGCAGCAGCGGGATTACGAGCATGCGCGCGTCCTCGTCGTCGAGCGAGGACGGGATGATGATCTTGATGTTCTTCTTTGTTCCGTTGGACATGATGTTCACGGCCTTTCTCGATAGGATTGCCGTGAACGGCGCCGTTCACCTTTACGCCTCTAATTGTCCTATGTATCCGCAGGTCACGGTGATACCCTGAAAGTGACCCTTCCTTGCTTTTCTTGTGAATTGCGTTAGAAGGGGCTTGAGACAGCAAACTTAGCAAACCGAAGAGAGCGCTTCTCCATCAGCGAATAAGCCATCGTCGGGAGGAGGCTTTCATGGGCGTTACATCCGGCCAACCTAACCGCATTCCAGACCCCAGCCACATATGGGAAAGCGATTTCGTTCCATCGGGGGTCATGTTCAATCCGAAAACAAGTGAAATAAGCTCTCATCGATTCATCGGGCTCGACAGCGAGAACAATCTCGTGTTCTCACCAGACAGAAGTATCGAATCCGTGAATCAATCACTCAATGAGTTCGACGGCAGTGATTTCCTGGAGAACCAATTCGACGACGAACTTGCTGAGCTGTCCGAATTTAATCAGTATGCCTGTGAGAAGTTCGCTAAAAAGCATGGGCCGCTGTTTGGCACAATGTATTTTGAGAATGGCATTTGCAAAGAGCCTTTAGATATGTGGCTGTCGGCATCGGCTTTGGTGAATCTAGCACTCAACATTAAAAGTGCCATGGATAGCGGCAATTGGAGGGTTCTTGACGAGAAGAAGCTCGTTGCATTTAATTTTGAGAGATGCGTCAACGCGAACGAACGAGGAGAATACGAGGTTCTGGCGGACGCGAATTTCAGATTTCCGAACGGGCTTCCCGTCGATTACGCGAAATTGACTTTAGGCAATAATCTCCCTACGAGAATATGGAGCTCGAAGAATTTTGACCCTCCGGGAATAGTCTCCAAAATATGGCGTCCTTTCCCAACCCCGGAAATAGGCATCTTTGACCGAACGGAGCAAGACCGCAAGGAAACGGCTTACGACAGCATGCCCGGCCTCGATGTATGTATCTGGGTAAATCCCACTGATTGTGAATTGAGACTCGAAGATGAGGGGACTTTTTCGAAGCCAACAGTAAGGTTGGGATTGTCCGATTTGCCAAAGGATAAGGCCGATGAATTCGCTCGCATGCTATGCAGGGCCATATTGGAATCCTTGATAAGCATACATACACGATCTATTCATCATGACTGGGTCGGCCACCAATTTAGGCCGATTCAACTCGAGAAAATACGGTGGCTGTGGTACGTGTTCGCGGTATATATGACGAAGACCCAGCACGCCTTCTGCAAGCATTGCGGACGACCGTTTATGAAATCGCGTCCAGACAAGCAATACTGCAACGACAAATGCCGTAAAGCAGCAAATCGTTAACGAGAAGGGGCCGGTTATGCTATTCGGAGGCGACAAGCGAAAAGACCGCAAATACAGCAAGCTGAGCAAGAAAGACGATGCTTTGGTCAAAAAGCTGGATGCCCTAAATTGGGATGACAGCCGGAAATTGAATCGTCTTTACAAGAAGCACAACAAGACGCTCCAAAAGCTCGAGAAGAATCGAACGTGGCATCTGCCGAAAAGAGAGCATGGCTGGTATCTTCCCAATGACGACTGAACAATGTCGGAGTTTTTGTCGCACCAAAACCCAGCAAAGGCTCCACATTGGATATCGTCGCTTATTCCCGACGTTGCCACCAACCGAATAATCTGCTTTGCAGATAAGCGCTGAGGTTTAGTTACTGACGGTTTTTAATGGAAGGGTGGACAAAATGTACCCCTTTCCATTAAAAACCGTCATCAGCCTCGCGTCTATGTGGGGCTTTCCCGCCTTGTGCTCAAAGGCGACCCATGACATGGGTCTGAAGGCAGCGATTTTTCCTCGCTGCCTTCAAGCACTGAGGCCTACCTTCTGGGAATCACTAGCCATCCTTCCCTCGAAAAGCTAGAGGCATCCGTTTGCTGCAGCCAATCAAAAGGGGCTTTACTTTCGCGGCGTGCTAGACGAACCGCTGGGAGCCTGCCACCGAACGTTCGCAAACGCAAAAGCATGCTACTATGTGCACTGGTTAGCCCCGGTACGACCGCTGATGCAAGTCGCCGGGGCTCACTTGCTTCAACGGGAAGGTCATCTGCGTCGGATACGACAACGGTCAACAAGGCATGTCGGATGGCGGTTCTTCATGTCCCTACGCGGCAGGCGCCCCAGAGCCCCCAATGTCAGGAGTCCGATCCGCTGCGATATTTGATTATTAGACACACAGCAGCTACAACATGTGTCCAATAATCAAAAAAGGGCAGCCGGGCAGGACCGGTTTCTCATTGGGCCTCGCAGGGCTCCCAGCCCTCATTATCCGAATAGCCCCTTAGCTTTTCACCTTGGCCGTCGTCGCGGCCAGAAAGCCACCGTTCGCCGCAGTCATTCCATCGATTGCCTTCGTTTTTGCCTCCTGTTCTCCCATGCTACAAATTACATCATTTTGCAGCATGAGAAATGCGAGGGAGAATATCGCCATGAACACGGGCATCGCCTTGGCACTGTGCGCTTCTCGTCTTTCGAAACCCATGCTTGAAAGACAGAAATGTGAACCGTTGACCTCGCATTCCAACTACTTGTCGGCGCTATCCAAAACTTGCCAACCTGCCAACAAACTTGCCAACTTATCAAATAACTTGCTAAACTTGTTAAGTTAGTTAGCAAGTTGTGAGAAGCGGAGGGCGGGATTACGACATGAATGGAAAAGAGCTAGACGACGCGATTCGACAGTTGAGATCATCGCATACCGACAATCAATCAATCGAAGTGAAGGAATCCGTCGGGAAGATGCCGTCGACCATCGCCGAGACGATTTCCGCGTTCGCGAACGGGTCAGGCGGCACGATCGTATTGGGACTGTCCGAAGAAAACAACTTTGAACCGGCAAAGGGGTTCGATGCCCGGCGCATTGCCGATGCCCTCTCGCAGGCATGCTCGGACAAGCTCACCCCGCCCGTTCGCGCTGGCATCGATATCCTGGAATACGGCGGCGCCAACGTTGTCGTCGCCTCAGTCGACGAGATCCCGCCCCGCGACAAGCCTTGCTACGTTACTGGCAGGGGGATGTACAAAGGGTCCTTCATCCGTTCGTTCGACGGCGACAGGAAATTGAGCCCCTACGAGATCGATAGGCTGCTCGAGGACAAGACTCAGCCGTCGCATGATGCCGAGATCGTAGCGGACGCGACGATGGACGACTTGGACAAGAGCCTGCTCGACGGTGTGATTAAGCGCCAGAAAGCGCTTCATCCGAGATTGTTCTCGAGCTTTAGCGACGAGGAGATCGCGATCAACCTGAGGATAGCGGCAAGGGACATCGATGGCACCCTGCGGCCCACGCTGGCGGGCCTTCTCGCCTTGGGAACGTATCCTCAGAAGTATTTCCCGCGCCTCACTGTTACGTTTGCGGCGTATCCGGAAGAGGACAAGGCCTCCGCAGGCGGTGTGAAGTACCTCGACTCCGAGAAGATGGCGGGGCCGATACCGGCCATCATCGCCGACGTCGTTGCCGCCGTGCAAAGAAACACCAGGCTCGGCGGCGCCATGGTCGGCGCGAAGAGGGTCGACGTTCCCGATTATCCTCCCGCAGCCGTGCGCGAGGCGGTCTGCAATGCGCTCATGCACAGGGATTACTCAGAGCTTGCGCGCGGCACCCAAGTCCAGGTGAACCTCTATAGCGATCGCTTGGAGTTCCTGAGCCCTGGCGGCCTTTACGGCACCGTGACCGCCGCAACGGTCGCGACCGCCGGATACTCTTCGACAAGGAACCAATACCTCGCCGACATCCTGGAATCCACTCCATACGAAGGCGGTTTCGTCGCGGAAAACAGGGGGACGGGTTTCAAGCTCATGAAATTCGAACTGGAGCGCAACCGAACGAAGGAGCTGATTGTCAAAGACTCCATCGCGATGTTCTCGCTCGAGTTTCGCAGGCGCGAGGCGCCGCCGTCGATCGGCTCCGCCTACGACGACATAATCTTATTTGTCGCCGAGAACGCGCCGTGCGGCGCAGGTGAAATCTCAGATGGCTTGGGCATCCCCAGGAGCACCGTCACGTATCGCCTAAAGAAGCTCTTAGACGAAAGGAAGCTGGAGAGAATCGGAGCGGAAAGAAGCAGGAACCAGAAGTATCGTCTGCCGTAGCCAATCCGAAAGGATTTGCTGTCAGGGTTTCGGTTCTATATGCGCAAAGGCTTTCACGAATCACCCCTCTCCAAGCCACCCGTTACGAACCCCGGCGGAAACCTGGGAGTGATTAAAGGAGCGACCTGCGGTTTCGCGAATCAATTGAGTCATTCCCAAAACCGCGAATCAAGGGCCTGATTCGCCCAAATTGCGCACGAATCAGCCCTTAGGCGGCATGACGGTAAGCGCTCTATAATCCGCGTCTTTTCCTTCACCTTGGCATAGGAGATACTACC
>CAYFQW010000034.1:0-5432 GCA_964345475.1 uncultured Raoultibacter sp.
GCAAGCGTCATCCGCTCAGCCACGAGATCAGACAAAGGCTTAAGGTGTGATCTATCAGAATCGTCGAGGGCTGACTCCGCCATTGCAATGAGCCGGTCAGCTATCTCAGCGACAGGCTCTCCGTACACCTGTGCCTTAAAGCCATCTTTCATCAAGGCATTCTTTGCCTCATGGATGTCTCTGGCGCAGATATCCATGGCGCGCGCGTACAGATCATCGAGGTTTTCTTGAGTATAAAACAAGCCTTTTATAAGCGCAGCGTAGGCGATTACATAGGGGATAGGCAAGGCATCAGCCGGACGGATTTCAATGTACGTCTTGAGGCGGACATCGTTGAAGAGCATGGAAAGAGCGTGTTCGACCTCATCCCGGCCCATGCATTCTTCTGCATAAATCTCACCAAAGGTTTTTTCAGTGTAACACCATTCCTCTTTGTTGCAGGAGTTAAGGATGGCCGGTGTATCGAGGACGTATTCGGCATATGCCTCAAGGCTAAAGTCAGGTTCCATGACACCGGGAACCAACCCACAGCGGTCGGGATCACATTCTTGCCAAATCTTTGTACGGACTAATTGGTGCTTGCGAGGCTCCCCTTCAAAGATTGGAGAATTATCGCACAGGAGCGAAAACAGGGGCACAAGGGCGAATGCCACTTTTAGTTTTTTAAGGCAATCTTCAACGGAGTGGTAATCGATAGAGATTTGGGTAGAAGCGCTTCCCCTCATCATGCAAGCGCCATAGGGACCGATTTCGTTGAAGTAGAAATTCATAAATTTATACCTACGCTTCGGTATGATTTCAAGCTCTGAAGCCTTTGAACTGGGGTGATAGCCTAATAATATCGGTTTTTTCCCTACAGTTGAAAACACATCAGTGAGTTCGTCTTCGAAGGCATCAAAACAACGCCGTGCCTCGTCAAGGTTGTCAAAAGGACCAGCTGATAGCTCGACTTGAGCAGCAGGCTCGAGTGTGATTGCCTCTGAAGGCCTTGCAACCCCTAAAAGATCGCCCTCCGTGTCGAAGGACTTGTCGGGGTACTGCTCCGCCATGTGCTGGAGAAACCATAAAACACCATGCTCTTCCGCGTAAGAGACTGGCTGGCACGTCTTTTCATCTACAATAATATGTTCAAGCTCAATGCCAAGGCGCTTTGAGCTCTCAGTAATGCCGCTCTTAAAGTATGTGGCGATTGCCTCAATATTATGTTGCCGTGCGGGCTGTTGTTTTGACTCTTGTGCTTGCTGTAGCGCTGACCGTTTTGTCATAGGTGAGACTCCTGATACCGAATTGCAATTCAAAGTATGGTACCACTCATTTGCCGACAGGGGAGAACGTCTTCCTTTTACAAGAGAAGTACGGGGATTATTCAAAAGTCAGGCGAATTGCAAGCTGAACTAAGCACAAACGTTTGTCCCGATAGGCCGTTTCAACCGTTTAGTTACCCGCAAGAACGCAAAAAGGCAATCGCGAGCGTTCAGTTGGCCTTGCAATTCAACCCTTAGATGTAAGCCCTCTACTTTTATTTTTCGATTTCAAAACCTTCGACATCAAGGAGAGGGGCGCCTTCCGAAGTGAGCCGTTCCACGAGTCTTTTAGAAGCAGGAATAGAGGCCAGGAGCGTAATTCCCATAATTGCGCTGGCGACCATGCACATAATCCATGCAGGAGTAAAACTCAGGTAGACATCGAAAAGAGCACCCGAAGCAAGCGCTCCAATGGCGGATCCCATGAGCTCGAAGGCGGTTACCATACCAACAATCGTGCCTAAATCCTTTTTCCCGTATTCCTTTACAACCATAATCGGAGGCGTTACTGTACCCATACAGGTTCCAAAGCCGAACAGGATGGCTGCAAGAAGAGGGCCTGCTATTGTGGAGGGAAAGCACAGGGCAATAGCCGCTGCGAAACAGGCTATCGACCCCAAAATGGTCCCTGTTCTCAAGCCCCAGCGATCATAGATGGCGCCCAATCCTATCTTGGCGAAAATAACAACGGCCAAATAAAATGACCATACATACCCCGCCCACGTGGTCGAGTGCCCACCTGTAATGATTTCAGTTCCATTAAGGGTAACGGAGGTCATGTTGGAAACCGAGTTGGTAATGATGGCCCCGTTCACGATCCCCATCATGACGAAGCCAAGTATAAGCACCCAGAATCCTGTGTTTTTACGTAAGATTTTCCAGCCGATAGATACCGTTACGGGAGTATCGGCAGATTTTTCTATCTCGCCTGCTTCAACGCGGTCAGACCCGTAAGGCTTGAGTCCGACTTTACTAGGAAGACTTCGAAAGAATATCAGGACGAGGGGAAGGGCTACTACCAAACAAATAAGTGCAAGAATTAAAAATGCAGGGCGCCATCCGTTGTTGACGATTATCGCGGTGGTTACAGGTGAGAGGATAACTCCGCCTGCACCCGAGCCGGCTAGGGCGATAGAAACGGCAAGCCCCCGCTTAAGGGTAAACCAATTACTAATGACCACTGAAACGATAAGGCGTGTTCCGGCAACAACCACCATGCCTGCAAGGAGGCAAAGTGCGTATAAGTGCCAAAGCTCAGTAATCATTGAGAAAAGAACCAAGATGATAGAGCTTGTAAGAACGGTGAATGACGCCAATACCCGAACGCTATACTTATCGATGAATTTCCCGAAGACCAGGGAAGCAACGATAGCTATTGCTGTGGAGAGGGCCACCCCTGTATTGAAGCTTCCCACGCTGATCCCGAGATCTTTAACTATATGCGCTTGAAACAGGGGTATGCAATTTACGAAAATGGTGTAACAGGTTGCCATAATAAGGAAGCCACCGGCTACAATCCACCATCCGTAAAAAAACTTCCCTTTTTTGACAGCGGTCGTTGGCTTTTCCGGAGCGTTACCCTGCTCTTCTTGCTCGTTTGTTCTCATTGCAGGTACCCCTTCTAGTTCCCGAGCATATCGAAGTGCCTGATGAATTCCGTATAGAAGCCCACTCCTTTTTTGAAGCTTTCCACATCGAGGTTTTCGTCTTGCCCGTGAATGCGACTACGTTGATCTCCCCGGAATAAGAAGCCGGCAAACCGATAGGTCCTTGGACAGATGCGATGGAGATGGCGCGCGTCCGAACAGCTGCTTTGGATATAAGGGGCAATGCCTGCATCGGGATAGGTGCAATGGATAACTCTTCTGAGGTAGTCAAAGGCGGGGTCGTCGAAAGGTGAGAAGGGAGATGGGTCGATGGCGTTTTCGAATACGAACTCAGTGTCGGGGTCGAAATGATTTTTGAGGCGGTTCATAGCGGTTTCTGTGTCCTCAGAAGGGTCGATGCGTACGTTGACTGCCGCCTTCGCTGATTTTGGAATAACATTGGCCGCTTTGCTGCCTTCAAGCTCGGTGATGGCGTAGGTGGTGCGAACCATGGCTGCAGTTTCAGGGTTGTTTTTCATGATTTTTAAAACCAGGGGGCGGAAAAGCCAAAGGTTACCAAATACCAGCTTAAGCTTGAACTGGCCGAGCGAAGCAAGCTCCTTGAGCATAGCTTCAATCGGTTTTGCAAGATTAGCCTTCGGAGGATTCTTTTGTAAAGCCTCCAAGCTAGATATCATTTTTGCCGGCGCGTCATCAAGCGAAGGGGTTGACGCATGTCCTCCCTTTGAGTTGACCGTGAGGAAGGCATTGTAGAATCCCTTTTCGGAAACCCCGATAGCTGCAAAATCGCAGTCGACGCCTAGGGGCGCATTGTCGATAACAGCACCGCCTTCATCAAGCACCATGTAGGGGGTGATATTTTGTTCTTTGAGCCACTCGACCATTTTCGGTGTGGTGTCGCCAGAATCTTCCTCGCAGTTAGAAGAGCTGATGTAGATATCCCTTGGAGGAATGTAACCTTCAAGTATGAGCTTCTCGGTCGCTTCAAATAAAGCGGCAAGGATGCATTTTGTGTCTACCGCGCCTCTTGCCCAGATTTTACCATCATGAATTTCTGCCTCAAAAGGATCGTAGGTCCAGCCGTCGGGATTGGCCTCCACTACATCATGGTGGCTCATTAAGACGAGGGGCTCAAGTTGGGGGTTTGTGCCTTTCCACTTAAGCATGATGCCGTAAGTGTTTATCATGGTGAGTTCAAGGGTGTTGAACACAACAGGATAAAGACTCTTCATCTTGGGAACAAACTCATCGAAGGGGGTGTGATCGGCTTCAGGATCCTCGGCTGCCCAGACGGTTTTGCAGCGAAGCATTTCTTGAAAGCGTTCGACCGAATGGTCGTCTCCACTTTCCTTTGAAAGGGGGAGGGGGTCAGGGATGGGTGTTGGTTTGAGTCGCACGGCGTTGATTATCAGTATCAATAAAAGAACAATTAAAAGACCTAGTACTATACAGGTAACAAGCATAAAATCTCCTATCAGAGTCCGATTAAAGGCGGGATGCGTATGCTGTTGCTTTACAAACATCTTATCTCGCAAGGTTTTAATCAGTATACCTCTTTGTTGCAGAGGTGAACTGGTTAGACAGAGGTTGCCTTTATATTTTTAACAGTAGATAATGATGACAGGCAAAGGGCCTTGCAAATCAGGCTTTTACGAAGGTCTTCCCCAAAAAAGCTTTGTTGGGAAGGAGGGACAAGGGAATTTTCGTGGGATCCGAGACAGCTGCAAAAAGCTCGAGTACCATAGACCCAAATGAAAAAACTTGTAAAACAATTTATGCGCTTCGGCGTTGTTGGTCTTTTCGCTTTTATTATCGATTATGGCCTGATGGTTTTCTTGACCGAAGTTTTCTCGGTCAACTACCTTATAAGTGCCACGCTGTCTTTTACGGCATCGGTAGTGTTCAACTATTACGCATCGATGCGCTATGTATTCTCCCGCCGACAGGAAATAAGCAGGCGGAGAGAGTTTATTGTCTTCGTTAGTCTTTCAATTGCGGGGCTTTTGTTGAACAATGTACTTATGTGGGTAGGGGTAGAAAAACTAGCTGTCGACTATCGTATTGTTAAGCTTGGAGTTACCGTGATAGTTTCATTGTGGAACTTCATTACGAGGAAGATTTTTCTTGAGGAACGATCGAAAGATGCTGCCGGGTCGGCAAGCTATGGATGAAAGCAAGAAGCTCGAAAAAGCAAGATAGAGAAATAAGGGTAAAAAACGATGGCAATTTCTAGACGCACGCTCTTTTTAGTGGTTTTCGATGTTTTGGCAACATGCCTGTCCTATTTTTTGGCGTCCCTGCTTACCGATCAGCTTGATTCTGTTTTTGGGACTAATGAAATCTATTTTGTCTTGGCGATCCTCGCGCTTATTAATATAGCGACCTTTGCCTTGTTCAGGCTCTATAACACTCTATGGGAGTATGCCTCAGTTGATGAGCTTATTAAAATTGCATTGGTTGTGGTACTCCAAACGCTTATCGGGGCAAGTTTTTTGTGGCTTGTCGGCGTGCGCTTGCCCAT
>CAYFQW010000034.1:5532-7983 GCA_964345475.1 uncultured Raoultibacter sp.
CCCTCTGCAAGTTTTGAAAACCGTAAGCGCATTTATAGCATTTGCACGCAAACAGATTGTCGGCTTCGAACACTTCCCAATGTACGCGAGCTCACCTTAGAGGAAATCGGCAATGTATCCCTTCGCGATGTTAACGTAGCCGATCTTTTGGGACGCGATGAAGTGATGCTTAATACGCGCTCGGTCTCTGGTTACGTTGCCGGGCAGACGGTGCTCGTTACAGGAGGGGGCGGTTCGATCGGAAGTGAGCTTTGCCGTCAGCTGTGCAAAGTGGCTCCCGCCCGGGTCATCATTTTCGATATGTACGAAAACGATGCCTATATGCTCAAAAATGAACTCGAGAAGCTGTATGACGATGTCGAGATATTCGTAGAGATAGGCAGCGTATGCGATGAAAGAAGGCTGGAGGATATCTTTCTTGCTTATAAGCCCGACTTGGTATTTCACGCGGCTGCCCATAAGCACGTTCCTCTCATGGAGCGCTGTCCTCGAGAAGCTATTCAAAATAATGTCTTCGGCACCCTTAACACGGTTCAGGCATCCGACAGGCACCAGGTAAAGCGTTTCATTTTTATCTCAACCGATAAGGCAGTCAACCCCACCTCGGTAATGGGGGCCACCAAGCGTATGGGCGAGATGATAATAAGCCATTACGCAAAAACATCCAAGACAGTCTTTACTGCGGTACGGTTTGGCAATGTATTAGGGAGCAACGGAAGTGTTATCCCGCTGTTCCAACGTCAAATCACGGGGGGAGGGCCGGTCACGGTTACCCACCCCGATATCGAACGTTACTTCATGACTATCCCCGAGGCCGCACGATTAGTAATACAAGCAGGTGGCATGGCGGAAGGTGGGGAAATTTTTATCCTCGATATGGGTGAACCTGTAAAAATAGTCGACTTGGCGAAAAGCCTTATTCACCTTTCTGGTCTTGTGCCCGATGTGGATATTCCTATCGAGTTCGTAGGCTTGCGCAAGGGCGAGAAGATGTTTGAAGAGCTGTTGATGGACGAAGAAGACACCCTTCCCACCAAACATCCCTCTATCACGGTTTCTGCATGTCAAAGAATTAATCATGATGAAATCACGGAAAAACTTGCTAGCCTGGAATCTTCCCTTGAACAAAGTGATGCTCAGGCAATCAAAGTGCTCGAATCTGCAATTCCAAGCTATACCTTTACCTCGAACATAGGAGAATAGCTTTTCGATAGGCTCTTTGTCTCATCTTTACCCCTCGATTTGGACACGAGGGGGTTCTGAGCACGCCTTTAGGCTGCTAGACTGGTTCCAAAGTAGGAGTAGTGGGGGGCCGGAGCTTAGCCGCAAGGAGAGCTCTGGCCCAGTTTATTGAGCCTGTACCTGTGTTGAAAAATCCAGCGTGGAAGACCCCCACATCGGGCCCTCCCGTCGAGGAAAGGCTTCAACATCGGTGCATAGGAGGAGGGAGTAAGATGAAGACGATTGAGAAGAGCGGGCTTGGAAAAACCTTACTGGCAATTTTCACTGTACTGATGCTTAGCCTGACTATTGGACTTACAGCCTGCGGAGGTGGCACCAAGGACAAACCCATAGAGCCTGAGGGTTCTGAGGAACCTGCGGAAAGTGGAGAAGATGCGAGTTCATACGACGTGAAAACTTTTCAGCTCGGTGAATTTTTTGAAGTTGAAATTTACAATGACGAAGTGGTTTTTGACAGTGAAAAAGGTGTCGATGTTTTGCTCGTATACGTACGGGCAACTCACATAGGGGATAAGCCTTGGCCCTTCAGTAGCTCTGCAAATGTCAATGTCTTTGATTCTACTGGTGAGAAATTGCGGTTCAGCTATATCGAAGACGATAAAGGCAATACTATTACCGATCTTTCTGCAGCTGACACCGAGCTCGAGTCTGGCGACTCGATTGAGCTCGTGTATGGGTGGGAGCTTGCTGACTACGATCTCGTAACCGTTAGTTTCGGGGGCTTCACCTCTAGTGTTGAGGATACAGAGATTGTGTTTGATGTAGCGGGGCGTCAAACCGAAGGAGCGAAGGCCGTTGCAGCTGAGCTCGAAGAGAAAAAGAATGCCGGCGAGATTGAGATTCAAGACTGCACCATCAAGCTGGCCGACGGTTGGTATGCAGATTCTTCCAGTGACACAAAAGCTAAACTGAAAAATGATGAGCTCGGAAATGGCTATGTCGAGGTCAGTTGCTTAACCATCGCTGAAAGTGCCGAGGCTGAGAGGGAAAAGCTTAACAGCAACTTCGGTGGAGACAAGCCTTTAGATACCGTCACTATCAATGGGCAAGAGTATTATCGTTTGATTCCCAACGATACGCAATTTATACTGCTTGCCGATACTTCAGCGGGGGATTCCGTTATAAAAATCTACGGGATGCACTTTTCAATGGATCAGGTGACAGATCAGCTTGAGCTGATAGAAATACAGTAAGCAGTAAGAATGTGAG
>CAYFQW010000035.1:0-7371 GCA_964345475.1 uncultured Raoultibacter sp.
AGGAAGCAAATGGATAAAAACAACCTTGATGTAATAGATGGGCCGGCTGCGCTTGAAGCTCTTTCGAAGGAACAGCTTATCGGACTTGTGCAGATATACGGCAAGAATCTTATCGCCATCGATGGAACCTGGTTTCAGTCGGTTGAAAAGGAAGACGGCATGGAGACTGCAATGTTTCATGACGTTGCAGCATGGAAGCGCTTTACCGTAACCGAAGCCTATCGTATCAAAAACTTCCTCGGGCTTCCTGAAAGAGCCGGCCTTGAAGGTCTTGCCGAGGCTCTCACTTTTAAAAGCAGCGTAGTGGCTTGTTCGTATCGCATGGAAAGAAAGGGACAAAGCCTCTACTTCCAAATTGCCGAATGCCGAGTGCAAGCGGCACGAACACGTAAGAATATGCCACTTCACCCCTGTAAGCCAGCGGGGGAAGTTGAATATGCGGGCTTTGCTCACACCCTTGACGACCGCATCACCTGCGAATGCCTCAGCTGCTACCCAGACTTAAACGACGAAAGTTGCAGCTGTTCGTGGAAGTTTACGCTTCTTGAAGAGGAAAATACGGGCATTCATCCTTAAGACATTCCATGTTGCGGGAAAAATGGGTGCAGACGATACGCTCGGGCAGCTCCATCTGTATGCCAAGCAGATCGGCTGTATAGCCCACTGTTTCCTCTATCGCTATATAAGAAGTTCGTTTGCAACAACGGGGACCTCCGAGATCGGCCATGCGGCTGAGGATGAGCGAAGTAAGGCGCGTAATCTGAGCCCAGGGCTCTTTTGTCATGGGAGTCGATCCGAGCACGATGCTCATGAACATGCCGGCGCTCACAGCTGCACCGCAGGTTCCCCAAAAGCCGCAAGTACCGCCTGGGACATTCAGACTGCGAGAACGCAGCTCCTCGAGAGCCTTCTCAAGCTTGACATCACCACCCGCATTGGCGTAGGCAGCGAGCAATACTGCGCCGACCAAGGTGTGGTGCTCAGGCCCATTAGGGTAAATCACCTTGTCGTCCATAATCTCCATGGCGATTTCGATAGGGTTTTTCGAGTCGGCGGCCTGGCAGTATTTCATTATCTGCTCAACTCCTCCCGCTCGATGGCAGGCATCGCATACGTAGTGGCCTTCTGTGCATATCGAATGCCCTGTCTCTACCTTCCCGCAAAGCTGGCAGGTAACCTTCTGTGCCTCCTCGAAGTATTCGAGTTTTTCTCCGCATACCAAACATACTGCTAGGCCAGTCGACATAATCTCTCCAATCAAAAATTTCTCTTCTTATCTGCTATCTTCACGAATAGCTTTCGGCTTGACATTTCACAACCCGAATATTGCTGCCCGCATACGACCAGCTCGTGACCAACTTCTGTTTTGCGCCATTACGGCTAACTCGTGGCTCACTACCACGCAGCACCATTATTCGACCCGCTCGTGGCTTACTACCTCTTAACGCCATTTCACTGTCTTCTTCTTCAATACATTAATCAACCAGTTGAGCACCGTCACCACAATACCCACCACAATAATACCCGCAATAACATTGGTGTAATTCGCAAAGTTTGTATAGTTGATACTGTGCGAGCCCATGACTGACCTCGCCCGAATATCGCGAAAAAGGCCAATATCGTAATCGGAGCGTTTTCGTGTAAAATAACAAAGTGTCAGGCTGAGCTAAGGCAGGGTATGATGGATGTAAAAAAAGCGGACTGGTGGGAACCAAGTCAAAACGACCTTGATGAGGATATCGAACAGCTCTCGAAAGCTCCTGGTGGAGGTGGCTGCTGCGTAAGGATAGCTGGTACTCTTGTTGTGTCCCTCGCCGTATTCCTCTTCCTGTTTCTGATATAGGCACACGTCTAGAGCCTAAGCCCTACAAAATCAGAACCCCCTTAAACAATGAAGTGCGAAACTATAGAACAAATATTATTTTGGGCATATGCAAACCTTGCGGCATATCAAGTTGCCCTAGAGCAAAAGCCGCCACAATACTGTAAGGCAGCATATATGGTCCGTTCGAAGCTCTATAAAGGGCTTTGCTCAGGAAAAACTCGCATGAGCAGTATGTACCAAAACGAGCGTGTAAAACTTTCAAACGTCGAGCGATGTGCCTATTGCAGTGCAGAGAACATGCCTCTAACGCTCGACCACCTTTTCCCAAAAAGCAAAGGTGGCTCCGACTCTGGAGATAATCTCGTTTATTGCTGCAAGTCGTGCAACTCGTCGAAAGGTAATAAAGATTATTTTTCTTGGATTAAGGAAACTGGTCGACTTCTTTCATGTGACACAGCAGAACGCTATCTAAAAAATGCCTATGCCCACTGCAGCGAGAAAAATATTATTTTATTGTCACCTGAGGAGCTAAACGAAAAGCTGCCTTTCTCACTGAAGGATATTCCAGAAGTATTCAACCTACCGCCCACATGAACTGCTGAAAACACATCTTGAACAGGCTGCGAAAAAAGGGCCGCCGTTCATCTTAGCGGTAATACTTTTGCCGCAAAACATCCAGGTCGTAACTTTCTCCAAAAGCTTCAAGCGTATTCCTGTCAGGAAATATAATGGGCTTAATGGTGGGAAACTCCGCAAGCCTTTGGGTAAGCTCAACAGGGTCGGTGACACCGCATTTCCTCCCTATTCGCTTTGCATACATCACGTACGAATTCAGGTATCGGACGGCTTGAGGACCGTCTGTTTTAGATAGCCTAATAGCACGATAGTGCCGCTCTATCTCATCAGACGCTTTATCGGGTGAAACACCTAGCCAAACAAGGTGCTTTATGAGCGCATAAGGAAAAGTATTCGGAAAATCATTTGCTTGGGTTTTCGTGAGAACAATAGACAGATGGGTTTTCCCACTCAAAAATAATACGAATTGCTTATGCTCTATAGAAAAAGAATTTGCATACCAGTCTCCGAGGAGGGAATCTTCGCCAGAGAATTCAGCAGCGTCTGCATCAATGCCACCAAGTTTGGCAAGAAGTTTCTGAGTGCACTTTATCATCATGTCCAATCATCCTCCTGCTTGTGTATTTCGAACCCTGCTTGAGATTTTGCCTCTGGTACGTGACTGAAGAACAGCTCCTTAAAAAGGAGAAAATGGGTTATCGGAATATGGGTCGTTAAAAGCTTCGCAGTCATCGAGCCAATACTCCATTTCCTCTCGAATTATCGCAAGCAGTACCTCATAGTCACCAATCTCTATGTCTCCATTATCTTTCATACAGCAATAAAATTTCTTGATGCTGGCAGCTGTTGACTTGATTGTCGATGGCGTCGACCACATGCATTTTCGGATGAAGAAGTTGCCCAGAAAATCACTTATACGGTAACAGCCCTCCACCATAGGTGCTGGGTCTTCCCTTAGCAAATACTCATTCAGATAAAAGCTCACATTGCTTAAATGCTTGTTGATAGTTTTATCAGAGAGTCCCGAGCCCCTGAGCGCCTTTTCGAACACAGCGAAATGCCGTTCATTTTCTGCTCGACGTAACTCACATAGATGCTCATATTCGTCGTAATCCATGTCTGACTCTTTCCTATTGTTGATTGTTTAGAAGCCCAACCGGTAGCAAAGCAATATTTTGATTATACGGGAAATTGGCTTTTTGCAACGCGAGGCTTTCTGCCTCCTTTAAAAATGAATTGCATAGGTATTCTAATCATTGCTGCAAGCAATGCCTTATCTTGAAAACTCATGGGATAATGGCCTATGTTCAACCGCTTTGAGGAGGAGGCCTTTCATGACCAGCAGTTCGTATGCACAGGAGACAACCGGTGCAATCATGCAACAAGAGTACGTTTCCCTCCCTGAATCCTCCACTATCGAACAGGCCATTCTCAATCTAAGAAAAAGACTCCAGGGGAAAAATAACGTTCATTACCTCTATATGGTGAACGAGCAGCAGCAGCTGACAGGCGTGCTGTCTATGCGAGAACTGCTCTTAGCTTCCGATACTGATACGCTCACCGATACTATGAAAAAAGAAATTGTGAGTCTTCCTATCGATATGGACCAGGAGGAAGCGGCAAAGATTTTCCGTGACCAAGATCTCGTTTCCATTCCGGTTGTCGATGAGAAATCAAGGTTGAAGGGCATTGTCCACGTTGAGGACATCATCGATGTCATCTACCAAGAGGCAGACGAGGATCTCGGGATGCTTTCTGCCTCGGCAAAAGAAATTGACTTTCGCACAAGCCCGTTCACAGCCGCGCGCAAGAGGCTGCCCTGGCTTATCCTCCTGCTCTTTATCGGCCTCATCTCAGGGGGGATCATCGAAAATTTTGAGAACACACTCGAGCAAGTGGTCGCACTTGCTTTTTTTATGCCGATGATTGCCGGGATGACAGGGAACACAGGAACCCAGTCGCTCGCGATCGTTATCCGCAGCCTCGTATCGGAAGAACTGGACCTGAAAAAGACGATTCAGCTATTATGGAGAGAGCTGGCTGTCGGGATTATCATCGGAATAACCTGCGGGATCATCATCGCGATTATCGCGTACTTTTGGAGGGGAAGCTTGACACTTGGTTTTGTCGTAGGCTTCTCCTTGCTCTGCACGCTCCTTATTGGAACTCTTGCAGGAACAGCTATACCCCTCATCCTCTACAGGCTTAAGATAGATCCAGCCATTGCCTCTGGCCCGCTAATCACAACAATAAATGACATTCTGTCACTTTTGATCTACTTTGGAATCGCAACGATGTTCATCTCGAAGCTTATATAGAGTATGCGCTAATCACCCTCCCTCTCCTGGTGGAAACTCTGAAGTTGAAAAATGGACTCAAGGCAAAGGTGCCGTGAGTCTCAAGTTTCTTGCATCCGCTCTTCTAGCTTCGCCTTCTACATCCGGCCTCAGTGTCAGCCTAGGAGAAAAAGGGTGATTTTTAAGACCTTGCAGTTAGAACTCCACAGTGCGAGGTTCTTTTACGAACGATGAGAAAGTAGCCGTCGCATCTTTCAGGTAAAATGTGGTGCAGTTCCCATCCCCTGGGGTATATATCTCCTGGAGTTCGGGATAGTGCTCGAGAATTGCAGTGGAGGCTTCGATGCTATCATCCTCGACAAGCGTTGCCGTTATGCGCAGCCAATCAGTCTCGCCGTTAAATACCTCAATCTCTACCTTAGGATTGGCAATTATCTGACGATAGACATCCTTCACTTTACCCGTTTGAATATAGAGCTTCCCCTTGAAAATATTAACAGTGCCGAAGGGCCGAACGCGAGCCTGGTCTCCTTCGACGGTTGCGAGATGGTAGGTACCGCCCTGTGCATTCTTGAGATAGTCGTGTACTTCTTGCATTGCTTCCATAACTGCCTCCTTCAGTCTAAGTCTAGGCTGGCTCCATTCTAGCACCAACGGCACTGCAGTTTTGAATTTATGACAGAGCTCTATGCAATTGTTCCTCAATATACTCGGGTGTAAGGGCAACAAGAGAGCCGTCTCCCTTACATATGTGTGAGAATCCAGCTTCATAGAGCATACGGCGACATGCATCCATATCAAGACCTCGATTTGAAGAGGTGTCTTGAGCAGTGTCCCGAGGATTGACTCCTGTTTCAGCCGTGATAAGATTTGCTCCAGAAAGATACCCAGCCTCGCAAGGCTCATGGATGCCAATCCATGGCAAAACCTCGCTGTTGACCAGTGCCAAACTCTGCACCGCAACAATCTTGGAGAGTTGGAAGTGGGTTATTTCGCCCTTGTCGGCAAAAGGTGTTCCTGGTACCGCGATACGCTTCATCGACCCTGTTTGTATCGGTCCGTATTTTTTCATCTCGAATATTTTATGCGCTAGCTCTTCTGGCGTATGCTCAGGCCCAATCGGCTCAACTGCATTAAGAGTTGCTAGACCGGCCATCACCGCATTCCGCATCGTTTCGTACCGCGCATCAGGATCGAGCTTCGTGTGAACCCCCTCCCCTATACGGCAGATGTGGTATACGCCGTCGATTCCAGCTTCCTTCATTTTACAGAAGTCCTCATACCCCGTGTCGCCGACGTTGGAATATAAATTAGTTTCCGCTGGAGCATGCTCCCTTGCTAATCGGACAACATGCAGGAATCGATCTATGTCGTATTCGTGCATGGTCATAAGCCAGAGACCATAGAGGTCACCACCCTGGCAGAAGCTTTTTACCTTCTCGACAATCTCGTCGTCTTCCATAAGCATCGGCTCGAAACTAGTGTGGCTTACTCCAAAAGAGCAAAAATCACAGTCAGCGGGACAGGGAGCGCATTCCGTCCCTATCTGAGCAAATATTACTCCGGAGTTTTTGGTACGTTTTCGTACCAAACTTGCTGCTGCCGCACGAACAGCAAAAGCCTCTGTCGAATCGTCGGGGAGGCCCAGCATGTATGCGCAATCCTCTTCCGTTGCACTATGCCCCCCATAGGCACGCTCGATGATTTTGGCAACTTTCTTATCGAGATCTTTACTCATCAGGACTCCTCTTCTTATTTCAACTGCAATTTGATTGGTTATACTCCTATATTAGAGTATCTCCAATATAGCATATGTCATTATATATAAAAAAGAATAATATTTCTGCCCTATGTGTTGTTAGCGAAAACTCGTAAGGCCTGGTTTCCTAAGGACGGGGGTCTCCCCGAGTAGTTGCATATGCCCGATTAGACCTATACTGATGGATCGTCTTTAGCTAAGATAGGCTTTATCATTGCTTGAGTAAAAGCACTTGCGGCACCTACCTCCTGTAAATGGTACGCGCCTTATAGGTCGGATCGAATCGCCGCAAGCTTAGTGAAGGGATAGCACTGTGTTCAAGCTGGCCATAGGCATCGCGGCAATAAATCTGTTCGCAGCGGCTTTGATCTTGTTGCGTCCGAAACTATTTCATGTAAAGCTGTATAAACCGATGCTTAAGAATATCGGCTTGTCCTTACTGCCAGTTCTGGTGCTCGTTATCACCATACCCTTGATGCTTGTTTGCATGGCATACCTCAACCCCATCTTAGGTTTGGTGGTGGGCGTTGTAGGAGTCATTTTCTGGGTTCTACTTTTGCCAAACGCAGGATATCTCATAACCGAACTTAATTTGAATCACAGGACCGTCGATAAAAGCGAAGTACCCATTTGGTACGACATCATTGCGGTGCTGAGCTTGGCGATGTCAGGAGTTATGAACACCCTATTCAACGTCATGCTGCTCCAACTTCTGTATGCAGTAGTGGTAAACCCCATGGATGCCTTCAATTTAGGCTTAGCCAACTACAGAACTCTTTGGATTATCATAACGGTGCTTTTCATATTGATAAGCCTCGGGATATATATTGGCCGCTATCTTCGATTCAACAGCTGGGATGTTTTAAGGCCCAAGCGTTTTTTCAATATCCTAGCAAGTCACTTTTCTGAGAAAG
>CAYFQW010000036.1:0-6729 GCA_964345475.1 uncultured Raoultibacter sp.
ATAAGCAAGAAGCATGGAGTTGTATCCTAGCTAGCCTATATGCGCGTATAATTGTTCGAGCAAAAAATCGGAAGGAGATACGTTGAAAGACGATCCGGTATTTGAAATCGAACAGAAACATCTTACTGAGACATACGCAAAACTACAGCAGATGGCGTGTGATCTAGTGGCTAAAATGGATAAGGCCAGTAAAGATGCTGCAGCTGATAAAGTTCAAATGAGTCAAGAGCTCGCCCCGAACCTTGCAAGCGACAGCGATGCTATGGAAACATATGCCGATTTCGCTGCTATCAACCGCATCATCGATGCCTATAATATTTCGCAAGATCTCGATGCCAAAAAACTTGCAGACATCCAAGTACTCCTTAAGCAGCCATACTTCGCAAAACTGGTCTTGGAGTTCGACCCTGAAGAAAAACCCAAAGAGCTCTATATTGGTAGAGCGGGTATGTCGGATGAGTCTTATCGGCGCATGATCGTTGATTGGCGCTCTCCTATAGCTGAAGTGTACTACAATCAAGACGAGGGGCGCACATCCTATGTAGCAAACGATCGCAGGATAGAGGTAGACCTAAAGCTTCGCCGTCAATTCGATATTGAGAAAAATAAGCTTAGGGGATATTTCGATACCAATGTTGCCATACAGGATTCCCTTCTTGTCGAGTCTTTGGCCCGGAGTCGAAGCTCTTACATGAGAGATATCACCTCGACAATTCAAAAAGAGCAGAACCTTGTAATCCGGCATGAAGACGTTCCGGCTTTGCTTGTAAACGGTATTGCGGGTAGCGGCAAGACCTCGGTTCTCATGCAGCGAATTGCTTATTTGTTCTATCAACACCGGGATACGCTCGACCCTTCCGAGGTATTTCTTCTAACGCCTAATCCAGTGTTTCGTCGCTACGTTGACAAAGTATTGCCAGATCTGGGCGAGCAAAACCCTGAATGTTTAACCTGGTTTGAGTTTATGGATGAACTTCTGCCTCCAGGAAGACCGAGAGATTTTTCATCGACAAAGCCCCTCGAGCTATTTCGACAAATAGACGCAGCTTGTGAGTGTGTTCAGTTTAAAGAGCGCGACTTTAAGGATATCGTCAGTGGGGGAGAGCGTTTTTTTGCCGCTCCACAGATTCGCAAGATTGCAGATAAGTTCAAATCAAATTTAGCGGGCCCTCATATAGTGGCTCTGATTCGCGAAGAATTGCTGAAGCGTCTAGAAAGCCGTTTCTCCCAGATGGCAAACTCAGAGAAGGTGAGCAACGAAATATTTGCGCTTAGACCTGATGAGCAGGTTGCTATACTTGGGGAAACCTTTGACAACCAAGATGAAGATCAGATAAAAGAGGTGTCGCGACGTTATGTGGCAGTGCGCTACGCCTCTGTACAAAAAGCTGTCGAAAACGATGAATGGCTGAATGTAGACCGTATCGGTATGGAAATTCTGGGTATCGAAAGTCTATCAGCGGTGGAGTGGGTGTATCTCAAGATAGCACTTACAGGACTTGGCAACCCGCAGGCAAAATACGTGATGATAGATGAGGTGCAGGATTACACGACAGCCCAGCTAGCCGTGCTTGCCCGTTATTTCAGACGCGCAAACTTTATGCTGCTCGGCGATAGCAATCAGGCGACCAATCCCGAGGCATCCTCGTTCACCGAGATTGAGGCTTTGTTTCGGCATATGCGTGGCTCTTTTGAAGAATGTCGACTGATGACGAGCTATCGGTCAACTTCGCAGATAACGCAACTCTTCGCATATCTGCTCGACGATACGGAGAGAATGCAGATAAGCTCTATTAAGCGGGATGAAACAGCGCCTCAGGTTTTAGAATTCGAGAGCGGGGAAGCGTACGAAAAAGCCTTACGGGAAGTCGTTGAGAAGGCCGCTTCGAATGAGAGCCTCACAGCTGTTGTGGTGGCTCTGAAGCATCAGGGAAAGCAGATTCAAAAGCTTTTCGGAGAGAACCCTCCTCTGCTTATCGAAAAGGATAAATCCTTACCTGGAAATGGTGTCATTATAGTGCCCTTAAAGCTTGCAAAAGGCCTTGAGTTCGATCATGTAATACTAGCTGACGCATCAGAGAAGATATTTCCCAATGACGAGCTTTCCCGAAGGCGTCTATACACGAGCATTTCTCGTGCTACTAGTGGTATCACGATACTGTCTAAAGGACCCCTTACAAAGCTATTGAAGGGCTACATACCCAAGGTTTAACTGGGTTAGGGCGGAAACTGCGTCTTAGACGGGGATGGAGTTTGCGTAAGAGGCTAATGGGTCAAATTAAGAAGTGGCTGGCTCGCAGGGATTCGAACCCCGATAGCTGGCACCAAAAGCCAGAGTCCTGCCGTTAGACGACGAGCCAGTTTAAAGATGCTTTCAGCATATCTGAAAGCCTACAAACAAACCCGTGAGGGTTCAAGCGCGTGACCAAAAATGGTGGGCCGTGAGGGAATCGAACCCGCGACCTTGGGATTAAAAGTCCCCTGCTCTGCCAACTGAGCTAACGGCCCCCGAATCGTGCACTATTCGCATTTCGTGGAGCCTGAGTAAATAAAGCTCTCTGAACGTGCGGCTATTTATTGTAACTGTGCGGCCCTGCTCGGTCAACAAAAGTTTTCGAAATCCCCATACTAAATGACTTATCTGCGGCTTCCGTACAGTCGGACACGTTTTAAGCACAATTTTCACCTTTATAGGAGTGATTGGGCTGTATTTCGTATTGCTGTTAAACCGCATACCTGTTTTATTCAACAGGCTGCTGTCAAGAAAGATATTTTTGTTGTACGGCTTCCGCCATGCCTGCTGCCCTTCGATTGCTCTCCAGATAGATGAGGCCGCTTCCATAGCACATGGCCTCATCGTCGATTTTTTCAAAAATGCGGACGTCGTCACGCTGAGCGTTATGTTTGAGGACAGAGTTTTGGCCGCAAACATAGATGTCGTCCCCGTAATCGAGGCGGAGGAAATTGCTTACGTGAACAATAGGCTTCAGTTTGAAAGCTAGATTGAGGTCGGGGCCAAGCACGCTCAGAATAACTTCCTTCCACAAATCAAACCAAGCGCCACTAGTTATCATTACGGACGCATCTTTCAAATCTGCTCGACTGAGCTCGTCTTTCTCTGCTAGTGGGTGTGACTTCTGCATGCAGATAGCCGTTCTTTCGCTGCTAATTGAAGTCATTGTGATACCTGCGGAGGCAGCTTTGGCAGCTATGGATTCGAAAGAGGAGTAATCGACGGAGTAGGCTATGTCGATGACGCCTTTCTCCAGAGCCGAAAAAGGTGAAGTGTCATAATCTAAATCGACAAACTCGAAAGGAAAAGATTCTAGATGTATTATCGTTTCATAGAGTTGCGAGTTCGGATCCAAATTCGCAATCTTCAAAGGCTTTTCCTCACGTGCTAAAGCGAGGCATTTTTCTTTTGCTTCCTCAAAAGCCTTGAGCGCTTGTTGTGCATATTCTAAGAAGGACATACCCGCAGGGGTAAGCGAAAAATCGACATCGCTACGATCAAGCAGCTCAAAGCCAAGTTCTTCCTCAAGTTTGATTATATGGGTGCTGAGGCTCGGCTGCGATAAAAAGAGCTCTTGTGCCGCATGAGTAAAATTGCGGTGTTTAACGAGCGTAACGTATTCGTATAAGACCTCGAGCTTCATCTAGCGCCCCTCCCTTGAGCCTTATCTTAAGGAAATTTATAAACGTAATACTACTATTACATTTTTTGATAAAGCTATCAAGAACCCCTTATTTTATTGCAGTAAAAAATAATTATGCCTATTTTATGGAAACATGCAACACTGTACGCGAAACACCAGTTGAGGCTGGTTTTACACTACGAGGCAGGGAGGAAACATGGAAGAGAAAAAAAGCACGATTACAAGGGCAGATTTTCTCAAGGGCAGCGCATTGGCTGGTCTTGGGGCAATCGGATTGAGCACCTTCACAGCCTGCTCTCCTTCAAAAACCTCAGAGAAGAGCGATGGTGCAAGCACGAGCTGGGATAAAGAAGTCGAGGTTTTAGTAGTAGGCTCAGGCAGCGCCGCCTACGCCGCATTGACCGCTGCAGAAGCAGGGACGGAGAATGTCTGCATAATCGATAAGGGCAACATGTGGGGAGGCACCACGGCCACATCGGGCGAGACCTTGTGGATCCCCCTATTCTACGGCGGACAAGAAGAGGGCATGGCAGACACTCGTGAGGACGCACTAACTTACATGGAGCTTTGTGCGGCGGGTCGCGGCAACAGAAAAATCATGGAGGCCTATGTTGATAATGCAAACGCCATGATTGAGTGGACACGCTCAGCATTTGGCTGGGAGTGGACTGCGGGAATTCCCGGTGTGGGCTTCAAAGATTATTATGAGCCGTATGAAGGCTATAGGGCGCATGGACGCAATGCAAATGTCGCCGGAGATGTTCGCCAATGGGCGCTCGTCCAGGAAAAGCTTGTCGAGCTCGGTGTAGAGATACTGATGGAAACTCCAGCAACGGGGCTTGTTGTCGATGAGAACAATGCGGTTATCGGTGTTGTTGCTGAAAGCGGTGGAAAAGAGATGCGAATAAAAGCCGGTACTGTTGTTTTAGGTACGGGTGGCTTCGATCATAATCCTGCCCTGGTTCGCTCCCATCAATCCATTCCTATTTATGTGACGAATGCCGTTCAGGCAAATACGGGAGATGGGTTGCTTATGGGGCAGGCCATCGGCGCCAATGTCGGCAATCTTGACACCAACTGGGGCGTCCCTTCGTTTTACGGGGAAGACTTCAGCGCAGACAAAGATGCCGTTTATAGCATGTCTCTTCCCGATTGGGGTATAGGACGTGCCGGTGCAGGGAGTCTAATAGTCAATAAGCGCGGAGAGCGTTTCGCAAACGAGGCTTCCGCCTACGCGGTATTCAACCGTGCATTCGGCAATTATGACACTAATACACTTGAACGTTACAATATCCCGGCTGTTTGGATCGGTGACTCAAACTATGCATTGAGCGGAATCGTTGGACAGGACAGCGATGGAAACCTTCCAGATAATATTTTCCAAGCCGACACCCTCGATGAGATAGCAGAGCATTTCGGAATCGATAAAGAAAAGCTGAACGCGACCGTTGAGGCCTTCAATGAAAATGCCCTTAATGGGGTAGATCCTGTCTTTGGTCGTGGCGAAAAGGAATGCGATATCTCTATCGCGGCGTACCATCCTTATATGGGCGGAGAAATAGCTAACCCGGCCCTCGCTCCTGTGAGCACGCCTCCTTTCTATGCGTCTCTATACGTCCCTGGGACCTGCGGAACCAATGGCGGATTAAAGACAAACGAATTTGCGCAGGTGCTTGATACTAAAGATGAGGTAATCGAGAATCTCTATGCGGTTGGCAATTGCGCTGCCAGCTTCGTCGGAGGACAGTATTGTGGTGCAGGTATGACTATCGGCGCAGGGGCGGTTATGTCCTATATCGGCGTACGTAAAGCCCTCGGCCTTGATTAGAGTGTCACGCCTGGAAATCCTTCTGTAGGACAGGCGAATATTTAAGTAGGGTCCTCGCATCCCTCCTAGCTGCATACTACAGCCGGGAGGGATGCTTGCTATCTTCCTTATGCTCTCAAATCAGCGTACTTCCCAGGATAGGCTGCTGGACAGAAAACCTGGAAGCTTTTTCACAGAAGAACAAAGAGAGACTTGAATTTTCTAACATGATAAGCCTCTAGCTAAGGCACTGTTTTTGTATTACCCTTAGAAGCAGGCACGCTTTGACAAGAAAGACATCGACGCTATTTTGCCTGGATTTTAGCAATCTTGTGCACCGCAATAGATTAAAGGAGCAATTTTGTTCGGGATACCCCTGTTCAGCTCATTGATAATACTGTATCTATTTTTGGGTGGCGCCGCTGCGGGAGCTTTGTTTTTCATATCGGCTTGGAGCATTTATCGACATAGGAATATGAGTCAATATTCCGAACGAGCGCAGGCTGCTTTTAAATCCCTCAGATTATACTCATACATTATCGGTCTGGTATTGCTTGTGTTTTCAATACTGTGTCTCGTCTGGGACTTGGGTTATCCATCACGGGCCGCGTATCTTTTCCTTAGGCCTCACTTTACGGTACTAAGTTTCGGGTCCTATATTCTGCTGTTTGAATTCTTGATCGTGCTTATCTTGACGGGTGCTAATCTCTTCAAACCTATATTTATTAGTGGGCAAATGCGCAAGGCACTTGAGTACCTATGCGGTTTCTTTTCTCTTGCTGTTATGATTTATACGGGAATATTTTTGGCCACTAATGCCTCGGTGCCATTCTGGAACACCTGGTGGCTCGTAGCCCTATTTCTTTTTTCCTCTGCTTCAGCTGGTGTTTCAATAGTTTTGCTCGTTGACTACTTTATTAAAGATAGGACATATCTTTTGGGAGCGGCTAAACCCTTGCAGAAGGCGCATATCGTGGCTTTGATTCTAGAATCCATAGCCCTCACCTTCTTTTTGTACGCTGCCTTCGAGAATCCCGCAGCGTCAAAATCAGTTGAACTTTTAATGGATCCCAGCATTCTTCCTGTTGCTATAATAGGTATGGTGGGGATGGGTATTGTTGTGCCTTTCTGTCTCGAGTCCTTTAATCTTACAGTACGGCCTTACAGGGCCATTCCTGTCTCTGATGTTATTTGTTTATTTGGGTGTTTTTTGGCTCTTCGCCAGTAAGTGTGGGTGGGTTTTAGCGTGAAAATGCAGGTGGACAC
>CAYFQW010000037.1:0-6237 GCA_964345475.1 uncultured Raoultibacter sp.
CGTTTTGTCGTTTTGAAAAATGATTCTGCGACGGCTTTGTCCCAAGGGTTCCCAGACCTTGACACCGGATGGCTTATACCTTGCAGCTCAAGGCAGCGTTGGAAGGCCCTTAACGTATACTGCGATCCCCGGTCGGAACTCAGCCGAATTCGGTTGAGTTCCGACCTCGGGAGCTAATATACCTCACATGAGTTTGCCCAGTTCGCAGCCGGTATTGATGTTTGTTTGCCGGTTGGAGGAAAGGGAACCTGCTACGATAATGCGGTCGCAAAATCTTGGTCCGCCAGCCTTAAAAATGAGAAATGCTATCGTTACAGTTATGCCATCAGAGCCGATGCGAAGGTAGCTGTCATCGAATATATCGAAGCTTTCTACAACAGAATGCGTCCGCACTCATCGATTGGAAGCCAGATACCTGCAGAGAAGATGGATAGCTTCTTGCAACGAATGGCTGAAGGTGCCGACAGAGAACGCGAGGTCAGTGAAGAGCTGATGAAATTAATCGCGGCCCAATGTCCAAAAACTTGACACAGATCAGTCAGAGATCCATCTCGATGCGCAACGTGAGCATGGCTCCGGTGTCATAGGCCCTGCCTCCTGGCTCATCTGTATCACACACGACATTAAAGCCTACTAAGCGCTGTGTGCCATCGGGCTTATCCTCGAATATCTGCACCACCGTCATCTCGTCGTCTTCGCTTACTTCCTTGTGTCTTCCGGGGGTGACCTCCATGGTTCCTGCCGAAATGAAGAGCGTTCCGTCTACTGCGATGGTATTTGTGGGGATTGAACCTTTATAGAGAGCATCTGCTGGAATCTCATTGCCTGCCAGTTCAGCAGCAATTGCTTTGCCCGCACAGGCACCCTGCACAGCTGCATTCTTCCAGACACCAACGATGCGTTTCTCTCCTGAGATGAGCTCGGTTGCCTGTGCCACATCGCCGGCGGCATACACATCAGGATTGCTGGTACGCATGGAATCATCAACCAATAATGCCCGATCGATTTCCAGCGAGCCCTCTTTGACGAAATCCAGATTGCTCTTAACGCCATGGGCAACAGCTATCTCGTCGAAGCGGCCCCCGTCACCGGTTGAGAAGGTGACCTCCAACTCGCGCCCAAGGGGATGCGCCTCATCTTCGATAAGCTTGACCGATGCAATCGTCTGTCCAAGGAGGAGGGTCACGCCCTTCTCCTCAAGGCCTTTCTCAAAGCGCTTCGCAGCTTCGGGCAGTGCATTGAAGTCCAGCACGTGTGGGTTCATCCCAACAAGTGTCGTATCCACACCATGTGCCAGGCATGCTTCCAGAGTCTTCAAGGCCACCATTGAGGCACCGCTGATCAATACTCGCTTGCATCCTGGGTTCGCGATAGCAGCCTTGAGACGCTCAGCATCATCCATAGTCCTGAGCACGATGGGCTCGTGACCGGGCACAGAGGGAAAGCCCCAGCAAGCTGGTGAAGCGCCGGCAGCGATTATGCACTTCGTGTATTTATAGTCCCCTGAATCGGTGCTGATGCAGTGTGCTTCTGGATCCAATCCGACAACAGGGCACTCGCTGATAACCTCGGCACCCAAGCTATCCAGCTCTTCGGCGTTCCAGGGGAAGCACTCCTCATAGGACTTCACACCGGCTGCGTAATACGAAGTGAGGATGGGGCTATAAGGCAAAGTCGGCGTGTTGGAGAATATAAGGATCTTGCCCTCGTATCCGGCATTCCTGAGCGCTATAAGCGCATTCACACCTGCGGTTCCATAGCCGATGATGGCAACGGTTTCTTCTGTCGGGCTTGTTTCTGCTGCAGCTTTCTCTTCTGAGATTATTTTTGTAGCTGTTATCTGCTGATTCATCGTATTCCCTCACATCCTACGCAAACACATGTGCGAGCCACTCGCCGTACTCGCCGGTCCACATACCGCCCAACTGGCTGAACACGGTATCCCAGTCGAACTGGTGCTCGAAGAGCAGCTCCGCGTAGTGCTTGTTGTTGATATCGCGTGGATTGCCCATAAGATAGTACGCGTAGGTATAGGTACAGGTGGGACACATCGAGATAAGCGTTGAACCGTCAGAAACAGGATCGAGCTTGCTTTCAGCTTGCTGCGTTTGGCTGTTGGGGTCGAAGGCATTTACGGCACCACCGGCGCCACAGCACCCTTTCATCACCGTAGGAGTGCCAGGGTCGATGCCCAGGACATCACAGGTCTCTTCCAAGTATATGCCATCTCGATCCTGACAGGCTTTCGTGAGGCAGAGGGGCGTATCCGGGAGTTCGCGTTTAGCAGCGAAGTCGTGCTCTGCAAGGAATTTCGAGAGGCTTACGGTCTCGATATCAGAACCGTTACGTTTGAGCGTGGCCTTCATCTCGTTTGCACAGCCAGGACATACGCATACCAACTTCTTGGCCCCCGAGCTTTCCAGCCCACTGGCGATGCTATCGCAGAGAGCCTCTGCACGGTCATAGAAACCAGCGCTTCTCAGAGGTGAGCCGCAGCAGGCATCGACCATGGTGGCCTTTCCGCCCAGCTCCTCTATGGCTGTGAATATCTCGCGTGTCAACTCGGGGCCATATGCTGCCATCGAGCATCCGGGAAAGAATGCCACCTCGCAATCGGTTGCAGCAGTGTGTCCTTCGGTGGCCACATGGCGCGTGAGGTCCGTGAAATTAATGCCATGTATGGCACGATAGGCCGTGAAGATGTCCCATTCCTGATCAACCTGCACATCCGTCCAGGTGTCGCGTGGTATAAGCCCCAGGTTTTGGAAGTCGACGCGTGCGCTATAGATGAGCTTGCATACGTCATTATGGGCAAAACAGGTGTTTTCACAAGAGGTGCAGAAGAAGCAGCCGCGGACCGCCTGCATCAGCTGAGGGTTGCTCGCAATGCGCTTATAGAGTTCTTCAGTTGACGTGGCACCTCGTTCGGCCTTAAGCATAGCCTTGGCGATCTCGCCCAGTGTCATACCTGCTGAAGTTAATGAGGTACAGGCATCCGTGCAGTCGCCACATTGTGTGCACTGCCCCGCAAACTCCCAATATACATCGGAGTGATCCAATAAACCCATAGTGTCTCCTTGTATCGTTGTTCTTGTCTCCTCCTAGAGACTTTCTGTATTTTCAGTACCGCCAGCGAGCTGAAGGCTATTTTTGCAAGTAATCATTATATCCATTTATCGTGAGCAGAACGTGAACCGCATCGTAACGATGCGGTGATCTTGTTGCGGATCCAGTATCTGATACCATCAACCGCCTATTTGATACAGTGCCAGTCATCAGTTCCTTTTTTGATGGATATGTCCGGAACAGGCTCGTATCCACTGCCCACTGATTCTACAACACTTGATGCAGGTATGGGACCTTCTCCCCAAAGATCGGGATTTTACGGCTTGCCTTAGGAAGAGGAACGGCCGCTGTTGCAACGAAATTTCCCCACATCATAATTGTGTGGGGAAATTTTAAGGAGGGATCTGTATATGTAGAAACTACCGGCAATGACGCCTATGGCTTAGTCCTTAAGACTGAGCTTTTGCGCTTGCTTCTTCAATTTCCTTGTTCATCTTGGGAATGTCAGCATCCTTGATACGGAACAAGAATACCAACGGAATCAACGACGCAACAAGCAGTATGATGGGAAGCAGGAAGTACATCTGGCCAATACCGGCCTGCGCAGTAGCATCAAATACAGTTGCGGTGGCATCATAGGCAACGAATGCGAGGAAAGCGGGCAAGATAACCGCACGAAGCGTAACGCCAAGTTTAACGGCTACGGTCATAATTGACATTGTTACACCAACGGTATTGACGCCAGTCTTCCAATGGCTCCACGTTGCACACATGGAGTACAGGTTTACAGACAGCCCATACGCAAGACCGAAGAAAACCTGAGAGACGAACAGAATAACGTTAAGCAAAATGTAGCCGGGGTTCAAGAAGTAGGCAATGACCCACAAAATAAGCCAGCCACTCACGCCAACAATCGTTGTCATCTTGGTGCCGAGCCTCTTAGTCACACGAGACGAAATAAAGGAACCTACGAAGCAGCCCAAATAGAACATCATCAGTATAGTGCCTGCAGCTCCCGCATCGCCAATGACTACCTTTGCATAGTAAGCCGTGCCAGCAGCAACGGTGTAAAACGCAATCAGACGAAGAATATCGTGCAGAACAACACCAATGAGGTTAGGGTTGGTAACAATATTCTTACCCATAGCCTTAAGCGAGATACTCTTGCCCTCAGACTTCGTTTCCGTATCATAGCCAGTGGTTGCCCAATAACTGATAGCCATACAAGCAATGTAGATTAACGACACAATGGCAGCGCATAAGGTATAGGCTCCTACACCAGAAAAAACGGCAGCTAAAGCAGCGGTAACCCAAGGAACGAGCTTCGAAGCCGCAACGCGACCCAAAGAAGCACCTGCACCCAAACGTCCCGATAGGAACGAGCGCTCGCCAGGGTCATCGGTTAACACGTTAGTCATACTACGGATGCTCGCATAGGTAACATTCCAGAAGAAGTGGCTGATGATATAGCCAATGGCAATAATAATGCCAGCCATCACATCGCCACCGATTTTAGTAAACGAAAGAACGAAGAATACCATTGCCGCAGTAGGAGCGACAATCAGCCACGGACGATACTTACCATTCTTAAAATGAAACTTGTCAATAAAAACACCGGCTATCAACGCTGAAACAGTGTCAACAAGCGAAGCTCCTGCGGCAATAATGCCGGAAATTGCAAGCGGCAACTGAGCAACATCGGTGAGGAAGAACAGGAAGAAGGCCGTTTCCAATGTTGCCGTAATGGAAAACCCAATTTCTGAAATGCCCCAAACTGCTTTAATTTTTGAATTAATTCCCTTCACTACATCCTCCTAGGTTCGCATCAGAAAACATGACCGCTTCCCCTCTTTTTGAAACTATCCCGACATAACGCGCTCCAAAAGAGCAACTACAAACTCTTAAGAACATCTACATTTTTCATGAATGAGAATGCAAAGTCATTGGACACAATGACAAACAGGGCAACACATGGATTGGCCAATATGCACAAAGACAGCGACTTATTGCGGCATAGCTAGTACATAGCCGCCGAGACCATGAGAACCACCATCTGTATGCTTGGTGCCCTCAAAACTTGCCGCTGACACCGCAGGGGCAGGGAGAGTTGGAAGACCCTACAGCCGAAAACAGACGTTCCTTTCAGGCTCCTTGCCCTCGAGGTGTTCCCCGAGTTGGCACAGTACCTAAAAGGCGATAACTCCCAGGTGCTCAAGCAAAATTTTCAGGCCGATTAAAATAAGGACGATGCCTCCTACGACAGTTGCCACCTTTCCGTAGCGCGCGCCGAAGCGGTGGCCCACCGCCACGCCGACAAGCGACAAGGCAAACGTGGTTACCCCAATAAGTACCGCTGATGGCACAATATCCACGCGCAAAAACGCAAACGTAATACCCACCGCCAAAGCGTCAATGCTGGTAGCTATCGCCAGCATGGTGAGCTCGCGCAAGCCAAGGCGCGTATCGGCTGAACACGCTCCGCATGTTTCGTCGCCGTGAAACGAATCCCACAGCATCTTGCCGCCAATAAACGCCAACAGCGCAAACGCAATCCAGTGGTCGACCGGAGTGATAAAATGCTCAAACCGCGTACCCAGCGCCCAACCCACCAGCGGCATAAGCGCCTGAAAGCCCCCGAAAAACAGTGCAATTACCACCGCTTGGCGCACGTTGAGACGCTTCATGCCAAGACCCTTGCAGATAGCCACCGCAAACGCATCCATCGACAGTCCCACGGCAATCAAAAACAGTTCTGCAACCCCCATGGTATTCCTCTCGTCTGCGCGCAGCAAACCCACGCGCCCTCTCTCGTCATACGTAAAAACCGGCGAGTACGCCGGTATGCGGAAAGCACGGTGCGACGGCTGCGCCACACCGCAAGTCTTGTCGTTTAATGCTGACCAGCCTCATTTCGAGGCAGTATGTTGACACAGCCACGCTTTGCAGCGCCGACTACTCCCCCACGGGATGCGGGTATTCTAGCACAGAGCCACCATTATGCGAAGAGCACCTCTCTTTCCCGACGGAAAAAGCCTTCAGCCACCAGGTCGTATACAATGGAATTGAAGAAGGACTGATGTGATTAATCGCTGCCTAGTGTCCAAAAACTTGACACAGATCGAGTAGGGTGAACTCCTTGGTAGACCGAAGGTCAAGCTAAGGAGTTCAGCC
>CAYFQW010000038.1:0-6133 GCA_964345475.1 uncultured Raoultibacter sp.
CTTCATAGGAACGCGTATTTATGGTTGCCGGGGCTTCTCTCTATACGCTCTATAGTATCACCTTATGTGTATTGGCACTGATTGCATATAAGGATATTAAGACCTTTCGAATACCTAATGGATCTATAGTAACGCTTATCGTGTTATGGATCGCAAGCCTCTGTCTTGACCCCCAGCAGTATCAATATGAAATGATTGGAGGGATCGTTGGCATTCTTCCCTCTGCGGGAGAAGAATACGTATACATTTTTATTGATAGGCTGATTGCGGCCTTATGCATTGCAGGGGGGCTCTTGTTAGTGGCAGTGCTTTACGAGCAGATAAGCGGGAAGTATTCTTTTGGAGGGGGAGATATAAAACTTCTCTTTGCAGCAAGCCTCTTTTTAGGTTTTCGTACAGGCCTTATGAACGTAGTTGTAGCCTGTTGCATTGGCCTTATTTTTGCCCCTATTTGGAGACGGTTTTCCAAATGGCAGAAGCAGTGTCCTATGCAAACTACCTCCGTTTTCCCTTTTGGTCCCGCCATCGCGATATCGAGCGGCTTGCTTTTGGCGAAGATGATGCTTTTCGGCTGAGGGAATGTTTTGTTTGTTTAGCAGGTTTAAAAGTGAAGAGACAAATTTTCTTGACCATACGGATGCGTATCGGTACAATATCATTTCGTGTTTAAGGCTTGGCATCATAGCCAATCCTTAAATAGACCCGTGGTCGGGTAGCTCAGTCGGTAGAGCAGCGGACTGAAAATCCGCGTGTCGAGGGTTCAAGTCCCCCTCCGACCACCATTAAACTTGCTGGTAGATCGCCTGTTTGGCGGTCTACTTTTTGGTTTCGGGCACGGATTATCTTGAAATAGGGCACGGTTAGGACACGGTTTTCCGAAGATTTGCCCGAGAAAGTATCTTCAGGAGATATTTCTGGAGCAAAAAGTTCATCCAGTTTGTCGGCAATTGCACGGTCCTGCCCCGGCATCATGTGACTGTAAATATCGAGTGTTGTTGAAACTTTTGCATGTCCAAGGCGTTTGGAAACATCAACAATACTCATATGGTTTGCGATGAGAATCGAAGCGTGTGTATGTCGTATATCGTGGAATCTGATGCTGAAAGCATTTTGAGCCGCAAATGCTTCAAAGTGCTTGGTTAAATTCGAAGGGCGATACCACGCTCCAAATACATCAGCAAAAACAGGTGTTGCATCAGTTTGCCTGCCGCCCCGATACTCTATTTGGTGGGATTGTTGTCTTTTGTAGTCCCACAAGTGCTTCATTGTTTCAGCATCCATCGACAGGTTGCGGTTCTCACACGTTTTCGTATCTTTCAGAAACAGTGTTGTTTCCCCATCGGGAGAATCCGTTTTCGAAACCTCTGCAAGCGAGTGTCTTACATGTATAGTTGAGCGCTCAAAATCAATATCTACCCATCGCAGTCCGCATATTTCGCCCCTGCGACATCCCGAAAAGAGCGCGAGTCTCACAACCATTGCCAAACGCTTGTCGGGAAGCCCTAAGAGCAAGGAAAGCATGCTTCGTACTTCGTTTTGCGAAAGAACACGCATCTCAACTTTTTTCGAAGACGGCATGGTAATAGGAGTACACGGGTTATGCTCAATGTACTGATGAAATATTGCCCGTTTGAACATCGGGCTGAGAACACTTTTGATTCTATTGCACGTAGCGCCCGACAACGGTCGCCCATGCGATCCGCCTGTTCTTCTTAAGTCAGAAAAGAAGTCTTCGATCTCAATTGGAGTGAACTCATCAACAAACCGGTTTCCAAGATCTGGTCGCAAATACCTTTCTGCAATTTTTCGATACCCTTCAAGTGTTTTTAGGGCTAGCTTCTTGTTTTCTCTACAAAACGCAAGATAAAGATCGAGCATTTCATTAACGGTAACCTTTTTGCTCTCACTTAGTGAGATTCCTTTAAGAAGCTCGATACGCCACGTATCAAGAGCAACACGAGCTTGCGTTTTGTTGGGCGCCGGTACTGTTTTTGATATCCGCTCCTTATCACCATTGGTGTATTTGACGGTAAATCTGAGTCTGTATGAGCCTTTTGTTTGGCATTCTATGGTGCCATTGCCTAATATCTCTTTTATCTTCATGACAATTATCACCTCCTCCGCATCATGGTCTTCTCATTTTTACCGGACGGCCATGGTTTTGCAAACATGCGATTTTGTCTGTTCTAGTGAAACTGGGATCGTTGGTCAAGAAATTCAAGAACCCATTCTTTTCTGATGCGGTAATACTTGCCTAATCGAGCTGCCCGAAGTTCCCCTCGGCTGATGTATTCGCGCACAGTTTTAACGTGGAGGCCTAAGTAATCTGCGACTTCCTGGCAATTGAGAACTTCAGATGGCAGGTCTGTGATTTCAACGCTTTCTAAAGCATCGTCCGGTTCCATGATTCTATCTCCTGCTGACTTCATAGTCGTATCCGCTGCGGACGCTGCACATGGTGCAGGATTCTTTGATTACTTGGTCGTGGTTAGTGCGTCGGACAAAGTAACTCTCCGAATCGTAGAAAGATTGAGCACATTTAGAGCAGAGAGTCATGACCATAGGTTCGTTCTTTACGTATTTGATCCCCAGGCTGACTATGATCGCGGCATCAATCATCTTTAAAGCAACTGGGCTTAAGGTTCCAAGCTTTTCCCCACAACGTAACTTATCGATGGTTCGAAGCTGCTCAAGAAGAACTATCGAACCTTCGTAAAGTCCCGGAACTCCCGAAATAGGAAGATGGGTTGGGAGCTGTGGCTTAAGTTTGCTGGTTATAGGAGCAACAATAATAGTAGAGCTATGTTTGTTGCCGGTATTGTTTTGGATGACAACCACAGGACGCATGCCACCTTGTTCGCTGCCAACAACGGGGTTTAAGTTGGCGTAGACCACATCGCCTCGACAGATTTTCTCGTTCATAGTATTCACCTTTCAGTTATGTAGACAGCGATGAATAAGACTTTCTATCCATCGCCGAATAGATTTGTGTTTGAACGCTGCCGGTGTGGCAGCTCCCACCCGCCAACGAGAGACCTCTTGGCGTTTACGATCCGCTCTTTCCCTTTCCAAGCGGGTGGGTATGAAATTATCAAGTTGCCCGAAAGGCGAATAACCCCTTTCATAGCAACGGACAATTGGGGGCAGTTTCAGACCCCTTCTTCTAAAAGTTTTTTGAGATTTTCTTTTGCTCGGGAAATGCTGCGGTCAACCACCCTGGCTGAACAGCCATCAATAACGGCAATCTGTTGAGTTGATAGTTCGAAGTAATGTCGGAGCAAAAAGCGCCTCAATTGGATTGGAGAAAGCCGCTTGAGCGCCGCATATAACCTTTTGTTTTCGAATTGCTCAAGCATCAACTGCTCTGGGCTTTGAGCTTGCAAAGCTTTAGGCAGGCTCCACTCGGGGATCATCTCAAGGTGATAGGTATGTCGCGATTCTGATCGTTCCAAACGCCAGTGTTCACGCTGCATGTCTTCAAGCAGCGAGAATACTTTCTCGGAAATTTCGATTTCTCCTGCTTGTCCGTTTGGCCTAGTAATTGATACGAAATACTTTGTTTGATGCGAACTTCCTTCGGTTCGTTTTTGATAGAACTGGGTCATAAGGACTCCTTCGGATCGGAATCCGCCGGAGTTCGCTTATGACTATCCTCAGGGCAAAAAGAAACGGACAGTGAACTTGCGTTCTCCTGTCCGTCTGGCGGCTCTGCGGATTATGTACGGGTTGTTAAGCTACTTACGAATAGGTAATTCGAGGTTTATTTCCGAGATCAAAAACCACGATGGTTTTCTGGCCTTTGCTCACGATTTCAACCGTGAAGGTCGCAGGATTGATTCGGCACACAAGCTTGCCTCTGCTGTTTCTGACATCTTCCATAATGCTCACCTCCTCGATGTGGGGACAAAAGAAATAATGCCAAGAGAGGCAGCCTGTGTCCCGACTTGGGAAGTCGCTTGAGAGGTGGTATTGCTTATTAAGTTGTGAGAAGAAATATGAGATCTTTAAAGATCTGAGGATATATCCAGGTCAAACAAGCGACTTCACAGGTCGCTGTTTTTCGAAATGGTTTAGTCCGCTTTTGTTCGGTAGTTGCTACGTTTTGCTAATAATGGCAATCCGATGCTAGCGAGAATTTCATTACACTCATAAACCGATAAGCCCTGACAGGTTGCAAGGATTTGCTTATAGGCAAGATGTAATTCTGATCCGCAGAGCTTATGCCCCGCCTTTTCAAAAAGTGCCTCGCCATAAGCTATTCCTAGATCAAGGCCGATACATATCTGCATGACTGTTTCTGGCTTTAGATTTCTTCTGAGGCTATCAGTCTGTATTCGCTCAAACATACGCTCTGACAAAAGTGTTTTCTCGCAAAAAGTCGGTTTGTTGTAGCCCCTTCGCTTAACGTGAGCCATGACTTCTTGGCAAAATGATCCTTTTTGAGATTTAACAAAGTTCAGCTCTTCTGCAACGTTCCGGCCAATCGCTTCGGCTTTTTCCATTAATTCTTGATTGTGTTTGTCAACATTAAACGCAGGTTCTTTTTGATAGCCTGAGTCGACCGACCGGAAAAGAGATGTTTCCAAATAAATGTCGACGTTCAAAGAAGCTCGAGAGGATGACTTTAGATCAAATCTCAGAGAGCACTCATCGATATGGTCCTTGGCATAATCTGTAAGACGAACACCTCCTTCACCAGTAGCTTCAAGGAATTTGGGATCACGTAAAACAAAATGGTTGTCAACATAAACATAATTTCCACTATCAAGGAAACCTCGAAATGCATCGTCAGAGCTATACAGCCTAAATGCGTCTTCTGGGTTGATGCAAAATGTTTGGTCTGCGTTTTTCGATTCAGCTTTGAAAGAGTAGCTGCCAACATAATGATCATCAATGAATGCATGGGAGCCTTCAGCTTCTCTAAAACCAAGATCAAGTAGCCTTATTCTCGCCGATTGCTTTGAAACTCCGAAATAATTGGCCAGTTCAGGAATGAGATAATCAAAGGCATCAATTTGGGAAGCGTCCGGAAAGCACCCACGGAACTCATCCATAATTTCGTTTGCTTTTTGGATGACCATTTTTCGTGGCATTAAAATGCGGGGCGTAATGCCATTTGCCTGCCACTCCATAAGCTGTTCATCATCCCAGTCAACCACAGATGAGTTTTGGGGCTCGTTAACACGGCAGCTTATTAGTACAGCACTCTTATCGAAAAGCTGAACGAGCTCGAAATGCTTCTGGTGCAAAAACCAATGGACACACTCATGAATGACGGTATTGTTCCAGCACCCCAAATTGCGTTTAAAATAGACATCTGGATCAACGATAATCGTTCCTCGGTTTAGAGTTTTTGGTTCGTACGTCGAGTCATTATCGTCAAAGTAAATACTGGTGCATTTACTGAAAACAATCATGCCAAAAACCGTTAGGTTTCTCGACAACGACAGCTCGTCAATTTCAAGACCCATCCTGCTGGCAATGTTTTTGACCGGCAAAGGAGTTGGTATTTCAAGCGCTTCTGGAAAATAATTCGTTAAGAACGCTTCTGCGACAGCATCGAATTCATCCTTCTTTATTATGGGCACCAAGGATGTGGGAAGCTTGTTGTCAACGGGGTTTTGCCGATGATCATAGATTTCGACATCAAGAATTCTCAATGCCTTCAGCCCGCTATCGAGCACCCCCGAACAAGATACCCTGAACCATTGCTGCACGTTGTCGCTCTCGTAGTGCTTTCCCCTATATCCCTTAACCTCAAGATTCGTTTTAGCTACTACATCAAACTTAATAGCGTTACCAGGCTCATCAAAAATAAGTATCCTATGAATGGATAAATCTTCGACTTCGGCATAATTGACCTCTTCAAGAGTTCGTGACTCCACATCAAAGTCAGCGCGGTTTTCGATGACATACGAATTTACCTTACGATAAATTGCATCGTAACATTCTTGCTCTACGTACTCCTCGAATGTATGAGGACTTGGCATTCATACTCCCGCCTGAATAATCAGTAGATAAGCAATTTTACTACGATACTGCGTGCAGAGTCATCCTATTAAGTATTTAAAATTGAGCTATTAATGGTTGAAGAAATCCCCAAGCTCTGCTTGGGGTGCGATAGCTGGCTTGC
>CAYFQW010000039.1:0-6026 GCA_964345475.1 uncultured Raoultibacter sp.
GAGGAAGCTATGACGCTGAAGATGAGTCGCCGTGGTTTTTTAAAAACTTCGGCAGTCGTCTCCACCTCGACCCTTATAGGGCGTCCGTATCGCCGGCATTTGCCAAAGATACGGGAGGGGCTGAGGGAACGCAAGGCGAGGTCAAGAAAATACCGAGTGCATGCAGGCAATGCTACGGGAGGTGTGCATTGTTTGGACACGTTAAAGACGGGCGTGTCACTAAAATTGAAGGGAACCCCGATCTGTTCTCAGAAGGAACGCTTTGTTCACGTGCCTTCGCCATTCCCCAGGAACTTTACAACCCGCTTCGTATACGCTACCCGCAGCGGCGTGTTGGGGAGAAGGGTTCGGGCCAATGGAAACGCATTAGCTGGGAAGAAGCGTATCAGGAGGCCGCCGAAAGATTTACTAAAATCGGCGAAGAGCATGGATGGCACACCATCGCCCACCAATATGGTACGGGTCGCGACATGCTCCAGTTCCAAGCCATTAACAGGCTTTGGTTGGAGCTTGGCTCTACCGCAACCTTTGGTGTAGGAAATCTTTGCTGGGTTGGCTCCTATTTTACGAGCCAGCGTTTATATGGTGATGAAACCCAATACACCGGATGGGATGGGAACAACACCGACTGTATTATGATTTGGTGTAGGCAAGAGCGCTCACGTGGTTACTACGACTGGCTTACGGTAAAACGCGCACAGCAGCGTGGGGCGAAGGTTATTTGTGTAGACCCTCGCTACACCTGTACAGCATCGAAGGCGGATATCTGGCTGCCGATTCGTCCTGGTTCCGATATGGCGCTTGTGCTGGCGTTCATCAACGAGATTATGCATTCAGAAAAGTGCGCGACTGATTTTGCCCGCCACTACACCAACGCACCCTTCTTCATTGATGAGGACGGTAGCGGTTTTCAGTTACGTGATTCCATGGTAAAAGAAGGTGGCTCTGAAGAACTGTATCCTGCCTGGGACGAAGCTCATGATCAGCTCATATATTGGAGCGGTGATTGGCAAGACAAGGCTGGCTATGGGGGCGAACGTGCTTTCCAATGGCTTGATGAGGAAGGAAACGTTGTTGAAGATGCCGTGCCTGCCTTAAGTGGCGAGCATGAGATTAACGGCAAGAGCTACCGTACTTCTTGGGATATATTGCTCGAGCATGTAACTCCTTGGACAACCGCTCGTGCAGCTGAATTCTGCGAGATTGATGAAGCTAAGATTATTGAAGCTATCGACACCTATCTCGGCGCCTCTCCGAAGGCATGCTTCTGCCGCGGGCAGAAGGTCGAGTTCTCCATCAACACATCTGGCATATCACAGGCCTTTACTATCATGATGGCTCTTGCAGGCAACTTCGATACTGAAGGTGGTCAAAATATCGGGCGTGAGCCTGCAACAGGTTACGACTCCTTCATGTTTGACATCGTGCCCAATCAGCAGGGTCGTATGGGCAAACTTCGCATGGAGACCGCACGCAACATCAAAAAGCTCTCTGTATGCCAAAACACGGGATATCAGCAGATACTCGTTGCCGATAATGCGACCGGCGAGCTTAGGGACACCACGCAAAACTCTGGCGGCCAAGTTATTTATGGCCAGCAGGGTGGCTTTGCAGCTGCTACCACAAAGGCGATGGCAAAGGGAGATCCCTTCCAGATTTATGGGTATTGGCAGCAGACTTCTGAACCGATTTTATCTATGGAAACCTCACATGAGATTGTTGAAGGTTTATAAAATCTCGACTTCTTCGTGAACGTAGATCTGTGCCTCACTCCATCAGGCCAGTTGGCAGACATTCTCTTGCCTGCAGCGCATCCCAACGAAGTTGATCGCGTGGAGTGGCCGCACTCTGGTCATGGCTATCCAACAAGTCACACCTACCTTATCCGTCAGCCTTTCCATAAGCCTCTCGGTGAGAGTAAAGACGATATGGATATCTGCTTTGAGTTTGCTGAGTATATGAATGTCGACATGGGCTGGAAAGACAAATACGAGTTCTTTGATTACATGGTGCAAGGCCCGCCAACGCTGCCGGAGCATCTCTCTTGCTCGAGCTTTGAAGAATTTCGCGAGCGTGTTTCGGTTACGGGTGTGCAGATGACCGATGTCCTCGGTGTTCCTAAGTACGTCAGCGGTTTCATGCGTAAAACGAGTGATTTTAGGCCTGGATTCAATACGATGTTCCGTGGAAATAAAATGGGAGCAGTATATCGTTTTCCTGGCACTACTCTTCCTGATGGAACAGTAATACCTCCACACCCTCAGTCTGATAACGGCAAAATGGAGCTTTGGTCTGAAGACCTCCTGCTATACGGAAATGGTGCGCTCCCGACGTATATTGAGCCTCCGATAACCAAGATTTCACGTCCTGATCTCCTCGATGATTATCCCTATACCTTGATTACCGGTGGACGTAGCCATGCCTTCTTCCACACTGAGTATCGCAACAGCCCCTGGCTGCGTGAAATCCATATGTTCCCCACGGTGGATATTAATCCAGAAACTGCTGAGGCACATGGTATCGAGCAAGATGATTGGGTGTGGATTGAAACATACGTAGACCGTATCAGGCAGCGGGCGAATCTCACTACGGCTATCGAGCCCAACACTATCCACGTTGAGCACGACTGGTGGTTCCCCGAGCGTGATGCTACTGACGATCTCCATGGGGCGTTTGAGTGCAACTGTAATGTGCTCTTCGAAAACGACGGACCCTACGATCCTGCGGTCGGTACTGACAACTATGGCGGACTGTGCAAGATTTATATTGCCGAAGAAGGTGCTCCGGAAAACATTTGTATGACCGAAGAAGACTTACGGATCTTCTTACCGCTCAGTGAAAAAACGCTTGAAGAAGACACTCAAGAAGACGGAGTCAAGCAAGTTACGATTATGGGAGGTGGTGCACAGTGACACGCTATGTTATCTCAGTGGACCTAGATAGTTGCATCGGCTGCCACACGTGCTCCGTAGTTTGCAAACAAGAAAACGGTATTGGACTGGGAACGTACTATAACAAGGTTCTAACAATCGGTCCTACGGGAACCTTCCCAGATCTGGAAATGTATTACCTGCCTGTATCCTGTCAGCACTGTGAAAATCCCCAATGTGTGACCGTGTGCCCGACAGGCGCTTCGTACCAGCGTGAAGACGGGGTTGTTCTTGTAGACCATAGTAAGTGCATAGGCTGCGAATACTGCGTTATGGCGTGTCCTTACGGAGTGCGCACGTATGATAAGAGTCGTGACAAAGGCGTTATTGAAAAATGTACCATGTGCGCGCACCTCATCGACATAGGGGAGCTTCCTGCTTGTGTAGCCCACTGTCCCGGACAGGCGAGACTTTTCGGAGACTTGGACGACCCAGACTCACCACCGTCAAAGATGGCTGCTACGAAAAGCGTTCATAAGCTTGTTGATGTTGGCAATCATCCATCCGCTGATTACGGCCTCGACAAATTCAAATGGATAGGTGGGCAGCCCGGGCAAACTCAAATTCCTCGGGTTCTCCTTAGGCAAGGATGCAGGTGGAACCTTTATAAGGGTTCACCCTGCATCCGTCAAACGCCTAAAGGACAAGATACGCACCATCACCAAACGCAACCGCGGTATCTCGCTTAACCGTATGCTTTCTGAGTTGAAGCGTGCGCTCACTGGGTGGATTAACTACTACGGCATTGCTAAATGCAAAGGGCTTTGCGAAGCCACAGACGAATGGCTGAGAAGACGTATCCGACAGTATCTCTGGAAACAGTGGAAGAAGCCGAGCGCTAGGAGGAAAAATCTCATGAGACTCGGAATCGACTACGAACAAGCCTATATGTGGAGCTATACGCGCAAAGGCTATTGGAGAGTTGCAGGCACTGCGATTCTCAACAGAACGTTGAACAATCAATATCTAAACGAGCTCGGACTGTTCAGCATGATGGAATACTACATAAAGAAAAGTGAAGGTAAACGAACCGCCGCTTGCGGAACCGCATGAGCGGTGGTGTGAGAGGGAGGAACTTCTTCGGTCGCTACCTAGAAGTTCCCCCTACTCGATTATGTATCGAGCGCATACACGCTTTGCCTACGTAAGTCTCAGCTCGCCTATTGGTGAACCAACAAGCCTGTGAGTGCTTTACCTGGTTCTCTGGTGCTTCAATCGGCCCGCGAACCCATTACATTCCTTAGTTGCTAGAAACAGCGCTGTCAACAATAAGTTCGGCGCCATTCAAAGCCTTTGCTTCATCGCTTGCAGCAAACAGTATTGCGGCTGCGATATCTATTGGTTTTGCTGAAGGTATTGTTGCGTCTAGGCCAGCCATGACACGGCCTACGCCGAATTCACTTATATTTGTCTGTGATGCCATAACCTCTGTATCGACACCGCCTGGGCAAACTGCGTTGCAACGGATTCCGCGATGGGCATACATATAAGCTGTGTTTTTGCTCAGCCCGATGATAGCGTGCTTAGAGGCCGTATAGGCAGCACCCGCCCTTGCGCCGCGCACGCCTCCGATGGAGGCCGTATTTACGATATTACCACCACTCTCCTGCTCAAGCATAACCTGAACAGCTTTGCGCATTATCATGGCAGGACCATAGAGATTGACGGCCATGACCTTGTCCCACAGCTCGTCACTTACTTCGTCAATAGGTCTAAACTCATCCATGATGCCTGCGTTATTTACTACCACATCAAGCTTGCCACCCTGTTCGACAGCGAAGTCGATCATACCTTCTGCTGCTTCCTTGGAGGAGACATCGCCGACAAAGGGAAGAATTTTGCCTGCCATATCTTGGGCTTCTTCTGCTAAAGCGTCTAACCTTTCTTTGCGCCGAGCGACGGCGATAACTGTAGCGCCCTCTTTAGCAAATTCTAAAGCTACACTTTGGCCGATACCTGAGCTTGCGCCAGTAACAACAACTGTTTTACCCTCAAATCTCATTCTTCTCTACCTCCTGAGTTTTGGATGGACACACTTGGGAGCAATAGCCGACACAATGTAGCATGATTTTATTTTTCGATCAATTTAAAAAATTGGCTTTATTGGTTACATATTTAACCCAGATATAGCAGGGATATATATCTTTTTCGAACCTTTTACGACTATATAATTCAAGTTTTTTCTTGCGGTATTTTGCAGATTTGGGGTATTACACATCGAGGGAGGTTTGTTCGATCTCGTTGCATTTCGCTTCATATCGGTTCGATCTATCCCTCGAATCTCTTGTGCCACGATGATCCGTCAAGACATCATCTCTCCCTCTTCTTGAGCAAAGGAGAGGGCTGTCTGGGTCGTATAGCTTCCGATTCCTGATGAGGCTTGCCTCGCTTCGAGTTGCATAGCAATACCTACAGCCGTTAAGGCAGGTGTTTGCCTGTCCGATATCGATGCTGGTGACACAGTGGCAAGCTCTTCGCTGTGCCGTGTCTTTGCCTAATTCCGCGTAACGTGATTTCAGTCGGCTTAGCTTGCAGGAGTGCATTTTTTCGAACAAGCTGCTGTCTATACAACGTGCGTGTTCGATACCTAGTCTTTCTGTATCGACGTCTTCAGCACAGGCCTCAACCGACATACCGCAGGCATCAGCAATTTCTACCATGCGGGATACGAGAGCGTTTTTTAGGCCTTCATCGAGGCTCTGTGCGCCAAGGGTTGAGCAAACGCTTTTTCCATTGCGAAGGTAGTCATCGATAAAGCTAAATATGACTTTTTCTGTATAGCCTTCAAGGCTCGAAGCGATTTGCTCAAAGGCATTAATTTGGCGGTCAAAGGAATATTTTTCATTTATCAGAATAGGGTCAAAGCGCCAGATAACCCTATCGGGCCCAAGCTCATGTGATAAACGTTTGAATGTCTCAATTAATTCTTTCTTGTCGGGAAGATTACGTTCAATATCCTGCTCGTAGGCGGTAAGTGAGAACTGGAAATAATACGCATATTCAGAGAGCTCTCCAAGCCTAGCAAGCAGGGGGCTTGGGTCTTTAGTGGTTGAAGAAACCCCCAAGCTCTGCTTGGGGTGCGATAGCTGGTTTACC
>CAYFQW010000040.1:0-6019 GCA_964345475.1 uncultured Raoultibacter sp.
ATGCCATTAGGCAGGCTATTGAGAACAAAGACAATTGGTACCAACTGATGATGCGGTTCTACGATCTCGACCCGCAGGTACGGAAAGTGTTTTTTGAAGACTTCATCCTCAACGGAAATATTCTCGGTTGGCCCGAACAAGAGGAAGTCCGCGAAAAGTATGGCTGTAATATTCCCTGGGCCATTCTTCTTGATCCAACAAGTGCATGTAACTTGAAGTGTTCAGGATGCTGGGCAGCTGAGTATGGGCATAAACTTAACCTCACCCTTGAGGAGATCGACTCCATTATCGTGCAAGGAAAAGAGCTGGGAACGTATATCTATATCTATACAGGAGGGGAACCTCTTGTGCGTAAGGCCGACCTTATGCGCCTTTGCGAAAAGCACCCCGATTGCGTTTTCTTGTGTTTTACTAACGGCACACTCATCGATGAAGAGTTCTGCAAAGAACTACTCCGCGTTAAAAATTTCGTACCCGCTATTAGTTTAGAAGGATTTGAGGAGGCAAATGATAGCCGTAGGGGCCTTGGTACATACAAAAAGGTGCACAATGCGATGGCATTGCTCAAGAGCTATCGCCTGCCCTTCGGGTTGTCAGTCTGTTATACCAGCGTAAACTATGAAGACGTAAGCAGCGAGAAGTTCTTCGATCAAATAATCGAAGACGGTGCCCTTTTTGCCTGGTATTTCCATTATATGCCGGTGGGGCAGGGAGCTTCGCCCGAGCTCATGGTTACGCCCGAGCAACGCTTACATGTGTATGAGAAAATAAAAGAATTCAGGAAGAGCAAGGCTCTCTTTTCAATGGACTTTCAAAATGATGCAAAGCATACGCAGGGCTGCATCGCAGGAGGAAGGCGCTACCTCCACATCAATGCAAACGGCGACGTTGACCCCTGCGTATTCATACATTACTCAAATGCAAACATCCGTGAAAACACCTTGCTCGAGGCACTGCAGTCCCCTCTCTTTATGGAGTACCACAAGAGGCAGCCTTTTAATGAGAATATGCTGCGGCCATGTCCTATGTTAGAAAATCCCGATATTTTGCCCGAGATGGTGCTTTGCTCGGAGGCGCGGTCGACCGATCTCCAGGCTCCTGAAAGCGCGGAAGAGCTTTGTGCTCGCTGCCATGATTATGCTAGGGAGTGGGCACTGGCGGCGGAGGATATGTGGGAGCAGAAACAGCTTCCCACATCATGACATACTCAGCGTGATTCGTTTCCTCGTTCACCTCTTCCGAAACAATAATCAGTCCTTCTCTTAGGTAGAAGTCTACTGCACCTTTATTCTCCTTGAAGACACGCAAGGAGAATCGCTCTTGCCTGTCTTTTATATAGTCAAGGAGCTGTGCCCCAATTCCAAGCGAGCGCATATCCGTATCGACAAAAAGTCCTGCAAGATAGTTACCCTGCATTCCTGCAAAGCCAGCAAGCTGACTATTTTTCTCGAAAACATATACTTCAGCCAATAAAAGCTGTTCTTGAACATCTGCCGCACTTGAGGTCCAATACGATGGCTCCACGAAGCCATGTGCATCCAAGTTGCTTTCCTGCCAAATCATCATGACTCGGTCTATATCTTCTGGTTTAAATTTTCTTATCATGACCAATCTCGAAACCCAATATCGGACGCACAACAGTAAAAAGCAGGGAAACCTGCCTGTATGATGGCAAGCTTGCAGACATGCAGACAGCCTCAAGCATGCTTAATAAAGCTGCCAGCTTGCAGTTCCGCAAAAGCTTCGTTGAGCTCCTCGTTTGTATTCATGACGATGGGGCCACCCCAGGCTATGGGCTCTTCCAAAGGTGGCGCGGAATAGAAAATAGCCCGTAAGGGTTTGTCTGGCTCGGCTGCAAGTGTAACGAGGTCGCCTTCATCAAAAAGGACGGCTGTCTTCTCGCCCAGGGTCTCGTCATTAATCACAGCATTGCCTTCAATGAGAAAAATAAACACGGTCTCATCGCATGGAGTAGGAATGTCGAGGCTTTCACCTGCAGGTAAAGAGATGTCATATATGCTTGCTTGAATATACCGAGGAGGGGTCCCCTTGATGTCGCCCCAGGCGCCGGATATAACCCGTATCTCCGCATTGCCTTTCTCGATGACAGGCACCATGTCCTTTGTAATGCTTAGATATGCCGGCTCACACATTTTTTCAGATTGGGGAAGGTTGAGCCAGAGCTGAAACCCGAGCATCCTTCCGTCTTCTTTTGGCATCTCTTCATGCATAATGCCGCTTCCAGCCGTCATCCACTGGCTTTCACCGGCAATAATAGCTCCCTTGTTTCCCAGGCTGTCCTCGTGATCGATCCTCCCTGATATGAGGTAGGTAATTGTCTCGATGCCTCTATGGGGGTGAAAAGGAAATCCGGCAAGATAATCAGCAGGGTTATTGGTGTCAAATGAGTCGAGCATGAGGAAGGGGTCGAAGTCTTTAACGTCGTTTCCACCGAGCACACGGACAAGTTTTACGCCCGCGCCGTCGATAGCCCTCTGGCCTTTTACTGTCTTTTTGATAGAACGGTGTTTCATCAGTAGCCTCGTTTCGTCCATACGACACTCGCGATAGGTTTTAATGAATAGCATCATATCTTAAAGTCTAAAATCGTCGATAAGCCGTTGACGTACTGCCATCAGATCTCGAAGCTCCCGACAGCACTTAGCTGGACAATTAGCTCACGTGTGGAGTGTGGCTCCAGAAGAGGAGGCGCGCTCCGTATTCATGGTACTATATCGGCCATGAGAAGGAGTAGAGCTTGGCACATCAAGCTCAGTTGGGTGCATCTCTCAGAAGAAGCAGCCCTAGTTATTCAAGAGAGATTCTGTATCCAGGAGGAGTTTAATGGGAAGAGAAACTGTGCGAGACGAACGTTACGATCAAATCATTTTTATCGGCGAAACTTTAGGACCCCTTTTTTTACAGGAGCCGGCTAAGGGAAGCGCTAACAAGATTTTCGACGCTTTTTCAAAGCTTGCCCCGGACGAAGCGAGCAACGATTGGCCATTTGTTGATAGGAGTACGGCTCAAAATGCGCTAGAACTTATGGTGAATGGTCTTAAGAAAGGAATCGATGACGAAGACTTGGCGTGGGAGTATCGCCGCTTGTTTGTGGGCCCTGCTCGAAAGCCCGTACCACCCTGGGGATCAGTCTACACTGATCGTGAGTGCGTGGTATTTGGCGAAAGTACACTTGCCTTACGTCAATGGATGAGGGATAACGGAATAGAGCGCACAACAGACGAGCAGACCCCAGAAGACCATATAGGGCTCATGCTTCTCCTTCTTGCCTGGATAGCCGAAAACAAGCCAGACCTGGTTGAAGCATACTTAAAAGATCATATGCTCACATGGTCGTCTCATTTTCTGGACCAGTTAACCGAAGCCGCCGAAGAGCCATTTTATGAAGGATTGGCTTTGCTGACAAAAGAAACGCTCGAAGGAATCCAAGCAGAACTAAAGATTGAAGTTGCGTATCCAAAGTATTTTCGATAAACGATAGCTTTTGGAAGTACTCCCATTATGCGTTTCATGTTCTATATGATGCATATGACTATCGACCTGGGCGTTTGAGAAAGACTTTGAGGCGAAAAGCCCTGAAGGGGAACTAGGAAAAAGAACAATCCGCGTACGTTAAACATATGCTTTGGCATCAGTTGGAGTCAGGAAGCAAACATGCTCTTATGAAGATTCAACCTCGTTTAGGTAAGACGCGGCCGAAGCCTTAAGTAAAAAATCGCAGGAGAGGAACATTGTGCAATCAGACGAAAGAGATAAGATGGCTGGAGAGGCGTATCAATCTGCATTAGAGCATCAATCAGATCAACAAGCCTATCCAATTCAGGTACCGCAGGGGAGCACACAGCTTTCAGACCAACAATATCCTGTGCAGCCATACACACCGTCCGCACCGCAGCATGTACAATCCGGACAACCATACACACCGTCCGCAACGCAGTATGTACAGCCCGGACAGCAACACGCACCGTCCGCACCGCAGTATGTACAATCCGGACAACCATACACACCGTCCAGCCAACAATACGCACCCGCTGGACAACAGTATGCGCAGCCTGCTCAACAATTCGTACAGCCCAGACAGCAATACGTGCAGGGCGGGTACGTACAGAGCGGTTACGTGCAAAGTGGATATGTGCACGTTGCGCAAAACAGGAGTAATGCGCTCGGAGTAACGGCTCTGGTTTTAGGTATCCTTGCTCTCGTAGGGTCTTGGATTCCCCTTATCAACATCTTTTCGCTCTTTCTAGGAGTGCTTGCTTTTTGTTTTGGCATTGCGGGGATTATCTTTGGCGCAGTAAAAAAGCGTTCGAAAGGAACAGCCATCGCCGGATTAGTTCTTGCGATTGTCACAACGCTTTTATTTATAGGATCGAACGTTCTTGCTTTAAGTTTTCTTGATGATGTCGCTAACCTAGAGAGCACTGCTATTTATGAGATCGGCGAACTATCGAGCATCGATATATAAAGACAAGGGAAGGCAGAGAGCCACAGCGAAAGGTAATACAAGGGAGGGATTCCATGCGCAGTACCGAGCGACCCGAAGGAAGCACAAGGGGATTACGACCCTGGCGAGCCATTCCCAGAAAAATCTTCTTCAACAGAGGTCTTCTTATGATTGTCAGCTACGACCGCCTTCGACTTGGCGGCTACGGTTGCCCTCGGTTTGGCAACAATACGTGTCCCACTCAATTTCTCATTGAGCATCACAAAGAGTCTGCGTTGGCGTTTCGCTGTATGGTTGCGGATAAATAGGGAAAGCCCCCAGATGAAGAACAGCAGCAAGCCAGCTACTTCAATGAAGGGCTGATACATGACGACCAGCCCTGCAAGAGGGTAGAGTTCGCTTGTCGAAGAGAGCGAGCTGCTGAGCGATATCGTCCATCTGTAAATCCAGATAGGCCCATAGAGCATCAGGTAGAGGAGGCCGTATCTCGCAAGGTACTGGTACCAACTCGGCTTTTCTGCCTCTGAACGAACGAGGGCGAGCCGGCAGATCTTCTGCCCCAAAGTCTGACCGCCGGTCAGGCTAGGAACGACTATGAAGATAAGGATATAGCCGATAATATCCACGAGCGGAAACATCGTCACCTGTGCGATGGTAAGTGAAAAATCCTCCACTCCGACTCCAGAGAGCACTAGGGGCAGGCTGAGCAGCCCATTCACGAAGCCAGCAAAAACCAAATCAAGCCAAAGCGAAAGCCCACGCCTTAGAAGCCCTGGCCTCAAACCCTTTTCGACAGCCTTCTCTTCAAGTGCATGCAGGTCGGGCAGTATCTTCATTGCGGGGCCCATGATCCGAAAACCTGTCATAGCCCCTAAGGTATTGAGCATGAGATCGTCCACATCAAAGAGGCGGTAGGGGTGCATATAGATGCCGAAAATCCCTGTAAGTTGCAGTATCTCGAAGGAGAGAGTCACTGAAAAGCCGATGATGAGCGTCTGCCACCAGCTCCTCTGAAAAAAATACCTCAGGAACATGCCGAGCGGTATGAGAAGGGCAATGTTGAAGATCGCCTGATAGACAGCAGGATGGGTAAGTTCCTTTAACCAGCTTGAGGGGCTTGTGAGACGTATTTCACTCTCAGCGATAAAGTCCAACACGAAATGGAAGGGGATAAGCTGGGGTGTTTGTGCATAGGGAACTACCGCTGCGCGATCCTCTGGCATAGGAAGCAGGACCATGAAGTAGGCGCAGAGCAGATAGAACACGAAAAGGTAGAACAAAAACGTCTTCCACCAGGGAATTGACCCAAGTTTGCGGTATTGGTGGATCATGAAGGGAATTGTTACCAGTGCAGCCAGGAACGGAAAGGTGATAACAGCTACGTAGATGACATTTGTGTATACCTGCATATCTCTCCGCTTCGAAATAGTGCCGACAATTTCATTCGCTCAGATACATAGAGCTACGATGCGATACTATTTCCAGAATATCTCGAACACTTAGTGGTTGAAGAAACCCCCAAGCTCTGCTTGGGGTGCGATAGCTGGTTTACCA
>CAYFQW010000041.1:0-5987 GCA_964345475.1 uncultured Raoultibacter sp.
GACAGGATTCGAACCTGCGACATCTTGCTCCCAAAGCAAGCGCGCTACCAAACTGCGCCACGTCCCGATTTCAGACAGCTTAGGTATTATAGCAGAAGGTTTAACATTTTCCAGAAATCTTCTTCTTAAGTTCTTTTAATGCTGAACCTCTATGGGAAATTGAATTTTTTTCGCTCTGAGACAGCTCAGCAATACTCCTTATAGCCTTGAATTCGAGGGGATAGAACAAGGGATCATAGCCAAAGCCCCCGCTCCCCCTCATCTCGGTTCCAATAAAGCCCTCAAGACACCCTTCGGAACAAGTCTCGGTACCGTCCTCATCGATAAACACTAAGGAACAGATAAACCTTGCGCTTCGCTTGCCCATGTCAAGTCCGTCAAGCTCTCGCAATAGCTTCTCATTATTGTCCATGTCAGAGCAATCGGCGCCTGCATATCGGGCAGAATAAACTCCCGGGGCGCCATTAAGCGCATCGACAATCAGTCCTGAATCATCCGCCAAAGCCGCATAGCCTGTCGACTGATGCACAGCCTGTGCCTTTATGCGAGCATTTTCTACGAAAGCTTTTCCATCTTCTTCTGGGTCAGACTGCACCGCAAGTTCTGAAAGGGTACAGAATTCCCAAGTTTCAAAATCTAAAGCAGTCTTAATTTCTTCGAGTTTATGGACATTATTGCTCGCAATAACGACTTTCTTCATGGAGGGCTCCTTGGGATGAATCTCAGTCAAAATGTACTTGTTTTACTTCATCGATATCAGTTCGTAGAATCCGGCTGCCAAAGGCGCGAAATTCTTCTATGTCATCACCTGTAGTAAAGAATTCGCGCTGCGGATGCTGTTCACAACGGGCAAGCTGGCCTCGCCTTGCGAGGGTTTCTTCAACCTCGCGAGCAACCTCTTCTGCTGAGGAAATAAGCACCACCTCATGACCGACCACTCCGCCTATAAGCGCTTTTAACAAGGGAAAATGCGTGCAGCCTAGAACAAGTGTGTCAATACCGCAGCGTCTCAAAGGCACTAAATATTCTTGCGCAATTTCTTGAAAGGCGGGGCGAATATAGGCTTTCGAGACGAGCGAGGTATAGTTTTCTATGGGACCGTTAGACATTCGTATGCCTTGCTCTGCTATGGCAACCAAACGTGGAGTGGCGGTAGAAAACACCGTGATGCCGGCATCCAGGCTCCGAATAGCCTTAGAGTACACATCAGACTCAACAGTAGCTTTTGTGGCGATAACACCGATTCTGCGATTTTTCGTTGCATGTACTGCTGCTCGGGCACCAGGCTCTACAACACCTATAACAGGAACGGTAAATCTTTCTTGAGCATGCACCAAGCCTGCTGCCGTTGCGGAGTTACAGGCAATTACAAGAAGCTTAATACCGCGATCGATCAACCAAGAGCCAATTTGTTGAACGAAGGAATCGACCTCTTCGAGACTTCGCGGGCCATATGGAAAGCGCGCCGTATCGCCAAGATATATTAAGCGTTCATGGGGAAGAGATTGGATGATTTTTTGCACAACGGTCAAGCCCCCGTAGCCAGAGTCAAATACTCCTATGGGGGCGTTGTCGAATGATTGCTTATCTTCTCTGTATGCGTATAGGTTTTCCATACTTGTAAGTATAGCCCGAGCAAGCATGGGCAAGAAGGTATATTTAAGCGCTCTCATATTTTCTGCTAAGATATATAGCATGATGAAGCATAAAGACATAAAAACTAATGCTATGCGCCTTCTAGATGCAGCGCAGATACCGTATGAACACCACAGCCTTGATATCAAAGAGGCCTTAAGCGGCGTTCAGGTTGCTGAGTATCTAGGTATCGACCCGAACCGTGTTTTTAAAACCCTGGTTACCGAAGGCCGCACTGGCTCTCACTATGTTTTCTTGATCCCTGTAGCGAAAGACCTCGATTTAAAAAAAGCAGCCTGCGCGGTACACGAGAAGTCTATTAGGATGATTAAAGAAAGAGAGCTGGAACCCCTAACCGGTTACGTACACGGAGGATGCTCTCCTATCGGAATGAAAAAATCATTCATGACGGTGGTCGATGAAACAGCTGTGCTTTATGATCAGATTATATTTTCTGCAGGCAGGATAGGTTCTCAAATACAGCTTAGTGTCGACGAGCTTGGCAAGCTCATACCCCTGGATACTGCGGATTTGACAACAGACCTATAGGCCTGCCTCCAGCTTTTTTGAATAACAATTGAGCTTCCAGATAGCTCAAAACCCAATCGCAATCTCAGTAGTGAGTAATAACTACGTCGCCGACCTGAATAAGGCCATACAGTTCCCCAGCTTTCTCAAGGGAAAGATTGACGCAGCCATGCGATCCGTAACCGTCCTTGTACATGGTTCCGCCGAAACCAGGTTGCCAGGTGGCATCGTGCAGACCTATAAGATTACCCACAAAAGGCATCCAGTAATCAACCGGTGAGCGGTATTTGGGTTTATTGGTTTCTGGATCGATCTTGCCGATGAGAACCGAGGGGCTTACCTTATTATTAAGGTAATACACTCCTGTGGGTGTTATTCTATCGGACACAGGAGCCCCAGTGATTACATCCGCCTCCCATATAAGCGAGTCATCGTAATCATAAAAGCGGGCATACTGCTCCGTTAAGTCAATATCAACATACCTCTTGCCCCAGTCTTGGCCGCCTACCTCTGTAAAGCCGTTGCCTTGGGTGTAGATAGGAATCTCAATGACTCCACTTTCGCCGGCATTAGTAGCTTCCATAATTTGGGAACGCAAAGACTCACTGTCTATTTCCCAGCCATAAGAACCACCCTCGACGGTTATCACCTTTCCATCAGGACGTGTGTAGGTACGGCTTGTACCAACAGTATTGAATTTAGTGACTAAATCGTCGACCCAAGCTCCGAAAGCTGCCTCATCGTACACCACCTGAAGTTCTTCGTTGAAGCTTATCCACTGTGAAACCTGACTTGCATCAATTCTTACCGCCTCGTATTCGCCGAGCATAAGGCTGAGATCTGTTTTCGCCATCTCATTTGCTTGGTTACATGCGCTAATAAGCTTTGCGTTGCCTTCGGCTATCAAGGGCTGGACAAGCTCGTCTTCAGTTAATGTTAGACTTCCCTCAAGCTGTCCGATAGCTTCCTCAACGACTCGGAAAACAGAGGTGTATTCAAGCTCGGTCCCAAGACTTTCGGGCACTATGAAAAACTGTGCACTAGACTCGTCGAAGGAAATGCTTGCATTAACCGTTGGAATGGAGGATTCATTATGCTCAGACACAATGGCACCCACGACTTCACCTGTTGCCTCTTTGTCGTAGGCAACTTGGAACAACTCGCTTCCGTCATGGGTATCGAAGACTTTTAAAGGCCATCGAAAAATATCTTGCTGCCCAATAATATCTTTTGCTAAAACCTCCACATCAGCCGTCATTCCAATATCTTGCGATGAGATAGTTTTATGTACGCCCTGCCCATCGATAGCAAGGGAATAGCCCTGTACAATATCAGAAAGAATTGGCTCACTTTCAACGATGGACATCAAAGAGACATCATTATTCCTGATGGTAGTATTGGGGAAAAAATGGCTAGTAAAATAAAAGCATCCTGCACCATACAAAAGCGCTATTAAGGCAATAAGGACAGCAAAGGATATCAAAGGAGCCTTTAGTGGCTTTTTGCGTTTAGCGGTACCGCCTAAGGTCATGTATCCGTCAGCTGGCGTTGAGCCACGGTGAACAGAACTAGCCTTAGTTTCAGTGAGATGGTCTTTATTTAAAGACGTATCCTCGCCTCGGCTTTGTTCTTTATCCTGCAAGGCATGATTGCCGCGTTTAGTATCTTTCTCAATGCTTCTTGTCAACGAAACCCATTCTATCTTGAGACTCCAAGGTATTGTACCAGTTAAGCTTTATAATCTTTTTAAGAATGGGACTTTCCCCATAAAGTATGGTATTTATTTTGGGGCACCCACTGTATGTGGTATACTTGCCTCCCTTTTAAAAGATGCACTGCCTTGTATACAGGAGAATCGGGTCTGAGGTATCTGTATTGAAAACATGGCTCTGTTATATGTATCTGCAATGGGGGCGACTGGTTTCGACATGGTAGATTTGAAATGTGGAGCAAGCCGTGGTCTCCTCGCCACGCTAAACAGGGGTACCGTCAATTTAATTGGCAAAAAACAAGAATTTGCCCTTGCTGCTTAATTAAGCCTTGGGCTGTCAATCTCGAGTGTATCTCCGGCTTGGGTGCGACATCATTTTAGGAGATTGCTCTTCGGGCACGTGTTGGTGAACCTAAAGAAAAGACGCAACCAACTAGGAGAAGCGAAACTCGTCAACGAGGAGAGCCTATCCGAAACCTTAAACGTTGACTAAGCTTGTAGCGCCGTATGGATAATCTAGTATGGACCGGAGTTCGATTCTCCGCGCCTCCACCAACTTTACCTGATAAGCCTTTATGCACGGCCTGTCCTATTGCAAGTGTGCCGTGTTCGCCTTATTTACTTGAAGATGTCCTTGAAGTTAAGTGCTGATTTAATATCTGCAAATGCATCCTTTAATTCCTTCGCAGCTGCAGCGCCTTCCTTATATATTGCATTGAAATCATTTGTTACCTGGGCGACACCTTCTTTGCTTATGCCAAAGTCGATCTCATCATCGTCATATTCGTCGTCGTCGTATTCGCTGTCATCTTCGTCGTCATCATATTCGTCATCGTCTTCGTCATCACCGTCATAATCGTCATCGCACTCTTCGTCGTCCTCGTCGTCATCGTATTCGAAGTCGTCATCTTCGTCATACTCGATATTTTCTTCATCCTCGAATTCTTTGTCGATACTCATTGCCTCTCCTATACTTCTCTCTCAGATCTATCTGCTGCGCTGCTTCAACGCACGGTCGATCTCTCTTTTAGAGTCACGCTCTGCCATCGATGCGCGTTTGTCGTGAAGTTTCTTTCCCTTTGCAAGAGCTATTTCTATCTTCACTAAGGCATTTTTTGTAAAATACATCTTGAGCGGCACAACCGTCATTCCCTTTTCACGAATTGCCTGGTGGAGCGCTCTTATCTGCTTTTTATGCAGGAGGAGCTTCCTTTTTCTATCGGGATCGGGGTTGTTAATGTTTCCGTAAGAATAGGGAGGGATATACACATTGTGCAGCCAGGCCTCTCCATCCCTAATTAATACGAAGCTGTCAGTCAATTGGCAGTTATTGTCTCTAAGCGACCGAACTTCGGTGCCGGAGAGAACCAAACCCGCCTCATACTTCTCAAGTATTTCATACTCGTGAAAGGCCTTTCGGTTCCTTGCAATTATTTTTTCGTTTGTCTTCATATTCTAGCCAGCTACATCCCAGGGACAAAACTTACTTCGTCGCTCAAATCCATGATAAAGCGAGTTAAGAGCTTGACTGCCCCTTCAAGATCTTTCATATTAATAACCTCATTCGGTGTATGCATGTAGCGTAACGGAATAGAAATTAAACCCGTTGCCTTTCCCTCGCGCGAAACTTGTATTGCACGAGCGTCAGTGCCGGTGACGCCAGGCTCGGCTTCAATTTGATAGGGTATTCCTTCTTTCTCGGCAGCAGCTACCAGACCTTGGTACACAACAGGGTTGATATTGGGGCCACGTGAAATCACAGGACCTTTCCCACAGGCGCAGTCACCGTACTTTGCTTTCTCAATTCCCGGGTAGTCGGTAGCATGCGTCACATCGAAGGCTATACCAACATCAGGGTTTATCGAATAGCTTGAAGTTTGGCCACCACGAACACCTATCTCTTCCTGCGTAGTTGCAGCAAAGATAAAGTCACCTTGCGGACGTCCAGCCTTTTTCAGCTCCTCAAGAACACGTACGCCAACCCATACCCCCGCCTTGTCGTCAAAACCACGCGATACCGCCATCTCATCACCGAAAAGTTCAAAACCCACGCCATAGGTAATGGTGTCTCCAATGCGTACTTTCTCTTTAACAGTTTCGGCGGGAAGGCCCA
>CAYFQW010000042.1:0-5722 GCA_964345475.1 uncultured Raoultibacter sp.
TGCCAATCTCCCTTCCTGGAAGGGGTTAGGCACCCACAGAAACTGGCGAAGCCTCTAATAATCTAACTATTTGAGCGACATGCCATGTCCGATTCAACAGCAGTTTTAGGTCTCGAAAAGCGGGAACCCTTCGATGTAAGATATCATGACACCGAAGGTGGAGGCAGCAGCGAGAGTCTACTGTCATTTCTTTATTAAGCTTTACAGTTTCGACAAACTCCCTGTTTTGTAGCGATATGACTGCAAAATAGGGAGTTTGTATTTTCTGTAATACAAAACAAACGTTTTATGATTTGAAATTCAGCTGTACCCTTACGATACTGGGAATATACCAGCATAAGCTGGATATAGTTAAGGGGAAAGGGGAAGCGATGAAGCATATTCAGGGTGATATGCCGTCTACAGGGAAAGACATATCGAGGCGCTTATTTTTAGGAGGGGGCGCTGCCGCCTTTGGCGCATTGACCCTTCCAGGCCTATTGGGGCTGAGCTCCTGCTCTGGCGAATCGCAACAGGCTTCTCAGAGTACGAACGCTGAGCCAGTGCAGGCCGCATTTGAGCTGTACGACACGGAGGTTCTTATCATCGGAGGTGGTCTTGCTGGCTCCCACGCTGCCTTACACGCCTATAAAGAGGGTAAAGATGTTACCGTTGTAGAAAAAGGCCCCTTCCACTTTGGCGGGGCTTGCGGGTACAACTGGAACAATTGGGTCAACTTTATTAAAGATGACACGGCCTGGGACGAATCTGAAGACTTTGTTTTAAACGAACTCACAAACAAAAAGATAGCAAAGGCAACACACGAAGCATTCACTGTAGAGGAACGTAATCTCCTACTGCGCTATGCGCAAGAGGGAAACAGTTTATTTGTGCGTGATGAAAACGGTGAATTTGTGCCTGGTCTTGATATGCCCGACTATCCTTTGTTTGGAATTTTCAACGGATTTCCTCGCAGCTTCACGGATGCTGTTGAACATTCTGGAGCACAGATCTTCGATAGAACTATGATTACCGATATTCTCGTTGCGGAAGGAAATTGCATCGGCGCCGTTGGCCTTCATATTCCGACAGGGAGTGTAAGGGTGTTTCGTGCAAAGGCAACAGTTTCCTGCACAGGGGCAAGCTCTTGGATTTATGGCTGGAATACTGTGGCGCCGACAACGATTAACTCACCAGACAACACAGGAGATGTTGATGCGGCGGCGTATCGCAGGGGGGCTGCTTTGCAGGATTCAGAGTTTTTCCAATTCGATCTTATCAACATGTACCCTACCGGCCTTGCAGCATCATTCGTTGGGGGCATCGGTGCAGACAATCTATGCTGCGAGCACATTTGTGACGCGAACGGGAACTATTTTTTCCGAGGCATGGATTACTCCACTCTCGATCGTATTACATTTACAAGGACTATCGCTAAGGCCATCCATGATGGGGGAGGTTCGCCCAGTGGTGGAGTATACGTTGATTTTTCTAATCCAGAGGCTTACGCGGCAATGGGGGAAGTGTATCGCAGAAATGTTGACCTTTGGAAAGAAGTGTTCGATCTGGACGTCTCTTCAACCATGTTAGAATGTGCGCTCGAAACATATGAGCATGGAGGAAACCCGCGAGTTGACGAAAATCTCATGGTAGAAGGAATGCCAGGGCTTTTCTGCTCTCGAGGAGGAGGCGTTTATGGTGCACAAGGAGGATCGTCGGTAAATATTGCCTACAGAGATGGCACCTATGCATTGATGAAGGCTATCGAATATGCAGAGGGGGAGGGTAAGGATAAGCCTACCTTGTTCAATTTTGATTCTGTTGAGGAGGAGCTGACTCGACTTCATGAGATCCGTGTCCGTCAAGGGAAGGGCAAGCGTCCCCAAGAAATAACGCGCATGGTTCAAAGAGCTGCATATCAAGCGTGTCAACCGACAAGGGAAACTGAGGCTATGGAAGAGGCGGTAGTTGAGCTGGAGAGGATTCGCAACGAAGAGCTCCCTGAGATGAGACTGGGCGACACCTCTCTTGTATACAACACTGACTGGAAGGCTGCAATAGAATGCTACAACCTGCTTGATATTGCAGAGGCTTCGTCGCGGGCTGCTCTTATGAGAGAAGAAAGCCGTGGACATAGCTTCCGTCCAGAATATCCAGAGGAAAACAATGCAGATTGGCTCTGTAACATTGTTGCAAGAGATGAAAACGGCAAAATGGTTCTCGAAACACTGCCTGTTGTCGAGCTTGATTCTTAAGATCAAGTGGTATGGAGATTTGTATTTCACTTTAGATAGGAGTCGAGTATGAACATAGAAATTGAAAAATACAACCCTGCACTTGATGCAGAGCCTTATATGGTCGAGTACGAAATCGACCATATCGAAAAAATGACTCTCCTCGAAGCGCTTGTTGTTATTAACGATACTATAGAGCCAGTTGCCTTTGACTATAGTTGTCGCGGGCGTGTGTGCGGCCGTTGCGCCATGTCTCTCAATGGAAAGCCGTGCTTAGCTTGCGTGACGCTAGTTCAAGAGTCGGGTAAAAATGTTGTCAAGCCACTCCCTGGGTTTCCTGTTGTAAAAGATCTTATTGTTGACAAGACCAAGATTACCGACAGGGTCAGCAGAATATCCGCACGTCAGCGTGCTTTCGAATTAACCCTGGAGGAAGTGAAAAGCCCTGTCGAAGCGGGTTTGTTTGAAAAACTTGAACCTCTTGAATATTGTGCGCGTTGCTGTGTATGCACATCGGCTTGCCCTGTCGTTCAAGAAAAGAGTTTAAAGGCATTTATCGGCCCAACAGGAATGATAGCTATAGCGAAACGCTTTTACGACCCCTACGATCAAGGCGATCGTGTGGTAGAAGCTGTTCAAAATGGTCTTTGGGAATGCATTGATTGCGGAAACTGTACAGATGTCTGCATGGCGTTGGAGATAGATCACTTGTCTGTTTGGGAGGATCTGCGAGAAGCCGCCAGAGAAGCAAACCTCATAATGACCACCTAAAATAGAGGTCGTGCGGCACGTTTAGGCGTATGATAGCAGATGGGTAGAGAATTTTTTGGTCCAACCGGCCTCATGCTTTGATGTATGAGCCGGTTGGACTACGTGTGACTAACTCTTTATACTTAGAGCCTAGGGGAGGGGAAGGAGGTATCCATGAAAGGGGACTCATGGCGCCATAGCGGTATATTTGATGACGAGGACGTAAAAATAAGACTAGAATTCATGCATGCTGTTGATAAGTCTCTAGATCAGATAACGGTGACTGAGCTGTGCGAGAAGACGGGGATAGCAAGACAAGTCTTTTATAAATATTTTGACAGCAAATATAGCTTACATTGGTGGTGGCCCACCTTTATCCATCGATTTTATTTAAACGAGGTCGGAAGAACAATCGATATCGAAACAGGCTATTTTCACCATATTCGCCTGCTCTCTATGGAAAAGGAGTTTTTTCAAATAGCAACTCAGTACACGCTCGCTTCATCTTGCCTCAGGAGTCCGATGCCACAGTATCGCAAAATGGCTCTTCTTGAAACGCTACAAGATTATCGCCTTATTGATGTCGATGATGAACTGCTCTTTTGCCTTGAAGCATGGGTAAAGATTGAGACAGAAACCCTTACAGAGTGGTATCGGCAGGGAACGACACCCGAACCCCATGAAGCCGTAGAGAGAATCTTAAGTATTTTCCCTCCAAGGCTATACGATGTTTTGTCAATTGAATGAAACACGCCCAACTGGGCTTAGCTTGACTCTCGATATTTCACCGAGAAAAGATTAAACTAGGTAATTTTTTGAATATGGCTACAGCTTGTGCCGGAGATATCAAGCCGGGGGATATCTTTCCGCATTATTTTTTATTTTCCCCAACACATCAAGAAAGATTTTCGTATCTTCGTGTGGTATGCCGTCTACTAAGCAGGCCGCTGCCTCATCGACGGCGGATTTGCTTGCTTCAATTAAAGCACGGGCCTCTTCAGTGACTGAGATCAGGTTTGCACGCCTATCGTGGGTATCCATTTCTCGGATGATGAGGCCCCGACGTTCAAGGGTATCCAGATAGCGCGTAATCGTTGCCTGTTCTTTTTGGGTTCGCAGTGCAAGCATTTTTTGAGAGAGGGGGCCGAAGGAGTCGAGTTGATTAAGTACATTCCATTGACCTGGAGTAATTTTGTATTCCTTGAGCGATTCTTCGAGGCATTTATGTATGGAGCGCTGTGCGTTATATACTAAAAAGCCAACATATTGGTTATGCATATTATCTCGGTTCGTCATCTACAGGTACCTCTCTATAGTTGGGCATACAGCTTTTTTCGACACTGTACCATGTTTTTTCAGAAATCTAATAACGATGTACCTTGGATGGTTGCATCATCCGACTAAGCATCTTTTTCTATTTGATTGAAGTCTCTCATGCAGGTTTTTGTAAGAACCTGTGCTGAGTCTTACCATCTCGAACCAGGCACTTCACAAGGCATGTCAAACATCGCATAAAGTTCTATCCCTACCTCTGTTCAAGCATCCCTGCTTCTTCAGACTGGTTTCATTCGTCATTGCCATCGGAATGGGCCCCGTCTCCCAAAATCTTACACCGTGAAAGACTCCTTGGATTATAAGCGTGTTCTACCTAGTGAGCCGAAGGTAAGACAGCGTTCTTTCATGGGCCGAAATCTAATCTAGCGATGGAAGATCGCATGCATAAGACGATAGAAAAAGAAACGGCAAGGGAACAGGCCCTCACCGTTGCTTTAAGACCGTGGTTCAGAACGTGAATTAAGGACGACCGAAACCGCTGCCTGACCAGCTGCTATAGAAACCAGTGTCTTTCATGAAGTAAATGGTGACAAAGCCATCATCCGACGCGTACCACTTTACGCCATCCTTACTTTCGCTACCTGAACTTTCATCGTAGAAACCATGGACGCCTAAGTACTCTGCGACATCATCATACGTTGTTGAGTTTTTGTCGAGATCGAAGTCGCGCAATGCATCCGTGAGCTCTTCGTAGGTCATGCTCTCTACAATGGGGCCTTCTTCGAGGACCACCTCAGGAGCCTCCTCTACGACAGCCTCCTGCTCTGCGACCTCCTTGTTGTCTGAGACATCCTTGCTTCCTCCGCCGCACCCAACAAGTGCAAGTAAGGATACGCCCAACACGAGCACAAGCAGCGCCAATAGCGTCTTTTTCATAGCGTTCCCCTCTCGATTCCTGATCTTATCGTTCCTTTTTCCTTGATGTACGAGGAAATATTAGTAGTATACCTTAATCCACTACTGTGCAGTAGTGGATTAAGGTGGTAGGTCGTTTAAACGAGCGAACATTTGATTGAAGCCTCTTATGCAGGCTTTAGCTGACAGGGGCATCAAAGCTGTGGAGATCGGATACAGGCTGATAAAGACCCCACGTCGGTATCGCGTGAGTTAAAGCGAAACCGCAGCTTTCAGGGACGGAGGATGATCCAGACAACGAATAACCGCTAAGCAGACGGTCCGCTACTACGAAACATAGGGAGGACAAAAACCTGCATCAGGACATACATTTAACCAACGTCCTTTTCTGTAAGGCACTCTGCCATTTATTCACAAAATAGGATAAAGCGTTCTCTTGAGAATATATATACGCTAGAAATTATAAGCATAGCAATAGTTAGCATGCTAATTAAAATTCAAAAAGAGTTAAAGGGAGGAAGCTATGACGCTGAAGATGAGTCGCCGTGGTTTTTTAAAAACTTCGGCAG
>CAYFQW010000043.1:0-5314 GCA_964345475.1 uncultured Raoultibacter sp.
TGTGTCCACCTGCATTTTCACGCTAAAACCCACCCACACTTACTGGCGAAGAGCCTTTTTACTCATTGTTATTTTGGTAAATTGGAGCCTTGCTTTGGGAATCAAAGGAGGGCGACCACCTTTATCGAAAGCCCTGGTTGCTTTCGGAGTGGTAATTGATGTTTTTGCGTTGTTCTATTACAAGTATTTTGATTTCTTTGGCAACGAGCTCGCTCTTATGTTCGATCTTGAATATACCGGTTTGGGCATTATACAGCCCCTCGGTATTTCGTTTCTCACCTTCTCTCTTATCTCCTACCTTGTTGACGTGTACCGAAAAGACATCTAGGCGGATAAGAATTTCCTCAACGTCTTGTTGTGGGCGAGCTTTTTCCCTAAGCTGACTTCAGGTCCCATTGCACGCTATGCGGATATGTATTCATCAGAAAATAAAGAACGCGCTGGTAGGTTTGAGTTGGACTCCGTTGCCTATGGCGCACGGCGATTCATTATTGGATTTGCGAAAAAGGTTATCATTGCTGATACCTTGGGCTTGACGGTGGACGCAATTTTCACTGCGCAGATGACGGGCATCGATACGCCAACGGCATGGCTTGGTATTATTTGCTACACCTTGCAGATTTTTTTTGATTTTGCAGGATACTCCGATATGGCTCTTGGTCTTGCTGCCCTCTTCGGATATCGCTTAAAAGAGAACTTCGATTATCCTTACGTGTCGAAGACTCTGGGTGAATTTTGGAGGCGTTGGCATATTTCGCTTTCGTCATGGCTGCGCGATTACGTCTACTTTCCCTTAGGGGGAAGCCGCCGGGGAAATGTGTATGTGAATCTGCTGATCGTTTTTTTGATTTTAGGGTTTTGGCATGGAGCCGATTGGAGTTTTGTGGTTTGGGGCCTATGGTACGCTGTTTTTATGTGCGCAGATCGGGTGTACCGCCAACACGCCGAGAAGCTAAAAGTGCCTTCAGTTGTCCTTTGGTTTACGACTATGCTCGTTGTCATACTGGGATGGGTTTTCTTCCGTTCTGCGGATATGGTGCAAGCTCAGTCGTATCTGGCGGTATTGTTCGGTTCGGGGTCTGTCGATACGCAATTCTTTGGCTTTGGCTACTATCTCAATAATCGAGTGCTGTTTCTCTTGGTGATAGGCGCTCTTTGCTCAACGCCCTTATTTGCGAATTTGGCGCGACGCTTTGAAGGTACGGTTTGGTGGGAGGTCTTGCGAATGGTAGGCGTTCCATTGCTGTTTATTGTGACGCTCGTTTTTATGGTCAACAGCAGCTACAGCCCTTTTTTATACGCTCAGTTTTAAGAGATGGTTAGACAGGATATGGAAACCGAGACTAATAGCGACAGGTACAGCAACATGCGCGACGAAAATAGCGGCACTTTAAACGAAAAGAGCAGCAGCAAAGCCAAACTCTTTCTGAGGCGGCTACGTATTGCGATGCTTCTGATCTTGGTATCGTGCGTGGTGGCTCCCATTGCGGCAATGAATCATGAACCCGAATACATGTCTGAGGCTGACAATAGAACCCTTGCGGAAAAGCCAAGGCTTGAAGAGGGTGTTGACTTATTCGAGGAGGGAATCGACCTTTACGAGGAGGATCTTACCGCATATATGTCTGATCGTATTGGGTTCCGTGACGAAATGATTGCGGCCTACTCTCTTCTCAATGACAAGGCCTTTCACCTCATGACTCATCCTCTGTATGAATACGGAGATGACGGCTATGTATTCTTCCGTTTCCAAGAAAACGGCTATGACGAGGAGTTGATTGCCAGTTTCGCAGCATATATTCGCGAGATGCAAGATTATTGCGAGGAACGTGATATCCCCTTCCTCTACGTCATAACTCCTGAGAAATGGAGGGTGTACCAAGAAAAGATCCCCGATACAGTAGGAGAGCTTCCGTCAACTACCGTAATGCTCAAGGATCACCTCGATACGAGCGGGGTTAACTATATAGATTTAGGGGATGCCGTCATCGAGGCAAAGGATGAGGGAGCCCAGGTATTCAATCCCGTGTACGACGCGGGACACTGGAACTCGGAAGGTATGTATGCAGGCTCGCAGGCGATCATCGATCGTCTCCAAGAAATGGGGATCAAGGTTGATGATATCGACCTTGATGATTACGACCAGGTTTACGAGCAAAAAACTATTCTGCCCGCATCAAACTATCCCATAGATGAGACAGTGTTCACCTATGAGGTAAAAGAGGATGCTGCTAGAGGTATTTTTATGGAGGAATACGCTGAAGATCTGGAAATGAACGAGAGCTTTACTACTTTCGGATATTTTGAGAACGAAGATCGTCGAGAAGATGCATCCCTCCTCATGTTCCAGGGGAGCTACTTCAACAACCAAGGAAGAATGCTGCAAAATCAATTCTCGCGTATCGCTCAGGTTCACGATTATGAAAATGTCTTTAATCTTCCCTACTATGTTGGCGTGTTCCAGCCTCAGGTGGTTATATTTGAAAACTCTGACTATACGATTCTTAATAGATATTATAATCAGGAGCTTCTGGAGACTGTAGAGTTGCCACCAGCCTATACGGGAGCTTCGTTTGGGGCAGTGGAGGAGATGGAAGGTGGCATCTTGGAATATAGTCCGAAAAGCAAGATTGCGAACTTCGAAGTAGATCTGTCCGAGCTTGCGCCGGAGGCAGCCTATGCGCTTGTGGGTGACACGGTGTATGATTTGACGGTACGTGAAGACGAAGATGGAGACGAAAACCCTGTCCAGGGTGTGGATAAGAGTGAATCTGCAGGCCAGGGTACGGTGTTCTATTGGGGCGTTACTACCAGTAGCCTGCCCTCGGTAGATAGGGTCAAGATAATAGGGATTGCGGATGGCGTCGCCTACGGATATGACTATCAATTGAAAGCCATAAGCTGAACAGTTGGCTTTAGCTCGATTGAATCAGTAGCAAACCCATTCCGCACTCCGTTTTTGGCAGTGCTCGTGCGTCCCCTATTAAGGAATCGTGAAAAAATCTAGCAGAAGCCTGGCGAAAAAGATTCTACGACATATCCTGATGTCTCTGAAAGCGGGAACTTCTGGAGACCGAAGAGTTGCCACTAGCCTATATGGATGCTTCGTTTGAGATAGCGGGAGAAAATCGACCGCAAGAGGGATGCGAAGACCTTTATTCTCCCTTGTCTTCGACTTCAATGCCTCGATTCTGCTCTTCTATAGGATACAGGAGCAACATAAGCAGGAGCGGGAAGGCTACATGGAGGGAAAACAAATAACGAAATTCGCAAAAGGTTGGTGCCGCAAGGAGGAGGGTAGCCCAACTCATTATAAAGGGAACATACAAGGTGAAGCTGCGTAATCGACCATGGGCAAGTTGCGTCGCCGCAGCAAAAAGAAGAAACCATACCATGCAGGCTATATTGTATACAGGGTAGACAAACTGCCTGAAAGAATCCAAAAATATCGAGTCGATAGACCCAAGCCTATTAAACAACGGGATATTTGCCAAGAAATTAGTAGGCTCTGAATCCTGGGTATCGACAAGAGCGTAAGAGGTGTCGGCAACAAGCCAATCGTTGGTAAAGGTATTCCAATATCCCATGGTCTCGTCACTCCACGCGGCAAGGTAGATCCCAAGATTGTGAGGCATGATTTGAGCCCAGGTAATGAGAAACTCGAGTTTATGGGATTCGAGGTATTCATCGCTGAAATCAGGTGCGAATTTAATGCGGTTCGGCGATGTTGCAGAATATCTTTCCTCAATAGAACTGAGGGGAAGGATGTTTTCTATAAACTCCGTCTGCTTTTCCGTGAGAGAGCCGCCACTAACAACCGTACGCGCAATCTGCTGCAAAGGTATCCCAACACTTTCGGAAAAGTGAGTCCCCTGGATACCGCATAAAGTGAATACTGGGCCTTGAATTATGGTAACAATAAGAACAATCGAAGTACCGTAGGTGATGAACAGCTTGCGGCGCTCTTTGACGAGAATCGCAAGAAGAACAAAGGTCGCAAAGAGAATATAAAGGCCGTTGTTGCGCAAAAACGCAACACAAAAAGAAAGGACGACAAAAGAAATAGCTAGCGCTTTGCTTGGAGCGCCTTCGCCGATACGAACAATTTTGAACAGCTGGATTGAAAACAAAAGCATCGCCGCAGCAAAAGGAATATCCTTCCAGAGAGTGATCGAATAAAGAGCAACTAAAGGATTGAGAAGAAAGAAAAGAATGCTGCAGATTGCCAATGCTTTCGACGAGCTATATTCATATATGGTCTTGATAAGATAGGCGAAGCTTGCCGCCAAAAAACTCAGCTGAAAAACTGTGAAAGCGGCTATGCCCGCGTCGAGGTTGCCAGCCTGATCTGCTGGCATCACAAATAAACTCACGAGGAAGACATAGGCCACAGGGTGATGGTTGTTCAGCCCATCGTATCTAAACCAATTACTCTCAAAAGGCAGTCCGAGTACTTGCTTGAGAGTATCGTTCGTATCGTTTGAAGCAAGGCAGGGATAATGGGAAAGGAAGTAAAGAAAAAATACGAGCCACAAACAGGCAAGGCTAATAAAAAATACAGCGTTTCCCGAGAGGGCTGGGATTTTAGCCGATTTTTTCTCTACTATCTTGTTTATGAGAGAAAAAGCTAAAACACACAGCGGGGTGAAAAAAGCGGTACCTACCAGGACGTAGCCGAAATAACGAACCCAGCCGTATTCCTCGGCAATGAAATCTGGAAGAAAAAAGAGGAATGAGAATAAGACACTGAAAATAAGAGCGATGAGGATCTTCTTTTTGTTCTCCCTGAGCGAGCTCAACAAACGGGCTGCGTCGAAATTCATGCACGATCCTTAATAACAGTGCCAGTACTATTATCTGTATCTGCCTTCCTGCAATTTTACTACTATTTCCTGTGTGCTTACTGATATTTCTATGTCGGTGAATTAATAATGAGATATCACCACATAGCCCGTATTCCGCATTCGAAATGTCTTTGAGCGAGATAGAGGAAGACGGAGTGTCCTTGCTGTGAAATTCAGAGTATGTGCACTCTTGCCATTCCTTCCCTTTTAAGCCATTATGGCACCTAGGAGGGAAGTGAAGGGAGACGGCTATCGCATCGGAGAAACAGCAGATTGCTTCGGAGGAATCGCTGAGGAGGCGTATGTATGCCTATGCTTTAGTAGGTGCCCTTTTGCTTGCCTTGGCCCTTGTTGTTCTTCAGCTCTTCTCAGGCTTTGATGTACCTGACTATTCGTTGCATAAAGCAGCAAAAATTAATAAATCCTCTTTTGCAGTTTGTTGAGATCGCCTCACATTGCTAGCACCGCAA
>CAYFQW010000044.1:0-4656 GCA_964345475.1 uncultured Raoultibacter sp.
GATACAGAATTCGCATCGCCTACCATCATTTTCCTAGCCCAGACTCTCTGCCCTAAGTACACCCTTCGCACGGTGCATCCTTCGCATGGTACACCCTTCGCACTGCGCTTGTATGGGGAAGTGCGTCATTTTTTTAATCATTTTTTTTGCGCGAGAGCCTTCTCTGCATACTCAAACAGGCTTGCGTGGTATAGTCGAAGCACCATGGCAGAATATATGAAACACACCATAGATCTTCCCCCTCATGCTCTCAAGGCTATCCGCATGCTTGAACATGAGGGGTATGAGGCGTGGTGCGTGGGAGGCTTTGTGCGGGATTCGCTGAGAGGCTCGCCTGTCCACGACATTGATCTGGCGAGCTCAGCACATTGGACTCAAGTGCGTGAAATCTTTGAGGCCCAGGGCATGAAGACCTTTGAGACAGGTATCCAACATGGGACCCTCAGCGTTTCAGTTGATTCTGAAATCATAGAAGTGACCACCTATCGAAGTGAGGGTCAGTATAGCGACGGGAGGCATCCCGACTCGGTTTCTTTTGTCGAGAACATTGAGGAGGACCTTGCTCGGCGCGACTTTACAATAAACGCCCTTGCCTATCATCCCGAACGAGGGCTTTTAGACCCCTTCGGCGGGCTTGAGGACTTACAAGAGGGCTGTATTCGTACCGTAGGAGAAGCAAGGGCTCGTTTTTCAGAAGACTCTTTGCGGATTCTAAGGGGAGTCCGCTTTGCTTCACAGCTTGGCTTCAAGATAGAAACACGAAGCTACGATGCAATGCTGTCCCTTAAGCATCTTCTGGCACATATATCAAAAGAACGAATTTCGGAAGAATTCTCAAAGTTACTTTGTGGCGAGCATATTCGCAATACACTTTTGAGCACGACAGATATCCTTGCTGCAGTCATACCCGAAATAAAAGCTATGGAGGGTTTTGATCAAAAAACACCCTACCATTGCTTTGACGTGCTCGAACATACGGCTGTCTGCGTAGAAGCCTGTCCCCAAGATCCGCTCGTTCGTTGGGCTGCTTTTTTCCATGACATAGGCAAGCCTCAGGTTTTTACCCAAGACGCTAAGGGACAGGGGCATTTTTACGGTCACACTACGGTGAGCCTTAAGATCGCGCAGCGTCACATGCAACAGCTTAAGATGCCCAGTAGATTTATTGATCAAGTTCTCAAGCTGGTGAAATACCACGACACCCGTATTGAAAACTCACCGCGAGCGGTCAAGCGAATGCTTCGGAAGCTTAACGGGGATCCTCAGCTTTTCAGGGCTCTTTGTTCCTTAAAAAAAGCTGACGTGCTTGCACAAGCGCCCTTCGTACGTGATAGGCTTGCATTGCTTGATTCCCTCTTAAAAACGCTACATGAAATTATAGAAGAGGACGCAGCTTTTTCACGTGCCCAGCTTGCTATCAACGGCACCGATATCCTACACCTCGGACTTACGCCTGGGCCTATAGTCGGCTCGCTCCTCGACGCTTCGCTCGATGCCGTCATTGATGAGCAGGTACTAAATGAGAAGAAAGACCTGCTTGAGTTTATCCAAAGCATAATTCCAAGTATCGATAAGGTATAGACTCCGGCAATATCAAGCGTCCACAGGACACGGCTGGGGCTGCAGTCGGCTAGGGCTACGGTTCAACAGATACCAAGATGCCACACAGGCTTTCCAGGCGGGCAGCATCTGGCACTTACTCGAATTCTTTCCGCAGTAAGCCTAGGCGATTACTCCTTCTTACCTATGGGGCCTGCTGGGTACGTTTCATCTTGAGCAGTATCTCGTGGAAGCGCTAAGTTCAAGATAATACCAAGAAGTGCGCTGAGTGCCATTCCTGGAATTTGATAATCACCTAACACGAGTTTTATCCCGGCGCTCTCCATGCCGACGCCAACGACTATAATTGCCGAAATGAGCATCAGGTTGCGGGCTTTGGAAAAATCAATCTGCGAAGTTACCATCATACGAAAACCGTTTGAGGCAATAAGGCCAAAGAGCAGCATAGATACACCACCCATGACGCAAACAGGAATAGAGCTTATTAAGGCTTCGATTTTCGGGCAAAAACCGCCGACAAGAAAAGCGAATGCACCTGCGTACCAAAAGATCTGGGTTGCATACACGCGCGTCGCGCTCATAACGCCGATATTTTCTGCATAGGTTGTTGCAGGAGTTCCCCCGAAAAAACCAGCTACCGTAGTTGCAAGACCATCACCAAAAAGTGATTGGGGCAGCATATCGTTGTAATTTTTCCCCACGACCTCTCCGACCACCAACAGATGCCCGATATGCTCGATAACGACGACGAGGGCTACCGGTGCTATCAGAAGTATGGCATTCAGGTTGAAGGTAGGATGAACAAGTTTTGGCAAGCCGAACCAAGCTGCATCAATTACAGGCTGAAAATCGACAAGCCCTACTGCTGCAGCTGCGATGTAGCCAACAATAATACCTATCAAAACAGGGATGGTGGATAGAAAACCCTTGAAAGCTGTTGAGAAGCTAATAGACACAACAAGTGTGAGAAGCGCGATAAGAGCACCCTTATAGACGATTTCGTTCTGATCTCCGAGGGTTGCGTCATAGGTACCGTTATAAAGAGCCATCTGCACTGCTGTCGAAGCAAGGCCCAAACCTATCACAACAATAACGGAGGCAACCACAGGTGTCGGGAGTACGCGGTCGATCCATGCGGTGCCAATCAGCTTAATAACGCCGGCCACTACCATATACACTAGGCCAGCAACAACGATGCCGCCAAGAGCCGCTTCGACGCCTTGAGAAGCAGCAATGACGCTGATAGGAGCAATAAACGCGAAGGAGGAGCCTAGGTAGCTAGGAATTTTCCCCCTGGTAACCAAAAGATAGAGGATAGTTCCTATACCTGAACACATAATGGCTAAAGATGGTGACATGCCCGTCAGGAAAGGTACCAGAACTGTTGCTCCGAACATAGACATAAAGTGCTGCAATGCCAAAGGAATTGCACGGACGACAGGTACCTTGTCGTCAACACCTATTACAGGACGTTCTTCTGCCATGCATTCTCCAATCGCTGCACATCCCTAAGGTCATTCTTACAACCAGAAGAGGGTAGCATATGGGCTATCTCAGCACAACAGTTTGTCAGCAAGAAGACCGGCCTTTTACAATCGTGGGTGGGGAGAGGATTTGACTTTTGTTCTGCCGTTGCCATACCTCCCGCACCAAGGGTTTACACCCGATAACAGCTTATGGCCATCCACATATAAATAAAGGGCGGCCATTTTGGAAACAGCCGCCCTACAGTCTAAAAGCTTAAGCTTCTTAGAAATCTTTGTACTTATATATCGGTATGTGCTTTACCTCTCCAGCGAGACAAAACGAGAAGAGAGCCGATGAGGGTAACGAACGCGACTATTGGCTTGTAGGGTGTCGAGTCCCCCGTTGCTGGAGTTTTTTTACCGGGTACCGGTTGAGCTTTGTCGGTGCCGTCATCCGGCACAGCCACAGGTTTATACTCAAAAACAACTACTTGGGGTTCATCAGTAAAAACACCACTCTGTGCTCCTTGAGCACTCGCAAGGGTCCATCCAGGAATTACTATCGCTTGTGCTTCCCAAGTTTCGCCAACCTTGCCCGCGGGAATAACATCCGACTTCTCCAGCTCGTTGCCTTCGCTATCAACATATTTGACCGTCACACCTTGGCCATCGCGCTTTTCAAGCAAAAGAGTGAAGTGAATAGTATCGTCAAATCGATAGGTATAACGAGAAAATGTTTCACTCCCACCAATCCAATCAGATACTACATCCTGCCAGAAAATGGGTATGACTACTTCGTAGTAGCCTGGTTCAAGATTTTGTAACCAGGCGTCGTCTTGACCAATAGCATTCAAGTAAGCGCCGCCATCATCAAGGAATGCGCCGTCTGTCGATGGGTCTCCTTGGTACCTATAAAGAAATACCTGATCGAGAGTGATGTCATCCGTTTCGAAGGACAGTATGTCGTTAGCTATATAGTCATCAAGAGTGGCAGCGACCACATTTTGATAATTGTACTCCACAATATTCAGCCGAATAGCTTCCAGGAAAGCATTCAAGGTTTGAGGTCTTTGGAGCTCTAGCTCGTCTTCCACAAAGGTAACATTAGTAAGATTACCAGCAATAACTGGCAAGTATAGCTCCATCGTCTCACCAGCTTGATATAGAACCTGCGTCGTGCCCTGTAAGCCCTCGGTATAATTAGAGTCATCAACTGTACCGTATACAACTCTTACAACCGCAGAGTTGACAAGGCTGTAAGGTGCCTGTTGAGCTATTTCCCAGGATAATCCTTGAGCAACGATGCGATGGAAACGATCGCTAAAGAAGGTATTTCCCGTTGTTAGGAAATTTGAAGTAGAGAATTTGTCTGGGTCCAGTGGCTGTAGGCCATTATAAGAAATTTCAAGTGTCCCCTCTTCCGAGTAAACTCCTCGCTCAAAAATGGGGTGTGTGTTAAGTGGTTCGAGGCCAGCTATCACCTCGCCAGTATCCCAGTCAATCGGATACCAAATAGCATCCACAAGCAAATCTTCTTCATAATCCGCTGCCAACGCAACTGCCCCTGGGGCCGCTACCAACAGCAGGACTAGCGAAAAGATAGAAAGTATTTTCTTCATATCTCCTCCTC
>CAYFQW010000045.1:0-4599 GCA_964345475.1 uncultured Raoultibacter sp.
CAACCAAGACGGTCATCGCCATCACGGTGATGGTATTCAACCTAAGGAAGCTCCTTGCTTCTTCTTTCGGCCTCTGTTCTGACGTGTATGAAAGCCTGCGCTTGGGCTTATCGGCCTTATGTCGCCTCCTGAAAGCCGTACTCCGGTCAGTGGATCCGTCGGTTGCCGTCGTGTTGGTCGGGTAGCGAGCCGAAGGTTTTTGGCTTAGGCTATTTCAGAGCAGCCCCTATATAGAAGGCAAAGAATTGAGCTATGTCTACGGGAATGGTTGCGGTTATATCTGGACCACCCGGCAAACCGGCTAAACACGATGCGGCTGTTGTCCTGGTCCGAGTTGATCTAATGAATTGGCTCGACATTCGACGATGAACCCATATCGAGGACTTGAAAGATACCTACGCAAGGAAGCGGCGTCCACTCAAAACGGAGCAGGATCTACGGGCTCATTGAGTAATCCATGGAGCCTGCGTGGCACGATATCTTCCAGATAGCCGCACATTTTTATCGTCTCAAGTTTCATGCCTGTTTTGAACCAATGGCTTATCACGCCGATCTCTGTTTCGACCCATGCGTACACCTGAAACTCAAGCTCCTCATCGAGTTCAACATGGTGGAATTCCTCAATGGTCTCACGCAGCGCATCACGTCGGGCTCGCTTGGCGTAAGAAAATAATGACTGGTATCCTCGGAGGGAGAATGCCGCCAGATAGAGCTCTTTATGTGTAAGTACTCGTAGGGTGTTTCGCTCGAATCCTTGCCGCCAGGTAAGTGTTCGGCCAATTTGATTGAGGAATTCCGACGTCACTTGGTCGAAATGCCACTGCGCCACATCAAACTTATCAACGAAGTGGTAATAGAAGGTGGCACGGCAGACTCCTGCTTCTTCGCAAATCTTTTCGACCGATAATTTGTCAAGCGACTGCCCTCGCACAAGATGAGTTGTCGCATCAACGATAGCCAGACGAGTCTTGTACCCAGAAGAGTATTTAGCCATTTGCTCTTGCTTCATGAGGTTCCTCACCCCAGCATTTCTAAAAAATGTCTAAAAATCAAACAGTGCAATAATCAGCATATATGCAGATATTATATTCGAAATTAAGATTAAAATGCAATATTGTATGAGTTATTTAGACAAAACGGAAATACTCGCGGTTTCATACCTATAGACACCACCCTATACTCGGAGTTGGTAGCGGTACTATGGGGGTATTGCCCACCGAGGGAAAGGGGAGATGCCGTATGACGGAGAAAGTCGTTAGAACCCAATGCTTCGACTGTCACAGTAAATGCGGAGTCCTTATTCACGTTAAAGCCAATGATATCGTAAAGATTGAGGGTGATCCGAACCATCCAGTTTCAAAGGGTATGCTGTGCTGCAAGGCTTTGAGTGCTCAGCAAATCCATACACATCCCGATCGCTTGAAATATCCGATGAAACGCAAAGGGCCGCGTGGCTCTGGCGAGTGGGAGCGTATCAGCTGGGATGAGGCGTTTGACATGGTGGAGGATAACATGCGCCGCATCATCGACAAGTACGGCGCCTCGGCATTCTTGGTGGCGCAAGGTACGGGGCGCGGGTCGAACCACTTCCACTTCCGCTTTGATACCACCTATGGCTCAGCTGCATTCACCCTGGCACCGACCCATGTATGTCTGATGCCAAACTTATTGCCCACCCTGTATACTTTCGGCTTTTACTCGTTCATAGACGCAGCAGACATCCTGAACGGCAACTGCTGTGTAATGTGGGGCATCAACAGCCTTGCCGCTTGGGCCGGGACTGCAGGGCGGCAGACACTTGAAGCAAAACGCAATGGCTCGAAGCTTATTGTTGTTGACACACGCTTCACCGAGCTGGCAAGCAAGGCGGATATTTGGCTGCAGCCCAAGCCTGGTGCCGATTTGGCGCTTGCGCTTGCCATCACGAATGTCATTGTGGAGGAGAAGCTCTACGATGCCGATTTCTGTGAAAGATGGACCTACGGCTTCGAGGAGCTATGCGAATCGGTGAAAGAATACACACCTGAATGGGCTGAGGAAGTATCCTGGATACCTGCGGAGAGAATACGTGCTGCCGCAAGAACGATGGGTCAATCGAGGCCGACGAACATTACGACTTCATTAGGTGCCTCTATTCATGAAAACGGCATGCAGACCGGGCGTGCCATTGCGAACCTCATGGCAATCCTGGGCGATTTGGATGCTCGGGGAGGAAACCTGTCCAATGCGCAATGGGATATTATGCTCCATCCCGAGATAACGCTTGCAGGCCCTGAGACACCGGAGCGCATCAGCAAGTTTCCGGGTGTAGAGGAGAAGCCCATGATTGGCCTCGCTGGCATTTCGTGGCCGCATGCCGCCTGGGAGGCGATGAAGGAAGGCGATAACTCTAAAACACCTGTTAAGGGTCTTATTACCGTGGCAACCGACTTACCTATGTGCTACGAAGACACTGATGAGGTTGTAAACGCCTTGAGCTACCTTGATTTTATCTGTGTAAAAGACTACTGGATAAGCGAGACAGGCAAGCTCGCCGATCTCTTGCTGCCCAGCTCGCACTGGTCTGAGCGACTGGGCCAGCATGACGAAGAGCTTCTCAGCGACCCCTGTCCCTGGGTGCTGCCGCAAAAGGCCGTCGACCCTCCAGGCGAGTGCATAGACGATTGGGAATTCTTCCTCGAAATGGGCAAGCGGTTCAACCCCGAGCTTTGGCCCTGGAACAATGTTGAGGAGATGCACGAATATCGCTTGAAGACATTCCACAACGAGCATCGAAGCCTTGAGGAGCTCAAGGACGATCCTTACATCATCACTTACGGCGGGGATAAGCGCGTCTACAAAAAATATGCTGAAGGGCTCGAGCGCCCCGACGGAATGCCTGGCTTCCGCACCGACAGTGGCCGCATCGATTTATGGAACAATTTCTATGCAAAATTCGGCTATGATCCTTTGCCGAAATGGAGTGAGCCTTCGTCATGGAACAACGAAGCGCTTATCGAGAAATACCCGCTCTTCTTACAGACGGGTGGGCGTATATTCCCCTTCTATCACTCGGCATGGACTAACATTCCTATGCAGCGTGAACTTGCGCCCGATCCCTTTATTGAGATGCACCCCGAAACCGCAATGGCTTATGGGATATCTGAAGGCGATTGGGTGAAGGTGAAGGCCCCCATCGATCGGGAGATACGGCTGAAGGCGGTGTTGACTAAGGGGATAGATCCGCGTGTTGTTCACATCCCGCGCCCAGGCTGGAAAGATGCCTGCAAGGAATTGGGTCTCAAGGGATACGGCTATGACGAGGCGAATCCGAACATACTCGTCACGGCCACGCCCTCTGACGGCCAATTCGGAACGCCGCCCTTGCGATCCTGGCGCTGCGAACTTGAGAGGATGGAGGTTTAAAATGACTACGATTGCAATGGCTGTAGACCTCGATTCATGCTGCGGATGCTTCGCCTGTCAAAATGCATGCAAGGTCGTAAACAACTTACCGGATGGCGTGCAGTGGTTGAAGGTCCGTCCCGAGTATTGCAAGCCAGAAGAATTTGAGGGCAATTTATATATGGATCGCTTTCCTGTTCCCCTAACACTGAAGGCCTGTGCGGTCTGCCCTGATCGCGTGGGCGATGAGCAGCCCTTATGTGCAAAGGTATGCATGGGTGACGCATTGGTTGTAGGCGAGCCCAGCGAAGTCTTCGAATGGGCTCTGAATCGCAGGGCTGTAACGTATACGCTGTAGGCGCTCGTAGGTAAAATTTGCGGCAGAGGAGACGGGTTGTCGTAGCTTGCGCTCGGTCGAATCTGCCGCAAAGTTAAAAGCAGTGCTTTTGAGCAGCCCGCCTGACGGGCGAGGGGAGCGTGCTTATCGGGCAGGGAAGGATATACCTGAATAGGCAAAAAGTTTCAGTTAGCTTTTCTCGAAAAATATTGGAGCGCGAAAAAGCCGATTGCCATAATAACAAGCCCTCCGGCATCAAACTGTATGAAGCGCAGGATGCTCGCAGAGAGGATGGCATATCCCTCGGGGAGGCTTGATAGAATAATGCTCTCGCCGATGAGCCCGATAGTCTGCTGAGCCAGCACCACTGCATAGAGGGTACGATGCTTTTCAGGCTCAATGATTACGAGGGGATAGGTGGCATTCCACATGAGGAAGGCTACGCCTAAGCCCTGGACAGCGGCTTTTCCAGGGATGCCGCCGAGCTCGTAGGCCCCCGTATATTGCTCGGGGAAAAAGAAAAGGAAGATCGCGCATTGGACGTTGATAAGGAAGACGGCAAGCACAGAAATCCGGGCAAGCCAGACTGTCCACTTTCGCTTCGTGGGGGAACCGTGCTCTACGAAAGACGGGTTTTCTCCGGAAGGATGGCCTTCCTGGGGCGACTTACCTCTCATTGGGCACCGCTTGAGCCGATGGAACAGAGGCGACGGCCACTATAGGCAATTCTCTGTAAGTTTTAGGGGTGATGCTATCAACACCGCATGACGTGGTGGTGCCTGATTGCAGTTTGTGCCCATTCATGATTTTCGATCCCGTCCCCTATTCGTATCTTTCTCACAGTATACGACTTTTCCAAACCAGTTTCAGGGACGCTC
>CAYFQW010000046.1:0-4253 GCA_964345475.1 uncultured Raoultibacter sp.
TTGTCCAGGATTATGTCCGCACCCCCTTGTGTTGCGCTTACTTTGAAAAGTAAGCTTTTCTTCACCTGAATAGGGTAAAGCGCTCCCCGCAGCAAGACTGTAGGGAACTGGCCTGTCAAAAGATCCTATCGCTACAAGCAGCAATTTAGTTCCCCAAGGAGCAGGGGTTTAAAAGCAAGAGTGAATAAAGGAGCCGCAACTTCACGGCCTAAGAGGCGAAGTTGCGGCTTTACCAAAAACCTTGTATCTTATTCGGGTCGAAACCCTTTTTCTGCCCCCCGATGGATACCCACCAAGGAGATCCTTTACTTATTGTCTGAGTTAGAGGCCTGCCACGTACGCACCGATAACATACCCTTCAGTATAGCAGCGTCCAAGCGAAAGTCCCGGAATGGTCATGGGGTAGTCAACTCCACCGTAAAAGCCTCCCGAGCAGTTTCCTATAGCGAAGAGGCCTTCGATAGGATTGTCATCCGCATCAAGACACTGGTGGTTTTCATCCACCATAACGCCTGAGCAGAGCGCTGAAGTTCTCAGCGTACGACGAATCCCGAAATAGGGAGCGGTATCGATGGGAGCCAGGAATTTAGCTGGCTTTCCGAAGTCGGTATCGGTGCCTGAGGCAACAACCTCGTTGTAGCGATCAATCGTAGCAAGAAAACCATCTACATCTTCGATTCCCAGCTTTTCAGCAAGCTCTTCGAGAGTATCTGCCTTAAAGGTGGTAACAAGCCCTTCGAACACTCCGGTGCGGTCGTCCATTTCAACTTCGGGCATATAAAGCTCAAGCTCTTCAGGGCTGTACAACTTACCCGGCCATTCGGCGGCCTGAGTCATATAGTTCGAGTCGAAAACCTGCGCGTATACGCCGGCATCTTTTTCGCTCTTCAAGTAGTTGTTCAGAAGTGACATCTCGGCGACTTCGTTGACGAAACGGCTACCATCACTGATCTTCACGTCCAAGAAGGGCATATCGCACATGGTTGCCGGACCACCATCGAAGTCGTGAAGCATGTGGGTGTGATTAAGTGGCTCCATTGTCCCGCCAGCCCATACAACCATGCAGTGCCCGTCTCCGGTTTTGTTGAACTGCTTGCGTCCGAAATGAATCATATCCGGCATATAGTAGTTAACCATTTCGTCATTGTTTTGGTAATCACCGGTTGCAACAATAACGCCCTTGCTTGCGTTGAACTGGATGTAGTTGTCGTCTTCGTCTTGTGCGATAACTCCGATAACTTTGTCGCCTTCTTTCACCAACTGCTGGGCAGGAGTTGAATAGAAAATCTCTACTCCTTCTTTTTCCGCTGCACTTGCCAAGGCGATCATTGCATCACCGACAGTTTTCGGCTTAGGTCCGGCAAACGAGGTAACAAATTCCATGTTCCAGCCGTTTTTGGCAATCGTAGGTGCCTGCTGGACGCTTCCCTGATCAATAATGGGACCGCCATTTTCAGCAGAACGCTCGATTACCCACTTGATGGCTTCGGCGCCATGGTTTGCCCAAATCTCAACAAGTTCGCGCTTGGAACGATGCTGATTGTCCTTTATGAGAACGGAAACCAAGTTTTGGATATCGGCAGGATCGCTTCTTTCAGGATCGGGCGCAGAGCCGGTATTTCCCTGAGAAAGAGCCGTTTGTTCTTTCTGAATCAAAGCGACTTTTGCCCCTTTTTCTGCTGCGGAAAGGGCGGCAGGAACTCCTGCGGCACCAGCCCCTATAACAACGATGTCGTACTCCTTAGTCTCAGTGACATCGGTGATAGGATCGGGCGCTTGAAGAAATGAAGGTAAGCCTTCGCGGTAGTGTCCGGCAACATTGCTTGTCTCAAGGGCTTCATTGGCCGAGGATCCTCCCCCGTTTGCTGCTCCGGCGCCAGACGAAGAGTTGGACGAAGAGCCTCCCCCGTTGCCCCCGCATGCACTTAAAGCGCTTGCGCCAACAAGACCCGCAGCAGCAATACCTCCGAACTTGAAGAGATCGCGCCGAGAGACATCTTTCCCTTTTAGATTACTTTCTCCCATAATTCCTCCTAAACGATTTTCTAAAACGGGTTTCGTGTCTTTAGGTAATCCCAAAGATTTTTCAACCATAGCGAAAAAAAGATCGCTTGTCTTTCGTCCAAGGGAGAAATAGGGGGGGTTATTTTAATAAGCCCCTCCAGTAACCCTATGCGAACAGGGAAAAGACGGCGTATAATCCCTTGATAAATATCTTGATTCCCGATTTTGAGGTACAATGAACCGAGTTGTTGTACCCTGTGAAAAGAAGGTGGGATATGGGGATGTCCAAGGATATGGCGGATGTGGGGATGTCCGAAAAAACAATTGCTGAAAAAGAGCCCGACGATAAAAAACCGCCAATTCGCTTCGGGCACTTCAAACGAGGGATCCACATACCGATCTTCTTTTTGGGGCTGGCTGCCTATCGGGCTTGGATAGAAATCGTTTTCGTCGGATCATTTGTGGACTATCCAACCCATAGTTTTGCGGGGCACGATGTCTTTGATGCCATAATGGTATGCTTTTTATTGCTGAGCGCCGCACTTTCAAAAAAAATCTCCCCTTTTTATTGTAGGGGCTGGGTGTATGCCGTCACAGGCATAGCAATGCTTGTTTCCACGGCGGGCAGCTTCTCTTCGGTGTTTTTCCCTGAGTACGCATCGCTTCTTGCCTGGCCTTCGGCTATTGCGGGCGGCTTAGGAATCGCCCTCATCATTTTGTTATGGTCCGAGCTTTATGGCTGCCTCAACCCTGTGCGCGTTGCCTTGTATTATTCCGCATCACTTGTGTGCGCCGCCCTCATCGTATATTTGTATTATGGGCTGCAACTTCCTTGGCTGTTTGCAGCTACCCTGCTTCTCCCCCTTATTTCCCTCTTCAGTGTTTCACGCGGATTCAACTCGCTCCCCCTCGACGAGCTTCCAAGCAATGCCCCTCGGTTCTCGTTCCCCTGGAAAATAGTCTTACTCATGGCCGTCTATGCCTTCGCGTTCGGGCTAAAAGAAGCAGAGACTTATTCCGAGTCGTTTTTTGGACCCCACGCCGCACCCGGTACTTTAGCAATTGCTCTGCTCATTTTCATAGGAGTTTTCATCCAAGGCGGCAAATTCGGATTCGACAAGATTTACCGCATAGGACTCCCCCTTATGGTCGGAGCTTTTTTAATCCTTCCGTCGTTCAATGCCCTCAGCGCAAGCGTGGCCGGATTTTGCGTCACAGCATCCTACGCAGCCTTCTCGATTCTTGTCATGCTGATCTTTTCCAACATATGTTATCGCTATGGGATTTCTGCCGTATGGCTTTTCGGCATTGAGCGCGGCATCCGTGCAATCTTCGGCCTCTTCGGAAGAATAGCGGCCGACTTCATGGTGGCTCGCGGCATTGGCGAGGGCAATGGGGAGTTCATACTGGCATCGATAGTCATCATCGTAGTGGTGGTCATGACCATGCTCCTTCTGTCCGAGCAAGAACTCGCCCTTAAATGGGGGGTTACTTTTTTAACAAACAAAAATGTCGAAAAGGACAACGCCCTCATAAGGGAGCAGGAACTCTTAAATCGATGCGATGCCTTGGCAAAGAAGTACGGCTTATCGAAGCGCGAGGGAGAGGTACTAGAGATACTCGCGCAAAAGAAAACAATCGGAGAGGTCGAAAAAGAACTTTACATCGCCAACGGCACAGCCAAGACCCATATTCGCCATATCTATCGCAAGCTTGATATCCATTCACGAGAAGAACTCTACGACATGCTAGAAATAGGGGGACATAAATAACACTTTTCACGGCGTAAGGTTTTTGGGGGTGGACCCCACTCCGATGACGATGACAGGCGAAGCCTGGCTGAGGAAGCGGAGCAATTTGAATAGAAGAAGAGGTTCTCCTATCCTTTGAGTTGTCTACAAACAAACGAAGGAGAACCTCATGACACATGATACAACACCACTGTACTCGCAGGCTAAGTCTATTCTTGCAACAATCTTCACAAAGATTCTTACCGATGACCCTAATATCCGTTTCGAGGATTTCGAAGACAGGTCAATTCGTACTGTTCATGAGCTCGCAGCATCAGCAATGGGTGAGGCTTTGGAGCACTACGACAAGCTTATTTGCTCGGAGCTACCCAAAGGCTATCGCGTTCACGATCGTAAACGATCTCGAATAGGCATATTCAAAACCATTTAACCACCTGCCATCATAGGGTCATCAAATGATGATCCAAAAATGAAATGAGGTGGCGGCGATGTCAAATG
>CAYFQW010000047.1:0-3691 GCA_964345475.1 uncultured Raoultibacter sp.
GGGGTTTCGTAATACGTTTTCATTGTATCAAATACCGTTCGTTACTGAACGGTATTTGATACGGCAAGAGCTCCGAAGAGACGGAAAAGCGCCTTCAGACCGCTTTTCCGCGGCAGGTGCAGGATGCTTTCGCATCCTGCCGCAGGGGTTTGGGGACGAGGAGTCCCCATGCTCGGCTTTCGCGCTCATATCCGCCGCTGGGCCCCTTTGCCGCAGGCGAGCCCGCCGAGGTTGCCCTCGGCGGGCCGCTGCTTGCCCGAAACGGCCCGGAGGTCGCTAGGCCGGATCGGCTGACAGTGCGTTGATGTGGTGGCGGAGCATCGCGCGGCTTTCGCCGATGACCACCATCGAGATGATGTCGAAGCGGACGGACACGTCGGTTTCCTCGTAGCCGGCCATGTAGGCGATAGCGGTGCGCTCGAACTTGGCGCGCTTCGCTTCGGTGCCCGCCTCAGCCGGAAAGCCGGCCTCGGCGCCCGTCCTGGCGTTCACCTCGACGAAGACGACGGTCGCATCGTCGCGGGCGATGATATCGGCGTCGCCTGACGCGCATTCCCAGCTGGTCTCGAGGATTTCGTAGCCCCTCGACTCCAGGAACCGCTCGGATGCCTTGATTGCCTTGGGCTTGAGTTGCTCTGCGTTCATGGTTGACCTCCATCGAATCTTGGCTGGACCCTTTGTCCCGCCTTGTGATTCGGAGGCCGCCCCGCGGGGCGCGCGCCGCAAGGGAGGAAAGCCGAAGGCGTCTTGCCCTAACCCTCACCGCCGCAAGTTTCCCTAATTCTTTTTCAGTCCTGCCCTCTGAATATCCTGCAAAAGAATTCGGGAAAGTTTCGGCGCCCTTGCGGCGTGGGTCCCGTTGCGCGAACGTGGCGAATCCAAGGAAGGCGAAGGGCCTTTGCCGGTTCGGAGGCAATCGCTGCTCGCAGAAAAACGTCGCGAGGGCTTCGATCAGCCGCGTCCCATCTGCTCGATCAGGGCATCCTCCTCGTCAAGCGGGCCCTCGACGTCGGCAATCCCGAGGAAAAGGTCGCATAGCAGCTCGACCCTCGCTTCGAGTTCGTCGCCTAGATCGCCCGTGTTGCGCAGGCGGCTCAGCTCGCCGACGACGGCGCGCATCTCGTCGCGAAGCATCTTGAACGTGCGGATGTCCGGGACGATGGTGAACTCCTTGTCCTCGATCTTTGCCATGATGTACTCCTGCTGCGTGACACCTGCCGCCTTTGCGAGAAGTTCGATGCGGTGTCTCTCCTCGGGCGAGCAGCGGAACGCCTTCGATATGGTTCGCTTGCGGTGGCTGTTCGGACAGGGCATCAGAATCCACCTCGCTCTTCTTCGAGCTCGTTGGCCATGTCGTCTTGCACATTCGGGAACAGGTGGGCGTAGCGGAAGGTGATGTCGGTCGCCTCGTGCCCCATGCGGTCTGCGATGGCGAGGGCGGTGAAGCCCATGTTGATGAGCAGGCTCACGTGGCTGTGCCTCAAATCGTGTACGCGTATCTTTTTCACGCCGCTCGCCGCGCATCCTCGCTGCATCGCGTGCGATATGTAGTGCTTCGACACGGGGAACAGGCGATCGCCTTCGCCAATCTCCGGGTGGTGGTTCGCGTAATCGCGCACCTCGTCGGCCAGGAAGCGAGACAGCTTCACGGTTCGCACCGATTTGGGCGTCTTCGGATCGGTTATCACGTCGCGGCCGCCCAGCCTTTGGTAGGACTTGTCGATGCGCATGGTAGATTTCTTCCAATCGAACGAGTCCGGCGTGAGGGCCAGGAGCTCTCCCTCGCGGATTCCGGTCCAGTACAGCACCTCGAAGATGACGAACGCTCGGGGATCGTCCATCATTGCGTCTGAGAACCTTAGATATTCGTCCTTGGTCCAGAAATTCATCGTGCGAGCTTCCTTGCCGCCCATCTTCACGGTTCTCATCGCGGGGTTGGGGCTCAGCCCGTAGTACCTCTCCGCGTGGTTCAGGATGGCGGTGAGCTGGTTGTTGAGCGTTCGCAGGTACGTGGCGCTGTAGGGCTTGCCGTCGTTTGCGTCAGGCGCCATAAGGGCGTTCTGCCAGCGGACGATGTCGATTGTGCGTATCTCGTCCATCTTCTTGTTCGCGAAGAAAGGCAGCACCCTCGACTTAATCGCGTACTCCTTCTGCCGCCAGGTGTGCTCGCGCAGCCTGGGGCGTAGGTCTGCTTCGTAAACCTTGACGAATTCGCCGAACGTCATCTCCATGGTGCAGCCTGCGCTGGCTATGAACTCGTCCTCCCAGGCCTGCGCCTCTTCCGCCGACGCGAACCCGCGCTTGCATTTGTGCACTTCGTTGCCGAACTTGTCCTTGCACCTGAATTGCGCGAGCCAGGTGCCGTTTTTGGCTAGCTTTACGCTCATCTCCAACCTCCCTTCGGCTTGATGTAGAGCTCGTCCAAAAGCTCGCAGCTCACGCGGCCCGGGATGGTCCTGCAGCCCTTTCTCTCCATCTCGCGATTCAGCTCGCGGATAAGCTCATAGGCCTTCGTCCTTCCGATGTGCAGCTTCTCCGCAACTTCGCGGGCGCCGATAAGTCGTTTCGGATCTTCGGACATCTTTCCTCCTTACAGTTCAATATCGAACGGTACTTAAGGCGAATCGTAACCGTTCAATATCGTGCGGTCAATATCAAACCGTTCAAAAACGTGCTATTATTTTCGCGTTATGTCCAATCGTCCGTCCGAAAAGGGCGCCTCCAGGAGGTTGTATGGGAACCGGCGAACTCATCAGGAAGTACCGCAAGATGCGGGGTCTTACCCAAAGCGAGCTCGCGGAGAAGTGCGGTTTGACGGATTCGGCGATCAGGAACTACGAGCTCGGCAACAGGACGCCTGGGGAAGATCAGGTGAAAGGAATCGCATCGGCGCTTCACGTTGCGCCCGAATCGCTTTTCGACGTTCCTGCGGCAACAGCGCGCGAGGCCCTAGAGCTTATTTTCAGGATCGACGAGGAGTTCGGCCTCAAGCCGAAAGAGATCGGCGGCGAACTCGTTTTGGCCATCGACCCGTCGTCGAAGAAGGCGCCCAAGCTCGCCCAGGCGCTCAAAGCTTGGCTCGCGCAGATTGATTCGGAAAAGACCGGCGAGATCACCGCCGAAGAACTCGCCGAATGGAAGGCTAAATTCGGAGCCTAGCAAGCCACTTTGGGAATGATTGCGAATCACTTCTAGCGGTCAAAGCCGCTATTTCCCGTTGTTGCAAGGGGCATTTTGAGGCCTAAATCGGTTTGATTTTCGATTTGTCATTCCCTCAATTTGACCTGGTGCTTTGCTTAAATACCACTGAAAAATGACCAGTGATTCGCGATTGATTCGAATCACCCTCGAACAGCGCGACAATCGCCGAAACACTCGTCGCAGGTGGTTTGGCGATTGTCTCTTTTTCACTATGTTGTCGCATGGTCGCCATGGGGTGTAACGAATGCCGAATCCATAGAATGACAGCGAATCAAAATACCTGTTCAAAGGCATAAAAATACCCCGGAAACTTACGCTTCCGGGGTGGAATCATTCTCTTGTTTTGCAAGTGGCTTGATTCTCTATGACTCCCAATGGAGCATTATGAGCCATGGTGAATCGTTGCAGGTGGCTTGGCAAAATTAGCCTAGGGTCACTCCCACTCAACTGAATCTCTGAGCCGGCATTCATTTCACCATTCACAAAACCG
>CAYFQW010000048.1:0-3530 GCA_964345475.1 uncultured Raoultibacter sp.
GGCTGTCGGCAGAGAGGATCCGGCAAGCGACGGCAGCCTGATATTTCACGATGACTATGCCGAGAAAAACACTAAGCCGCGAAATATGCTAACGTCACTGATCGCAGTCACTTTAACTTAGACATTTTTCAGCTTAACGAGTTTCTCCTGATAACCTCTTTTTGTGAGTCCAGTTACAAACGAAAGAGGTGATGAAATGGATATCACGGTAAATGCAGCTACTGATGCGGTTGTTGCCGCATTGGAAAATGCTGGTTACGCACAAAGCACAATCGGTCAGTATAGGAAGTCAATCAAGGCCTTGAGCCGACTTGCGGAAAAGCAAGCTGGCATCTACACGAAAGAACTCGGCGTAGAGTTCTCGGAAATGACCACCAGTCCAGTAACGGGAAAGTTCAGCAAGCAACGTTGGTTCGATTATGGCAGGCTTATCTGGCTTATTGATTCATATGTTGATACGGGGGTAGTCGACCTGTCAATGAGAAGAAAACGAAACAGCTTTGCTTTTTCCTCGGAAGATTTCAGGCAGGCTCATGTATCATGGCGCGCCCACATGGAGGTGACAGGCCTGGCACAAACCACCATAGAGTCCTATGGAAGAATCGCCAGACACTATATGGCTCATCTCGAATCATTGGAAATCTGGTCGCTTGACGATGCCTCCGGATCCACCGTTTTCAGTTTTTTAGAATCATTGATGTCGACCTGGTCAAGAACTTCGCTTTTTTGGATACTTTCCAACTTTCGACCCTTTCTCAGGTTCGTAGGAAAACAGGAACTTCTAGATGCCGTTAGCACACTGAAAGCTGCAAGACCGCACAAAATCCTACCAATGCTTTCTGAGGATGATGAGGCGGCCGTGATACGGGTTTGCTGCAACAGATCCGTATCACGAAGAAACGCCGCCATCGCATTGCTTGCCTTAACTACCGGGATGCGCTCTTGCGATATCATCAATATCCGCATCAAAGACATCGAGTGGCGAAGCAAATGCATAACGATCATACAGCACAAGACGGGAAATCCGCTTACTATCCCGCTGCTTCCCGCTGTTGGAAACGCTATCAGCGAATACCTATTGGAAGAGCGCCCCGATTGCGAATATGACCATGTCTTTGTAAGAGCTGTTGCTCCTTTTTGTCCGCTTGCCGACCACGCTTCGGTGTATGCGGTTATCAGAAAGGTTTTCGTTGCAGCTGGTGCAGCAGATACGGCTTGTGGAACAAAAAAGCTCAGACACAATGCAGCCTCTAAAATGCTCAAGACCGGGTCTGCTCTTCCTGTTATCGCGGCTTCTTTAGGTCACGTCTCTCCCGACACCACCAACATCTACTTAACCACCGACGATGAAAGGCTAAAAGAATGTATCCTTCCTCTTCCGACAGGAGCACGATCATGAAAACCCATGCCTATGAAAGTGTGTTTTCTGAAGACATAGTTGCATTTCTTAATTTCAAAGAAACTATGGGTTTTGTCGGCAACTCTAGAGAATGGAACTTGTGGAAGTTCGACAATTACTGTGCGGCAAGGAAACTAACCGAATTCAACAACGAAGCAGTGGAGGGTTGGGTTGCGTGCCAGAAAAAGAAGAACCCGGGAGGCTGTTTTTCATGGATGTCATACATTCGTGACTTCGGAAGATATCTCAAGACAAGCGGTCGGCATCCAGACGCCTATATCTTGTCGGATGATTATAAGGCTGGGTTCAGGCGTGCAATGCCGCACTTACTCTCGGCAGAAATGATTACGGCCTTCTTTGGTGTCGCCGAAAAACTCGATGCGCAATCCCCTTGGGCGTGGCAGGCGAAATGCTTTTTCGGGTTGATGCACTCAATGGGTCTTCGGACTTGTGAGGCTATGCGCCTTGATGAAGATAACGTCAATCTAAAGAGCGGGTATATCGATATTTTATGGTCAAAAGGCTCAAGGAGCAGAAGATTGCCCATTAATGACGCGATCATTGATCTGCTTGCTGAATGCAGAAGGATAAATCGATTCGAATTCGGAGGCGGTCCAAGGCCTTTCTTTGTGACTTCTACGGGGAATAGGATATGCCCAAGCAGTACCGGTGTTATCTTCAACAGGATATGGGACAGAGCAGGCCTTCCCCGGCAAGAAGGTGCAAAGCAGCCAAGGGCGTATGACTTTCGCCATCATTTCGCTTATACCAACATTGAACGATGGGCAGCTGAGGGCAAAAACGTCGAGGCTTTACTGCCTTATCTGGCAAGATATATGGGACACGCTACCTTCGATAGCACGTATTATTACATCCACACCTCACCAGACTTCATGGCCGGTTACGCGAGCAATGTAGGGCGGCTTGAATCGTTGATACCGGAGGTGGCCTTCGATGGCTAAACGAGATGCAAAATCAGGTGATCCCAATTTCTGGGGGTATGCGCGTGGCTATCTGCACGATTACATGACAAAGGTAAGAGGACTCTCTGACAGGAGCGTGGAGGCCTATCGGATAGCACTAGAATGCTTTATCAAATTTCTTGTTGACTTTGAGGGCTACCAGAAAAACGAGATAGGTTTCGATAGTTTTTGCAGGGACAACCTGAAAAGCTGGATGAAGTGGATGCAGAAAAACAAGTCGTATCAGCCAAAGACTGTCTCATTGAGACTGACCGCGGTGAAGTCTTTTCTGAAATATTGTGCCGCAGAAGATATCACGCTCGTTTTTCTCTACGAAGGCGCGAGATCACTGAAGGCACCCGCGACTCCTAAAAAGCCCATTGAGTATATGGAAGAGGCCGCAACGTGTGCCATATTGTCTGCATATGATACGGCAAGCCCTAAAGCCAGACGTAACCGCATGATTCTTATCTTGCTATATGACTCTGCCGCCCGGGTATCCGAGATTGCCGATGCCTGCATAGGTAACGTTATTCTTGCATCACCGGCGCATATTCTACTTACCGGTAAAGGACGAAAAACCAGAACTGTTCCTTTGATGAGCAAGACAGTTGAACACTTAAAAGTCTATCTTGCCGAGTTTCACCCTGGTTGGCAAAAACTGCCCTCTTCAAGACCGTTGTTCTATAGCCTGCATAAAGGTATTCCCGCTAAGCTTTCTGTCGATACCTATTCATCAATCTTAAAAACCGCAGGGAAAATAGCACGCAGCATAACTGCGGAAGTTCCAGAAAAGCTGCATTGTCACTTGATCAGGAAGACAAGGGCGATGGATCTCTATAAACAAGGAATCCCTCTACCCCTTATCATGCAAATGCTCGGGCACGAAAGCATGTCAACGACATCCGCTTTTTATGCCTTTGCAACACTTGATATGATGACTCAAGCAATGAACTCTGCTTCCCCTTCATTACCGCAAGAAGCCGAAGCATGGATGAATGAAGACGCCCTTGAGGCACTCTACAGCCTCAGATAGCCAATACACTAAGCCGCAATTATCAACGATCTCCTCGTGAACATACGATTTCGCGGCTTAGTGTTTTTCTCGGCATAGTCCGAATGAAAAATCCCGTTACCAGCAACATAGCCTCTGGTATGTGCCATGTTAA
>CAYFQW010000049.1:0-3398 GCA_964345475.1 uncultured Raoultibacter sp.
CAAACTAATTTTCATTAAAAAATTTCAAATCAACAAAGTTTTTGAAAGAGTCAAAATAAAAGAGATTTTAATAATCTCTTCTATCTTTTTGTTGTTATTACTACCTTTTTAGTTGTGGAGCTGTAATATTTGTTTCCATAATAGTTAATAGTTGCAGTGAATTTACTTATTTTGGTTAACTTGTTTATTTTAAATGTAGCTTTACCTTTTGAATTGGTAATTGCTTTATAGGTTTTGCCATAAACTTTAAGATAAACATTACCTTTGTAAATTGGTTTATTTGAACTAGATTTTAAAATTATGGAATATAGTTTAGTTTGGCACGTACTTTAAAAGTTTTTTTGTAAGCAGTAATTTTTGAGGGTTGTTTAATAACTTTTAGTGTTACAGTTTTTGTAGTTGGTGCATAATTATCATCACCAGCAAATTTAATGTATGCTTTTTTAGATCCAGTAGTGGTAGCTTTTAATTTAAATGTAGCTATTCCTTTTGAATCTGTAGTTGCTGTATATGTTTTACCATTAAATGTGATTGTTACTTTTTTATTTGCTAAAATTTTACTATTCGCATCTTTAAGAGTTATTTTGTAAGTATATCCTTTAATAATAGTGGTTAAGTAGATATTTTTACTTGATGCAGAAATTGAAGTTTTTTCTCTGTCATCCTTAACTGTAATATTTTTAGTTACACTAACTTTTTCATAATTGTCGTTACCTGTAAATTGAATAGTTGCAGTATAAACTCCAGTTTTTAATGAAAGAGGAACTTTTGCAGAACCATTTTCATCTGTTTTAATGGTGTAATTAATACTATTAATAGAGATTATCACATCTTTATTTGCTAACTTATCTCCATTTTGACCAATTAAAGTAATTAAGTATTCACCTTTTTTGTATCCGACAGCTACATCAGATGCATCAATGGTTACAGCTTCTTTATCTGAGAAAGTTCTAATAACATTATCAGTGGTTTGATATTTAGTTTCAGCTCTTACAATGTAATTTACAAAAGTAGGGGGGAATGGTAAAGAGTCTAAATTGAATGAATTTTCACCAATAGTTACATTGTAATATCCTCCACCAAGTAAAATGCCAATTCTACTTCCAGAAATTGTATTGTTAAATAACAATTCATCACCAGATCCGTATGCTGTAATTCCACTAATTTTACAATTTGAAATGTTGTTATTGTATACTGTGTGTCCTTTGGAGTGCATAAGGTAGATTCCTTCTTTTGCACCGGAAACGCTATTGTTGAATATAGTTACATTTGGTCCAGTTCCATGTCTTACATCGATACCATGGTTAATAGCATCAGTAATAGTGTTTTCAGCAATGATTCCATTTGGGGAACCAAAGTTCATAATACCTGTGGTGTAAACATCGTGAATGTTGTTTTTAGTAATTATGCTGTCTTTACAATATTGTTGGAAAATACCCCAAGAAGCACCAGTTACATCACAACCAGTAATTACTAATCCAGAATTGGATTCAGCATAAATTCCAGCTGTCTTGTATTCATTAGTCATTACATTAACTTTTGTAGTATCATATTTAGGATATTGTGCTTTAATATTCAAGTCACTTACAACAACATTAGTTGCATTTAATATGTATAATACTGCATTATATCCCACTGCATATCCGCCATCACTAGTAGATTTTTTAACTTTGTCAGCAACATTGTTTAAGTATTGTGTATTGTTTTTAAAGTTAATTCCAACACATCCAACTAAAGTAGCATTGTTACCTAAAATTTTGATGTTTTTATCAATGTAGATTGAAATGTCATTATAAATAGCATTTTTAGTAAAACTTAATGTATCTCCATTATTCATACTATCAATCATGGTTTGAATTTCACTATTGGAGGTTCCTTCATGAACAATGTATTCAGTTCCAGTTTTTTCTAAAATGGAATCATAACTGATTGTGATGTCTTTCGGAGTTTCAATTCCTGTAAATGCAATATAATTATTTTCAGTATTTGAACTATCGCCGAATGTCCCCATAATGTCTCCCGCACTTTGGTATTCAGATTTTGCTTCTGCAACATAATATACGAATGTTGGAGGATATGGTAAGTTATCTAAAGTAAATGTGTTTTCACCAACTGTGATGTTTGCATATCCTCCACCAAGTAAAATACCGATTCTAGATTTTTGCATTTTATTTCCATTTAATTTAACATTAGATGAACCGTAACAAGTAATGGAACTGATAGTACAGTTAATTAAGGTATTGTTAACTGCGGTGTGTCCAGCAGAATGCATTAAATAAATTCCCTCTTTTGAACCAATTACAGTATTATTAATAACTTGAACATTTGGTCCAGTTCCGTGTCTTACATCAATACCATGATTTTTAGCATTGATTATTGTATTGTTTTCAATTTCAGTTCTTGCAGATCCGAAGTTTAAAAATCCAGTTACTGCTTGATTTTTAATGGTATTGTTTATTACATGTCCATCTGCACAGTATTGGAAATATAATCCCCATGAAGATCCATCTAAAACATTGTTTTTGAGAGTTAAATTATTTGAGTTCATTGCATATAATAATGCATTAGAATAAGTAGTGGCACTATTTACACCACCAGTTATTTTTAAACCGTTAATCATGACATTATCTGCTTTAACAATATATAATGTAGCAAAATTTCCAATTGCATATCCTCCATCATTAGTGCTATTATAGATAATTTCTGGAGTATTGATTTTAGAAGGGGTATCATATCCTACTAATTCAGCTCCATTACCGTTTATTGTAATGCTTTTATTAACATAAATACATATGTCTTTGTAAGTTCCAGTTTCGAAGTTAAGAATGTCACCATCCTTCATCGTATTAATAGTGTTCTGAATAGTGGCACTGTCAGAACCTGTTTTAATGTTATGTTGTGAATATATTTGACTATCATAACTTCCTCCTTCATTTAATATAACTATATCATTACTTTCTTGTATTGTAGTTGCATTAGATGTGTTATCTTGAGCAGATACTATATTTAAAGCAAAAATTATAATTAAAACTAATGATATGGTTATAATATAACTTTTTATTTTCATTATTTTTCCTCATTTTGATAATGGTATATTGCTTAAGATATTTGAAAAATATACTTTTAATCGATAAGCAATATATTATATATTGTATTTTTTATATTATTTAAATTAGAATAGCTTAATTTTCAAATATAATCCTCTTAATATTAATAAAAACATATTTTAATTTAATATAGATATTTTAACATTTTTTTTAACAAAATGTATATATGCATTGAAAATAAATATTGTATTATAAAATCAATATGATAATTAATACAATTCATTATTTTTTAAGAACAATTTGAATAATTTATGTATTAAATTTTATCCAATATTAAAATAATTTCATATT
>CAYFQW010000050.1:0-2845 GCA_964345475.1 uncultured Raoultibacter sp.
AGGAACTATCATGAAGAAAAAGAAGCAGAAGAAGTATTTCAGGCTCACTAAAGCAGAGCGGGCCTCCATTGAGCGGGCAATGGACAAAAACCAATCGGCACGCTCAGTTGCCCGAGACCTCGGTCGAAGCCCTGCTGCGATTACCGAAGAGATAAAGCGCAACCGCACTGTCTGTAAAGGCCCGGGTAAGGGAGAGCAGGTCGGAGATGTTCCCGAAGATGTTTGCCTCAGGCTTAATCGATGGCCGGGAGTCTGTAATGGGTGCAAGTACCGGCGCTACCACTGCTCCAAGAAATGGAGATGCGAGTACTCTGCGACAAGAGCCCAGGTGCTTGCCGATGATCTTTTGGTTGGGGCCAGACAAGGCCTTAATGCCAAAGAGAGCGATTTTGAATTAATGATGGCACATATCCGCACCGATGTTTTACGAGGGCTTGCTCCCTCACAGATTGCTCAGGGAAGAGCCGAAGGGTTTAAGGTTCATCCCACAACGATATATCGCTGGATAGCTCAAGGCTATGGAGGGATGTCTAACGCCCAGCTTAGGCGCCAAGTAGGATATAAGCCCAGAAGACGGCACGTCGAAAATCCTTCTATTCTCCACGGGGACGAACGTTCCTACAGCGCGTTTTGCGAGCTTTCCGACGATGAACGGGCTGGGGCTTGTGAAATGGACACGGCCATAGGCAAAAGCCGCGACAGGCAATGTATCCTCACCCTTTACCTGAGGTCGTGCAAAGTCCAGGTTGCACCCCTTCTGCCCGAAAAGACGTCGAGCGCCGTAGCAGCGACGCTCGACTCGTTGGAAAGATGCCTTGGTAAAAAGACCTTCCAACAGCTATTCGGCCTTATCCTCACCGACAACGGCACTGAATTCGTTGATACCGATGCGCTGGAACGCTCGGTCTTCGGCGGGAAGGCACGTACTAAAGTGTACTACTGTGATCCGCGACAGTCCCAACAAAAAGGAGCATGTGAAAAGTGCCACGTGGAAATTAGAAAACTGCTTCCTAAGGCAAGGGGCATTTCATTTGATGAATTGGACGGACACGATCTCGCCTTTGTTATGTCGCAAATAAATTCACAACCGCGCACTTCTTTGGCCGGGCTGTCTTCTTTAGCCATGCTTAAAGCAGCACAACCTCAAGCAGCAGATGCGCTTATGGCTGCCTTAGGCTTTGAGAAGCTGGATTATTCTGAACTTAACCTAACGTTAGGGGGGCTCAATAAAGAACGCAAGATAAGAGGCCTGGATCCACTGATCTAGGCGATCTATAAAATAATCGAATAGCACAAAACAACCCGTACAGTTGAGTCTGCAGGCAGATCTTGTAAGGTGGGCGAAGCTATGCTCTTAAACCCATCTGAACATCAATAGAGGTAACGAAACCGCTGGATATTTAAGAATCTTGGCGCAAAAAGAAATCTGGCTCTGTTCAGCTAACTGCGAAAACGATGAATGTATACCATGTGTTCAGCTAAGTTCGCAATTCAACCACATGCTCATTTTTGCCTGTGGATAGAATCAACGATCGGCAGAAGCAGAACGGCAAGGTTTTCTCCAATACGCAAGAGAAGGGTGCCCCGTGCGCTCCTCGAGTGAAGGCAGCTTGCCATAGTCACCGTAACAGGTACGAAGAACAGCATCCCAACCAGCAGGTACGGGGACTAGGGTGTCTTCAAACTGAAGGCGATTTTGGTCTTGAAACCATTCCGTTCTAAACTGCGTGTCAGACTCATCAACGCCGATGCAATACTCGACCTCTTCAAATTCAAAAATGGGCGAAGTGACATCGCGGCAAATATTTCGCAAAAAGAATTTATAGCCTGTGGCTCGAGCAAAAATCCTCAAGACTCTCTTTGCAAGGGTTACGAGGGGGTTCTTAACTTTGACTAGTCTGCCCTTTGAAAGGCCAAGCATGACGAAGTTCGCCCTCCACCTTTTACGAAGGGCCTGACGGGATCTGGGGCTGTCTGGCAAGGGAAGCATAGGAAAGATGTCGATATATACGCCCTCTTCGACAAAGCTAATATCAAAATCCTCAAAGAGGACGGTTCTCGTATCGCAGAGTTTTGCAAACGGACGCGTATATCCCTCATCTATTTCAAATGCGTTAAGCCGCGTGCCTGCTATGAGCTCTGGGTTCTCCTTCATTAACTCAATAAGTCGAAGATAGTCTTTTTGCGGCATTGAAATATCAATATCGTCATCCCAGGGGATAAAGCCCTGATGCCGAACGGCTCCTAAAAGAGTTCCCCACATTACCCAGTATCTGAGCCCGTTTTCCTGGGCAAACTTATCAAATTTTTTGAGAAGCCCGAGCTCGATTTCGCACAGCTCCTTCATGTCCAAGGGTCTTTGGCCCTTGTACTCTTCTTTAGTTTGCATATACCCCTACCCTGCTGTTTGAAGACCTTTTTCGCGCACAATGTTCTTTGTTTGCAGTATTCTCACGCTCTTATTTATAATACCGTAATTCGATGCTGCCTGTAATCTAGGCGGCATAAAGCAGGCTACCTGATAGTGCAGGGCACTTACAACTCTGTTGCAACAACAATCGTAGTCGCCCCGCACCAGTTGACTGCTTCAATATATTTTACGAAACGATACTTTTTTATCCTATCCTAAGTCCGTCACAATTTATGCTCGATACAAACATGACCCCAATATTGTACGATTCAGGGTTCAGACAGCACCTATGTATTATCCCGTCTCCTTGGTCTGGAGCACTGGTCATATGTTGTGCGATGCAGCACGAGATTTTATAGATTTTATTTGCACCCATCTACCCGAAGACTATTTTTCTAAAACGGCGGAGCCCTTTGCTAGCTCATAGAGCCTGGG